>JAJYEF010000042.1:0-7324 GCA_021785915.1 bacterium
GCTTTCCGAAACGCTTCTTTATAATTAAATACAGGAATACCGCAGATAATAGCGAGGCAAATATGGAAACAAGCCTTCCCCACTCGGGAAGAGTAAGTACCCCTATATATTTAAAGGTTGCCGCCTGTAAAACGTTATAGATCGGAAATTCTACAAACCTGTAACCCATCGGGTTATCAAGGCCCGAGGCGACGTTTGAGATATCTTCAAACCTCGGATGCAAAATATCAAAGCCCTGGTTTACAAATGTTCTCGAAACCGCGGAAGTATCTGACTGGCGCCAGGAATGCCAGTCGGCAATAGGACTGTTAAACCTGTAAAGCCTTACCGCAAATCCCAAAAAGAGTATTAAAATCAAAAGAGGTATTTGGTATTTTTCAAACCATTTATTTAACTGCATAAATGTTGTCGTTTTTGTCAAAGGCAAAAACAAAAGTATTCTTTTGTTTACTTAAAGTCATCCCTTCGGAAAGGGAAGTTATTTTATAAATTCTTATTGAAGGATCCCTGTAAATAAACCATATCCCGTCCTCGAGCCCTACGGGGAATATCCAGGCCTGGTCTTTGCGTATGGGAAGGTTTACAAAATAAAAGCTTGCATTGGGATGGTTCCCGTCGTAATAAAGCCTTAGGTATCCTAGAGTTCTTTGGGTTATTCTTCCCGCTTCCTTCCACTCGGCGTTTTCAAGACCCTGCTGGTAATAATAGTATCCTCCGACAAAAAGCATTAATACGACAAGAAATATATTCACTGCTCTTTTGGACTTTAAAAGGGAAACCAATTTTCTGACAACCAGCACAAACAGTATGCTAAAGCCAACTGACGCAAGATACGCATACCTTTCTGAAAGGTTGCCGAGTCCTAAGAACGGAATCAAAGCTACAAACGAAAAGGAAAGCGCAAAAAATGCAAGTCTTAATTCCTCGTTTTTGTAATACTTCTTAATCTTTGCCCTGTTAATAAATATATAAAATGCCCCGACTAACAACACGAATAAAAGTATTGCGGCGATGTATAAAGCCTGCTGTTTTAGAAGGTCTCTTAGCATCGTGTAGTAAGGGAGCACCGGCTCTCCCGCTATATACATGGCCACGTATCCCAGGAAATTTCCGACAAAATTGGGTACCAGGTGCGGAAGGCTGTAAGAATAGTCGCCGCCAAAACCTACGGAATTGGTAAGTTGCCTGACAAAAGGATACAAAAGAGTAAATATTCCAAAAGGTATATAGCTTAATATTGCACTGTCCTTGTAAACCTTGATTTTTGAAACAAAGATATCAACCAAAATTATAAGGGGAAGAAGTATTATTGAACCTTCATACGAAAGAAAAGTTAAAAGCCCCAAACTTAGTGCGATAATATACCATATTTTTGAGCCGTGCCCTCTAAACTGCGTCCATGCAAGAATTGCATAAACCGTAAAAAGCGCGTAAAGGTTTGTAGACATCGTCGAGATCCAGTATAAATCCTCCCCCTGGGAGGGAAGGAACAAGAATACAAATGCTCCTATAAAAGAAAGAACCTTATTTTTAAACAGCTTCTGGATAAGTATGTAAACTCCTAATGCGGTTAGGAAATGTATTGAAAGCATAAATACGTGGTAACCGTTGGGCGTAAACGAAAACACCGTATACAAAAGGTACATCATAAGCTTGTCCAAAGGCCTATAGAAGAATCCCTGGGAATTTATGAAAAGCTTGGGCAAGTCCGGAAGGTTAGTGGTCGCCGCCCACTTAAGCCATGTAAAATCGTCTGCCACAAAGAAGTTGCCGATTGCCCGCATATAAAAAAACACCAGGAGGAAAAACAGGTAAAAAACTATAAATACGTGCGAAGTAAGGTACCTTAAAATATATTTGACGTATTGGTAGTCTTTTTTGTATAAGAATGCCGTCCCGGCGGCAATACCAAGCACTATCCACATAGACTCGGCAAGTTTTGAAGCCTCAAAAACGTCTATAAGTGTTGCATTTAAGAAAATACCTACTACCCCGCCAACCAGCCCCAATAAAAATGCCCTGGGAAGGCTGTCGGAAACCTCCGGTAAAACCTGTTTTAGAACAAGGAAAAGAAGCAAAAATATGGAAAGGAAAGAAGCCATTCCCAAAAGGCCGGTCTCGCCCAAGATTCTTAGAAAATTATTGTCAACTGCAAGAGTGATTGTCGCAAACCCGCTTCCCAGGATAGGGTTCCTAAGGAATGCATTCCAGGCGTTTGGCCATTCGGCCTGGAACCTGGTAGTAAATGAAATGTCATATACCAAAACTTTTTTAATAAGGAAACTTCCGGAAATAGTGGAAATCTGCACTCCCCCGTTTTCAAGCTTTAGCTTTTTTGCCTCCTCTATGGAAAGGTTTGACTGTACTATCGCCTTGTTTGTTTTCTTAAGGTTGGACACCTGCGGAAGGCCCAAATATCCCGAGCCCTCCGGAAGGTTCTGGGTCGGAACATTGGCGATAATGTTATTTGAAACCTTATTTTGCAAATCCTGGGGAAGCTGGCCGACGACCTGCCCCTGGTTATTTACGACAACCGACGTCAGCCTGAACGTTTCCATAAAACGTTTTGCGGTTGAACTCGAAAATATAAGAAGGAGAACTACGCTTAAGGCAAAAAACGGAATTATGTATTTTTTCTTTTTTATAAGCCATAAAGTAACGGCAATCCCTACGAGATATGCTATAAACGAAACTCTTGAAGATGTAAAAATCATAACCATTATCGAAGTTAATGTGAGCAAAAAAGCGAGGATTTTATATAACCTTTTCTTAACCGCAAAAATCAAAGCGGTAAATACGGGAATGAGCATAACAAGATAGGCGGCAAGATCGTAGTGTCCGGCGAAAGTCGCCGTTATCCTCGCTCCTTTCGGAAGGCACAGGGGGATTCCTTTTGCAAACTGCTCGTTTCCGGTCTGAAATGAAGGGAAGCAAAAAGAATAGTGCTCGAAAAACTTGGGGAAAGCGGCCCAAAGATCAAGGTAAAACCTTTGCCCGAAAGCGTATGCAGAAAACGCCACCACCGTAGCGGACAGGATAATAAGGTAATCCCGAAGGTCCTTCCGGCTTCTGACGGTCGAAAAAGCGACGAAAAATAAGCTAAGGTATTCTATGTGCCGAAGGTAGTAAAGCGCGGCAACTTTCGGGAAAAAGTTGGCAATATGAGGCCCTATAAAAATAAGGGAAAATACAAGCGACGCCAGTCCCGCCGCCCAGTAAAAGGCAAAACCGGTCCAGATTTTAGGCGGGAGCTTTACTTTTCTAAGCATGAACTGCAAAAGCCAGACTAAAACTGTCAAAAGAATAGCAAAGTCCTCAAGCCTTATATAAACCCACGTATGGTTAATATGAACGCTTGGAAGTTTCGGATAAAGCGGAATAAAAATTATCAGAAACGAAACAAGTATCTTCAGTAAATTTTGTCTAAAAAAGTTCAAGAGCCTTCCCATAGGTATTAATATAATAACTGTTTTTCGTCAATTTGCCAAAAGAATTAAGAAATAGAGCTTTAATATAAAGCATCCGTCTTGCAAAGTTGTAATCGGATTTTGACATATGTTTTTTGTAAAAAATCAAAGTGCTTTTATAGATATTCAGTATTGCAAAGCTTCTTCCCGAACTTCTGCCTTCTTTATGGAAAAGCATAATCTCGGGGAAAAAGTAAGTATCAAGACCGGCTTTTTTTGCCCGGTAACAAAGCTCCATATCCTCAAGATACATAAAAATATCCTTATCAAAACCTCCTAATTTATTAAAGGTTACTCTTTTTATCATCAGACTTGCACCCGACACCCAGTCGACTTTTTTAATAACATTCGGACTTTCCCTGGTAAATTTATTAAATCCGAAAAGCATTAAAAAAAGATTAAACGGGCTGTAAAATTTTCCGCAGGACAACTGGTTTGATCCGTCGTCGTTTTTAAGCTTTCCTCCCAAAATACCCAAGGTTTTCTTGTCGTCAAAGAATTTTATCATTTTCATCAGTCCCTGGTCCTTAATTAAAGTATCGGAATTTAAAAACAGCAAAAACTTGCCCATTGCAGACTTTGCCCCCAGGTTGCATCCTTTTGAAAACCCCGCGTTTTCGTTGTTTTCGATAAGCCGGAGGTTTGAAATTTTGAGTTTCTTAAATGCTTTAACGCTGTCGTCACCCGATGCGTTATCAACAAGAATAATCTCAAAAATCCCTTTTTCAAGCTCCTGTTCGTACTGTGCAACAATCGAATTTATGCACTCGATCGTCAGGTCCTTGGTCTTGTAATTTAAGATTATTACCGAAAGCTCTACCATAATAACAAAATAGGCAGATTTAAATTAATATTTAAATGATTAAATAATTCATTAGCTTATTCGTCATTTGACATTCGTCATTCGCTGACAGAATCAGCGAAACCACGCGGCCCTGCCAAGTTTGTAATTGGGGCTTTTGTTTTTCCTTTCTCCTATTTCTCTTGCCGGAACTCCCCCGACTATCTTAAACTCCTCAACGTCTTTTGTAACAACCGCACCCGCCGCAACGACCGCGCCTTTATGAACAGTCACTCCCGGAAGGATTATCGCGCGGGGACCGATAAAAACGTAGTCTTCGATAACAACGGGAGCATAAACCGCGCCGAATTTTTCGTCGTTTATGTCGTGCTCGCCGTTATAAAACATAACACCTGTTGCAACGTCCACGTGGTTTCCGAAAATAAGCTTGTCCCTTCCGTCCAAAACCGCCTGTTCACCGATTATGGTGTCCTCTCCGATTTTTATATTGCGGGGGTAATAAAAAACCGCACCCGTATGTATTGTCGAGCCGCTTCCTATTCTTACTCCCCAAAACCTGTAGACAAACCTTCTCACATAATGAGAGGGAATTTTACCGGTAAGATTTAATTTAAAGGCGACCAACTCCCAAAAAACTGTTTTAATCCTTCTTAAAGCTTTATCCATAATTAAACATAAAACTTACAATTCTTTATTCAGTAATCTATAATCGGCAATCATTTTTTAGCAACTTCCTCAAGAATTTGCAAAGTCTGTTTTGCAGACTTCTCCCAGGAAAATTTAGCTGCCTGCTCGTATCCCTTCTTTATCAATTCTTCCCTAAGTTTTGAGTTTTCCGTTATAAGTTTTAAACTTCGGACAATGTCTTGGACATTTTCCGGGTCAAAATAAAGCGCCGCGTCTCCCCCTGCTTCGGGAAGGCTTGATACGTTGCTTGTTACAACGGGACAGCCGTACTGCATCGCTTCCAAAACCGGAAGGCCGAATCCTTCGTAAAGGCTCGGAAGACAAAAACACAGCGCATTTTTGTAAAGAGACGGAAGATCCGAATCCTCAACCGAATCTAAAAACTTTACTTTCTCCCTGACGTTGTATTTGGCCGGGGCATCAAGGATTTCCTCGTACATCCATCCCTTGCGTCCGACAACTACTAATTGGAGTTCCTCGTTCTTTATTCCTTGTTCTTTGAGCAGTGAAAACGCCTCTATAAGCCTTATTATATTCTTGCGGGGCTGAAGCGTCCCGACAAACAATATATAAGGGCTTTCGATGCCGAATTTTTTCTTGAGTGTTTCCATGCTTAAATCTTTAATCTTAAATCTTAAATCTTTTTTGATTCCGGGGTAAACTACTTTAACCTTATCACCCGGAACATGGTACGATCTGATTATATCATCCCTGCTTGACTTACTGATGGTTATTATTGCTTTTGCTTTTTTTATCGAAAACCCTCCCCAGTACTTAAGCATATACAAATCCTTTCTCTTGAAGGCTTGCGGAAACTTAAGGTAGGAAACGTCGAGTATGGAAATTACTGAAGGCGCGTTTGTCATAAAGGGAAGATAATGTGTCGGAGAAAAGAAAACGTCGAGCTTATAATTTTTTGATTTCATCGATAATCCGATAAGCGTCCAAAGTTTTTTTGCATGAAAAACTACGTACTTAAAGTTTTTGCTTTCCCCGGGCATGTCGGCGGAAGGCTTAACTGGCAAAAATACCGAGTATTCGTTTTTATTATCAATTTCGGAAAGGTACTTTAAAAGCTCGAAACTTACCTCTCCGCTTCCAACACGAAGTGGCAATCCGGTTTTTCTGTCAAAACCGAACCTTGGCACAACAGCTTCGTATCCGTTTATCCCGATTCTCATAAATTTGATATAAGATATACGACTTAAGATTTTCCTTATATTTCCTACATCTTATCCCTTACGTCCTACTTCATTTAAATTCCCGGATATATAACCTCCAGTTTTTCTTTGGGTATATTTAGAATTTGAGCCGCGTCTTTTTTTGTCGCCTCCGAGATACAGAAAACTTTTGAAGCCTCCTTTTTTACCCAACGGAGTTTTTGCTTTTGTGTCCTCACAATTTTAGGATGCATCTCCTGCGGATATTTATAGACCAAAAGATCGTATAAAATCGTTGCCTTTTTTGCTCTTCTGGCAGGGGGCTCAGTCCAGTCTGAGGTTATAAAAACGTCAACGTCTCCCACAAAATTTTCAATGGGCAATATGTGAAGCTTATTCCATATCAAATCCAAAACCGTCGGAGGAATTTTATATTGCTTGATTGTGACATTGGGATTTGACTGAAGATTAAAGACTGAAGACTGAAGATTCCTTCTAAGTGAGGAATAAAAAAGGACATATTTATTTTTACGATCCTGTTTGATTAAATACTCTACCAACTCGCTTAGAAAGTTGGAGACTCCCGTATTTTCATATACCACCTGCGATACGTCAATTCCAATAACCATACTAAATATAAAACATAAAACTTATAACTTAAATTACTTTTTAAAATATTTTATTAATCCGGTCAGCTGTTTTCCAGCGATCCCAGCCTGAGCATGAACCGTTTCAAATCTATCTGCCATCTTAATATTTTAAGTTTTATGTTTAACTGCTTTTATATTTCAGCTCTTCTTTATCGACCAAGTTAACGCCGTTTTTTTCCGAAATGTGAAGTATAAGGTCTGCTAGAAATCCTGTAAAAAACACCTGCATTCCCGCCAAGACCAACAGTATCCCGAATGTCAAAAGCGGCCTGTTGCCTATTGTATGCCCCTGGAAATGCAGAATGGTAAGGTATATCAACACTATAATACCTATCGCGGAAAGAAGACCCCCGACCGCGCCGAAGAAATGAAGAGGCCTTTCGGCGTATCTGGAAAGAAACAATATCGTAAACATATCGGGGATATCCTTAAAAATCTTCGAAAAACCGTATTTCGATTTTCCGAACTTACGCCTTTCGTGCACAACCGGCACCTCAGTTACCTCAAACCCTTTTTCCGCCGCCAAAAGCGGAATAAACCTGTGCATCCCTCCGTAAA
>JAJYEF010000042.1:7334-7710 GCA_021785915.1 bacterium
CCGCGTCTTTCGTATAAAGCTTTAAACCGCAATTGTAATCATGCAGGTGGACACCCCAGAAAGAACTCATTACAAAATTAAAAAGTTTCGACGAAAGCCTGGTTTTTAGGGCATCTTTCCTGTCCCTTCGCCATCCCGAGACCATGTCGTAGCCCTCTTTATGCTTTTGTATAAGCTTATGTATTTCCTCGGGCCTGTCCTGCAAGTCCGCATCCAAAGTTACGACCAAATCTCCTTTTGCCGCCTGGAAACCGGTGGTTAGTGCCTCGGCCTTCCCCCTGTTTTTCCGAAAAGATATGATTTTTACGTTTTTATTCTTTTTCTCAAAGTCTTTGAGGATTTCAAGCGAGCCGTCTGTTGAACCGTCGTCGACAAA
>JAJYEF010000006.1:0-26919 GCA_021785915.1 bacterium
CATTTGGGGGGTTGCCGCGGCAGCGGATTGTGTAGGGGCATAAAAATCCCTAACAAGCTCTGCGGTCTCTTCATTTGCCAAGTTGGCATTGGATAAATTTACTACAGGTTCTGCCTGCATAGCCTGGCCCTGTTGCTGCAACGCTGTAGATCCGGGCTCGTTTTTTATCCCTACTTGGCCCTGAAAAGAATGTGTAACATCAGACGCCGCGGTTTTGGCCGCGTCTGCACTTGCGTGTCCGCCTTGCTCTAGTATTTCGCCGATCTGCGGCATCGTGTATGTATCCATTAATAGTCGCTCCTTCCGTCCATTGCTCTCTGAAGGGTTATATCATCAGCATACTCCAAATCAGCTCCCACAGGAAGTCCCCTTCCGATTCTCGTAATCTTGAGCTTGGGATCCCTGTTTTTAAGCTCTTTCCTAAGATACATCGCGGTTGCCTCTCCTTCCATCGTCGGATTAGTCGCAAGGATTATCTCTCTAATCTTTGACTTTTGATTTATTATTCTTGATATAAGCTGCGGAATGTAAATTTCCTCGGGACCGATATTCTCCAAAGGGTCAATTTTGCCGTGCAAAACGTGGTATAAACCCTTATAACCCTTGCCTTTTTCAAGCGCCAGAACATCCAGAGGTTGTTCCACTACGCAAATTATCGAAGTATCCCTTTGGGAATCCGCGCAAATTCCGCAGGGATCTTTGTCGTCTACCATAAAACAGTTTGAGCAAATTACCGTACTCTCTTTAAGATTCTGTAAAGAAGAAGCGAATTTATTAAGCTCCTCCTGAGGAACGTGCAAGAGATAAAAAGTCAACCTCTGAGCTGTCTTTGGTCCAACTCCTGGAAGCCTTTCGAAAGATTCTATTAAGTTTTGTATTGCTTTTGGAATTACCATAACTTATTGTTTTAAGGCCTCCGCGGCAACGTCAGAAATGGAAACTATTTCCAGTTTTGGAAAAAGGCTGTAGACAGGAACATCAATAGTGTCCGAAACTATTACCCGCTCAATCCTTGAATGCTGCAAAAGCCTAGCGGCGTCTCGTGCAAAGACGGCGTGCGTCGCGAAAGCAAAAACTTTCGAAGCCCCTTCGTTTACCAGTAATTCCGAAGCTTCTACCGTTGTTTTCCCGGTTGAAATCATATCGTCAACTATTATTGCTGTTTTATCCCTGACGTCGCCGTCTAGGTTTGAATCATTAATGCTTCCGGTTGTCAAATCTCTGTTTTTCACAATAGTTGCATAAGGGATATTGCCTAACATTTCCGATACTTCCTTAATTCTTCTTATGCCTCCCATATCCGGTGAAACAAGTACAATTTCATCCAAATTAAAATCCTTTTTAATTTTTACGCCAAATTCAGGAAGCGCCGACAGGTGATGCAAAGGAACTGAAAATACGTCCGGAATCTTCGGGCTGTGGAGATCAAAAGAATAAGCTTCGCTCATCCCGACAGTTTTCAGAATTTCGGCGATCACCTCCAACGAAACCGCCTCGCCTTCCCTGAAGATATGATCCTGTCTTTGGTAACCAAGATATGGAATTACAACTTTTATAGATTTTGCACCCGAGCGTCTCAGGGCATCAATCATAATAAAAAGTTCCATATAGTTTTCGTCCGGAGGAATGCTTGCGGACTGAACAACGACGCAGTCTTCATCGAGTACTTTCTCCTGAATCCTTATCCTTTTTTCAAGGTCGGGAAACACAAAAATTTCAACAGGCGATAGCTCTAACTTCAATTTTCCTGCAATTTTTGACGCCAATTTTTTATTGGAACTTCCACTAAAAACCTTCATTAGACTATTTTACTATTTAAATTTGCCTTGTAGCAAGCGAAGTTACTGGCCTCCACCCAAGAGTCCTGAAAGACCGCCCTGCATCGACGCGAGTTTTCTGGCGGCAACTTCCTGTGATTTCTTAACAGCTTCGTTTACCGCTTCTTTTATGTCGTTATCCGATTTTCCGTTTGTTTTTATTTCTTTTATTTTTTGGTCTCCGGCAATTACAATTTCAACTCCGTTTTTTTCAACGCTTACTTCTTCCGCCTGCAGCTCTTTCTGGATTTTCATCGCCTGGTCTCTCATTTTTTTAAGTTCGCCAAGTTGGCCAAATGGATTGTTCATAAAAGTTAATTCACCTCCTTTAACCTTACTTCTATGCTTACCTTTTCTGCGCTTAATTTTTTGACTGAATCCTCCAATAACTTCATGTTCTTTTCCTCTTCTATTTTTTCCTTATGGAATTTTGAAGAAGCCGTTATTACAAGTCTACCATTTTTAACGTCTCCCGCGCTGCAGCTTCTTAAAACTCCCGCAAAAAGCTTATTCTGACTTTTAACTTCGTTTATTAATTTAATAAAGAAGTCGGACGCATTTCCGCCTGAAGGTGAATTAGAAATCTGCTTAGAACCAATTGGGGTTTTCTCATCATCTAATTGTCGCTTACCATTTAGTAAAGCATGTGGGCCACTACTAGAATAATCCGGTTGCTGAGCGTTGGTTTGCGGTTGCGAGTTGCGTTCGGCTTCCACGTCGTTTTCCCCCCACTCAATCACCGCAAGCTCAAGCGGAATCTGGGGTAAAACCGCAAATTTTGATCCCTGATAAGCAGTGGACAAAAGTTCAAAAAGCTGCCTAATTTGATTAAGGCTAAATTGCGTCTCCCCCTCGATTACACCGGCTTTAATCAAAAGCAGCACGTGAAGCCTGTCAATTAATTTTTCAATAAAAAATTTAAAATCGGTCCCCTGCTTTTCGAGCATATGGCAAAGATTAATACCCTTTTTAATATCATTTTTATAAAATACATCAAACATTTCCTCTACGCTTTTTTCAATTCCCACAATATTGTATTTCTCGCTTACGAGATCTTTTGTCAACGTTTTCTTACCCGCATAACTTACGATTTCCTCGAGAATCTTCGCCGCATCCCTGAAGCTTCCGTCCGAAAGTGCCGCCATTTGTAAAAGTGCCTCTTTGTCCGTTCTTATTCCCTCTTTTGAGACAATTCTTTGCATGCTTCTTACGAGTTCCTCGTTTGTCGCTTTTGTAAAATTAACCCTAAAACAACGTGAGGCGATCGTTGCCGGAACTTTTTGCGATTCGGTGGTACAGAGTATAAAAACGGCATGGTTCGGCGGTTCTTCCAATGTTTTCAAAAGGGCGTTAAATGCTTCCGTTGTCAACATATGGACTTCGTCTATAATGTAAACTTTTTTTTGTGCTTTAAACGGAGCAAGATTTATTTTCTCCTTCAGGTCCCTAATTTCGTCTATTCCACGGTTTGAAGCTCCGTCAATTTCTGTAATATCCAAATTATTTCCGTTTGTAATAGAGACGCATTGCTCACACTTGTTGCAGGGCTCCAAGTCATTTTTATTCTTGCGTCCCGTGCAGTTTATGACCTTTGCAACAATTCTTGCCGCAGAAGTCTTCCCCAAACCCTTTGGACCGGTAAACAAAAATGCGTGAATTGAATTCTTGCTTGAAAAAATTGTCGTAAGATTTTCCCTAACAACTTCGTTATCAAGTTCTGAAATTTTCTGGGGTCTGTATTTTCTATAAAAAACCATAAACGTCTTTAATGCTTCAATTTACAATTTTGAAAAACTGAAAATTGTTAATCATGATGAAGCCCCAATAGGTGCAATAAACCGTGCTCAACAAGTTCGTCGACCTTATCATCGACAAGCATTTCATCTCTAGCCGCATCGTTAATCACCTGTGGGAACGACAGAACTATATCGCCAAGCCTTAAATTCTCCCCCGGATTTTTTATTTCTTCTCCTTCAACTTGTGAGAATGATAATATATTTCTCGTTTTATCTTCGCCCTTATATTTCCTGCTCAATTCCTTCATTTTCCTGTCGCCGACAATAGCAACGGAAATTTCAACAGGCCCTGAAACCTGATTTTTGTTAATCGTATTCTGTATCGTCTGCTTTATTCTTTTTCTGTTAATTTTGTACCTTGACTCGACAAAAATTAATACTTTGACATTATTCATGAATTTAAGCGCTTGGCATTCTTTTTGCTTTTCGGGCGTCTTCCGCCTTTTGTTTTTTGGCAAGAGAAGGTTTAAGGTAGAATTCGCGCCTTTTGGCTTCCTGAAGAATTCCCTCAGACATAACCTTTCTTGAAAACTTTCTTATTAATGCCTCATCGCTGTCTCCAGGCATTTTTTTAACTACTACCATATAAATAAAACACCTCCTTTAAATTACATCCCCACGTCTTTACTTATCGGACCAACAATATGAAAATGCAAATGATCAATAATCTGGGCTCCCCCTCCGTTTACGGACACCCTGTAACCTTTGTTTTTAAGTTTTTTCACTACCGTCCTATCTATTGCAGACTTAATTTTCATAAAAAGGTCCTTGTCCTTTAAATCTGAAAAATCCTTTATGTGTTTTTTAGGAACAACCAGAATATGCACCGGCTTCATCGGGTTTATGTCGGGGAAAACCATAACATCCTCATCTTCGTATTCAAATTTTTTGGGGATTTCCTTGTCCCTAATTTTACAGAAAACGCAATTACTCATATATTCAGATTGTTTTTAGTACTTCTATTATATCATTTAGTTTTAGCTTCGTAGGCCGCATTTTCGGGTTTTTCGGAGTCCCGTTTAAAAGCATTTTTTTTGAAACGTGCAAAAACCATGTGGCTTGAGGATCCATTTTTTTGAGTTTTTCATACGCAAGGGTCAAATCAACACCCCTACGGCCGGGTGCGTCCGGTTTTGCTTTAATTCTTACATAGTTTTTCCTCGGATCCTGCCGCACTACCATCTCATAACCCATGAGCTGTGCAAGTTTTACGACAGAATCATTAATAGTCGAAATCCCCAAAGCTTTACCCCACTTTGTTTTAAATACGATGCCTATATTTTTAATTTCCCTTTCGGCCCAAATGCGGTTTTCGAAATCATGCAATAAAGCATCCAGACACTCTGAGATAAAATCAACATAATAGTTGTCCTGGTTCGGTCTTTCAAGCTTTAGACCGTCCAGAATATTGACGACCGAAAAATCCTGATAGTCGGCCAAAGGGTCGGGGCGGAAAACCTCTTTAAAATGGTCTACTCCTACAACGTAACCCACCATCCTTTGCAAAGCTTCAAGTTTTTCGTCGTTAATTGAGGGCTCATTCTCGATTAATCCCTTTTTTACGAAATCAAACGTTAACGATGCTCCGCAAACCTTGTCACTTGAGGTCTGATGGTGATCTAATGGCCCTAGTCCCGTATCAACGTGAATATACTCATCGCGGCCCTTTTTCTCTATTGCATATTCATGCCCTTGTCCTTGCGGAAGCGGCAAAAGCCTGTCGCCCGCGGGCACAAACTTAGCTTCGGCCTTATCCCATCCGCCCAAAAACTTTCTTAAAAGCCAGACAGAAGTTATGGCGTCCATATCGGGAGCCGAATGTGTAACAATATACTTCATAGATGAATTAGTATACATTTTTTATGCCAAAAATGGAAGCGACTTGACAAAAAACGCCTAATAACGGACGATTAATATATGAATCCTAAATCGCCTACCAATTTGGATCCAAAATTAAGAGAAGCCTACGAAAGAATTATGTCTGGCACTCCCCCCACCCAGCAGGAGCCGCAAACACCACCGCCTCAGCAGGAACCGCAACAACCACAGGCTTTTACGCCTCCCGCCCAACCAATACAGGCACAAGAAAATCAACCGCAGTCGGAACAACCTCAATTCCCTTCTAACTTACAACAGGCTCCGCAGGAACAGCAATCATTTAACCCGCCGCCGCCCCGCATGGAAACCCAACAAATCGAAGAACCTGCAGAACAATTTCAATCCCCTGTTTCACAAACCGAACAGGATATTACAAGTTCACCTTTATATAGAAGCGGTTTGTATACGCCAGCGCAACAAAATTCTCCTCAGCAAACAGAGGAACAACAAATTCCTATGGGAACAACCGACCAAATTGTAAATGGTGACTCACCCGTCGCTCCGCCCGAAAAATCACATAAATTAAGAAGTTTTATTTTAGGCGTTGGAGTGATTTTATTCCTTATAGCCTATACTGTGGTCTGGGCAAAAATCTTCGGACTATTTTAGTTTTTTTAAGACGTCTTCAAGCGGCAAAAGTTCAATTTTTTCCGAACCTCTTTCCTTATATTCGATCCTGTTTTCAGTTTTAGGACTTACGACAAGCCTTACCGGAATTCCGATTAGATCGGCATCTGCGAATTTTTCTCCGGCCCCGGTCTCACGGTCGTCATACAACACCTCGATCCCCTCTTTTTCCAATGCCCGATATACACTATCCGCTTTTTCATTTGAATTTATGGATATAAGATGTGCGCCGTATGGAGCGACCGACTTAGGCCAGATAATGCCCTTATCGTCGTGGAACACTTCGACCAGAGTTCCCAACAGTCTTGTCGGACCAATGCCGTAACTTGCCAAAACAACCGGCTTTTTGCTTCCGTTTCTATCGGTAAAATGGAAGTGCATTTTTTCCGAATACATTGTCCCTAAGGGGAAGATATTTCCAACCTCAATTGCTTTTGCCTCTATAATCTTACCTTTTTTGCACTTAGGACAAGGCTTCCCGCCCTTACCCTCAAAAATTTCCTTATTCTGCGCAAAATCACACGAATCGCAGTAATAAATAGTGTCCTCGCCCTGCTCGCATAAGACCTGGAATTCATGGGTATGGGCATCCGTAAAAACTCCTCCTGCCGCTTCAACTATTTTTGCATTAAGTCCCATCCTTTTAAATGTTTTAATGTATGCTTTTGCCACTTCCCAGTAATATTTTTCCATGTCCTCTTTTGAAGTGTGGGCGCTGTATAAATCCTTCATTATAAATTCCCTGCCCCTTAAAATTCCGGATTTGGCGCGGGGTTCGTCCCTGAATTTTGTAGAAAAATGATAAATTTTTATCGGAAAATCCTTAAAGCTTTGCGTTCTTTTTCTTATTAAATCCATTACGATTTCTTCGTGCGTAAAAGAAAGCCCGTATTCCTTGTTATCTTTTTTAAGCTGGAACATAATGCCTTTGGCGGTTTCCCAGCGTCCGGTTTCGTTCCAAATTTCTTTCGGATGCAAAAGCGGCATAAGCATTTCATTGGCACCCGTTGCATCCATTTCATCCCTAATTATCTGTTTTATTTTTTCAACGACCCGAAACCCTAATGGCAAAAGCGTAAAAGATCCGGCCATTAATTTGTCGATAAATCCTGCTCTTAACAAATACTTGGCGTTTACGGAAACTTCGTCTTTGGGAAAATCGCGTAAAGTTTTGCCAAATAAATTTGAGTATCTCATAAATTCAAGTATAGCATACTAATTTTTAATTTTGCCCTTTGAATTTTAATTTGTCTTGTCGTATACTTCTACACTTATATACTTATGAGTGCCGAAAGACTCGTACCACAACCCTCTGTTATTGAACCTTTGTCCGAAGGCAAAGTCACTGTACCATATCCCGGAGAAATACCTATTGAAACATTAATGGGAATACTAGCGGAATCAATTTTTTTAACTAGTAAAAAAGTAAGAATAACGTCTCAATACGAAGATTTTACTGACGAAATCACCCCGCAGGAAATTGATGATGCAAGAAATTGCTGGCCCGCGGAAGAAGTGGCTTATTTTATTGACGATAAGGCTCGCGGAATGGCTTGGGCCGATAAGATTGTTATTGAAACTTTAGATGAGTCTATGAAATAATCTCCATATTATTATGGAAAACTTCTTTTCTATTTGGCTTGTTCCGCAGGACGACGACAAGCTTTATCTTGAAAACATCATCCAAAAACTTGCAAACGAAAACTACTCCCCGGCTTTTACTCCGCATCTTACGATTTGTGGGGACATAACAATAACCTTGGACAAATTAAAGTCGGCCTTTGATAATGCTTTTAATCAAGCCAAACCATTCAAGATCAAAAAAACAGGAGTCGGACAAAGCGAAGATTTTTTTAAAACTGTTTACATAGAGTTTGAAATAAATCAGGAGTTACGAGATTTATTCTTAAAGTTATCCGAAGGAACCGACAAAAGGCTAATTGAAAATTTTAAACCCCACATGAGCCTTATATACAAAAAAATGCCAAAAGATGAAAAACTCGCAATTATAGATAAACTCTATCTGAAAAACGAATATACGATAGGAGCGGCATATCTCACCGCGCCCAAAAAAGGAAAAAGAGACTGGTACGACGTTAAAGACTGGAGAATTTTATACAAGAAAAGATTTTAGACGACCTCGGTTCCCTCGGGAACGTCTTCTTCGGGGACAAGCAGCACAGTTTTTTCGGGAACGTCTATTGCCATTACCATCCCCTGCGACTCTTCACCTTTGAATTTTCTATACTCTAAATTTACGATAAATGGTAGTTTTTTACCGACCATTTCTTCGGGCGTAAAACTCTGGGCGATACCGGAAACGATCTGACGCTTACCGAATGTGCCAAAGTCTACCTGAAGTTTTAGAAGCTTATCCGCATTTTCGACTTTTTCGCAAGCGACAACCTTCCCTATGCGTATCTCTATCTTTTTGAATTCTTCAAAAGTTATTTGATCCATAAAACAAATTATACTATTTTTTCTTTACGCTGTGTCCGCCAAATGCATTCCTTAATGCCGCAACCATTTTAGCAGTAAATGAATTCTGAATTTTTGTATCTGTTTTTGATCTTCTGCGATACTCAAGTGATCTCTCAATTATTTCAACCCTTACGCCTTCTTTTTTAGCCTCCTCGACCGTCCAGCGCGCCTCGCCGGACTCGTCTATTACACCCAGAATTCCGGAAAGGTCGGGATTTTCCGACAATGCATCCGAAGCCCTGTCGGCCAAAAATCCAGATATAATCGTTCCTTTTTGCCAGAGCCTTGCAACTTTTAATAAATCGAACTTATAAGAAGACTTTTCCAAAACCTCAAATCCTTCGCCGAAACTCTGCATAATCCCGTATTCTATTCCGTTATGGACCATTTTTACAAAATGACCGGCGCCGCCTTCCCCGAAATAATCGTATCCGCCGTTAGGCTTTGAAAGTGTTTCCAACAAAGGCTTTATATTTTCGTATGCCTTTTTGGAACCTCCGGCCATTAACGGAAACCCGTTTTTTGGAGCGAGTATCCCGCCGCTTACGCCGATCCCAAGATATTCGATGCCCTTTTCTTTGAAGTTTTGATACCGTTTTTCGGTATCTTTGAAATACGCATTCCCTCCGTCAATGACTATGTCGCCCTTTTTAAGGTATTTTGATGCTTCGTCCAATACGCTTTGTGTAGCATCACCCGCCGGCAGCATGAGCCAAAGAATACTGGGTTCGGGAAGATTTTGGATAACCTCGTTAATGGAATTTGAGATTTCAATTTTGGGATTTTCCAGTTTTAATGCTTTTGCCGCTTCCTGCGTCCTGTTCCATGCAACAACGCCGTGACCGCCGTCTGCTAATTTAAGGGCTATCCTCGAACCCATTTTTCCCAGTCCCAAAACCCCTATTTTCATGTTAGCCACTTCCTCCCGTCCTTTTCGATTAATTTATTTGCAAGTTCCGGACCCCATTGTTCCTCTTTATAAACCTCTATTTCTTCTTTTTCCGAGTTCCATTTTTTAAGGATTGAGGTTATCAGTTCCCACGAACTGTCCAATTCATCGCTCCTGTTAAAAAGCATCTGATCTCCCGCAAAAATATCAAGCAATACTTTCTCGTAAGCAGCGGGTCCTTTTGTCCCGAAACTTTCGGAATAATTAAATTTCATGTCAACCGATTCAAGCCCCAATTTTGCTCCCGGGGTTTTTGCGATAAACCGAAGAGAAATCCCCTCATTCGGCTGGATCCTGAAAGTTATTACGTTTCCTATTTCGGGACACCCGTATTCTTTAAACAAGATGTGGCAGGTCTGAATAAAAACGATAGAAATTTCGACAAAATCCTTTTCCAGTTTTTTTCCGGCCCTTACGTAAAAAGGGACTCCCTCAAACCGCGGAGTATCTACCATTAGTTTCATCGCGACAAAAGTTTCCGTATCCGAATCGGGAGAAACGTCCTTTTCCTTTCTGTAGCTTTCGTACTGTCCCTTTACTACAGATTCTCCGTCCGCAATCCTTACGGAATCAATAACCGCGGCCCTTGCGTCCCTTAAATCCTCTTTAGTAAAACTCTTGGGGCTTTCCATCGCAACGGCCGCAATAAGCTGCATTAGATGGTTCTGGGCGATATCCCTAAGCTCTCCGACTCCGTCGTAAAATCTTCCCCTTGTTTTAACTCCCTCTTTTTCGGCAAAGGTAATCTGGACGTGGTCTATAACTTTCCTGTTCCAGACAGGTTCGAAAATCCCGTTTGCAAACCTAAAAGCAAGGATATTCTGGACTGTTTCCTTACCTAAATAATGATCGACGCGAAAAATCTGTTTTTCCTCAAAAATTTCCGATAATTTTTTATCGAGACTTCTTGCGGTACTAAGATCTTTTCCGAAGGGCTTTTCTATTACGACCCTTGTCCACTTATTGCTTCCCTGTCCGCATCCCTCGGAAAGTTTTGTCGACAAGAGCTTGTCAAGTATTGTCTCGTAATGGTCTGGTGGCGTCGCAAGATAAAAAAACCTCGTGACACAAGCTCCCATTTTATCGTCTATTTGTCTTAGCTGTTCTATTAGTGCAAGATATCCCTTCTCCTCCTCAAAGCTGCCCGACTGGTAAAATAGATGTTTTGTAAACTCTCCCCATTTTTCATGACTTCTTTCCGACTCAAAATGGACGTGGAATTGCGGGTGTGTAAGCTCACGCCTTGAAAATCCGATTATAAAAAAATCCTTGGGAAGCTTATCTTCTTTAAAAAGGGAAAAAAGCGCGGGTATTAATTTATTTTTTGCCAAGTCTCCTGTTGCGCCGAAAATCACGATTACAAACGGGAAGTTAATCATAAATTATTTAACAATTTTACAACTTATTATCAGTTATTAAAATAGTTTTATTTACTGAAAGACTGCTTAGATAAAATCTGGCGGGAATTTCGTATAACGGCCCTTTTTCTTTCATTTTCATAAGTGCCACCAGTTTACTTGAGCCAAAAACCAATACTATCAATAAGTCCATCTGCGATAACGCATTGAAAGTAAGTGTTATCCTTTCCTTAAACTCCCCCGGAAAATCGGTGTACCTATCCACTAAATCTTCCCGAAAATTTTGATTTTTGTTTTCTGATTTTTGTTTTCGGGTCGGTATGCCCGCGGTGTGCCCATCGTCTCCGATACCCATAATCGCGACCTTATTTCTATATGCATTAAAAAGTTTCGATGCTTTATCCTGGTAGTCTTTTGAAGATTCGATTAGGCCTTTCTTTTCAAGAATAGTATAAAAAGGGATTTTATTTTTTTTGAAGAATTGCGCCAGTCCCGTATCTTTTATCATATCTTCGTTCGTTAAGACTTCAGATTTTTGTTTTTTGTTTTTTGTTTCTTGTTTAAATCTTTCATCTACCAACGCTGCGGCGCCCAAATTAAGTTTTTTTTCTTTTGCTAAAACTTGATAAAGTTCTTTCGGGGTCGAGCCGCCGGATAAAAATAATACCGTATCCTTATCGCAAACTTTATAAAGAAGATTTTTTGCAAAATCTTTTCCCTCACTTCTGTCTTTAACTATTTTTATTTGCATTTATTTTATTTGAGGAATAAGCGGCTGTCCGGAAACAAGCCTTATGATATCATGAAGCGTAATAACGGCCATTAATAATAACAAAAATGCTATGCCTATGGTATTTGCATAACCTTCTATAACAGGGTTGACTTTTTTGCCCGTAATTCCTTCGATTACTATAAATAACAGTCTTCCGCCATCCAAACCGGGGATCGGCAAAACGTTCATAAACGCAAGAAGCGCCGACAAAAGCCCCGATAAATTCAAGAGCCCCATTATCGCCTCTTTTGTATTCGGTATACTCACAACCGCGGAAACAAGCGAGTATATTCCTACCGGACCGGCAACACTGTTTGCAACAGGTGCAAAATTATTCTGCTTAAAAGACTGCTCTATAAGATAAGCTATAGATTCAAAGTTCCACACTAATAAATTTGCAGGATGCACAAACCCCGAAAATAGTTTTTCCAATGGAGTTTTGTACACGAGGTGCGCAATGGCGTACGTCGTACCGATTGCAACTCCCATCGCTCCCTGCCCTTGAGGCGGAGAAACTCTGGGCGTTAGGCTAACCGAATAAATCTTATTCGTATTTTGGTTCTCAAGCGTTAGAGTTATTTGTTTACCCTTATACTTGTCTACTTCATTTACAAAATTATCCGGCACTATCGCCCTGCCGTCTAATTTTAATACCCTTGAAGGAACCGTAATTCCCGCTTTCTCTGCAGGCGATCCGCTAGCCACCTGTTCAACGATTACCTCGGAAGGAATATTTGTCTGTGTAACAAAAAAGAAAGTGTGGTTGTTAAGCTGCGGAAGGTCCGTTGTAAAATTTGACATAAATAAAAATACATAAAAAATGGCAGCTGCCAAAAACACGTTCATAACAACACCGGCAACGATCACCAAAGCCCTTTGCAAGGGGGATTTACTGAAAAATGCCCTGTCGAGGTCCTTTTTTTCAAGCTGATGAGGCTTAAGGCTTACCGTACCGGAACCGGCCTCGTCCTCCCCGTAAAGTTTTACAAACCCCCCGATTAATGCCGGGTATAATGAATAAACAGTCTCTCCCCGTTTTACCGAAAATATTGCGCGCGTAAGAGGAAGTCCGAAACCGAATTCTTCAACCTTAATGCCGAAGATTTTGGCGACTGTAAAATGGCCAGCTTCGTGGATTAAAACAAGCACCGAAAGTATTATCAGAAAAGCGACAATTCCTAAAAGCATAGATTAAAAGTATAACAGAATAAGATTAATGATTAAAGATTAAAGATTTCTGAATTAATTTTAAATAAGTGAGGAGGTATATGATTTTTGCAGTTCGCATTTCGAGCTTAACATGCAAAATTTACCTAATAAACAATATTGAATAATCTAAATTGACTTAATTTAAAAGCTACTGTCACAAACTGCGGAACTAGAAAGTTATATAAAGACTTAGGCAATAATCATATCGCCATCAGTTCTTCTTCCTTTTGCTTTCCCAGAGAATCTATTTGGGTAATCGTATCATCGGTTAATTTCTGGATTTCCTTTTCAAGCCTTTCGTCGTCGTCCTCGGAAATCGCCTTATCGTTTAACTGTTTTTTTACCTCACTCATTGCCTCGTGGCGCTGTTGTCTAACCTGAATTCTTCCCCCTTCAAGTTTCTGGTGGACCAAAGATACCAGCTGCTGGCGTCTTTCTTCAGATAATGGAGGGATCGAAATCCTGATAAGTTGTCCGTCTATTACCGGAGTAAACCCTGTCCCCGAGTCCATGATCGCCTTATGGATTTCCCCAATAATTGATGCGTCATATGGCGTTATAACCAAAGTCTGAGGGTCCTGCGCCTGCACCTGCGCAAGCTCTATTACTTTTAATTTCTGTGTACCCTGGTATGCATTAACTACTATGTGTTCTACCAAAGACGGCGTTGCCTTTCCCGCTCTTACCGTCGAAAGGTCCTGCTTTAAAACCTCGATGACTTTCGCCATCTGCATTTTAGCGGAATCAAGAAGTTGGTCCATTATATTTCAAATCGCTTTATTTCCTTAACGGTGATGTTCTCTCCGAGTTTTGCTATTTGCTGCTTTACTAAATCATTTATGGTTAAGGAACTGTCTCTAATATATTCTTGTTTTAATAAGGTGTCAACATCCTTGGGGTTCATCGCGGCAACCTGCATAGCTATCTCGTGGGCAAGATGTTTAAAATCCTCTGTCCTTGCGACAAAATCCGTTTCGCACAAGATTACTGCCAAACTCCCGACTTTCCCGTTTAAATGGATATAGCTTTCAACCAAACCTTGTGCCGTCTCCCGGTCTTTCTTTTCTGCGGCCTTTTCCAGACCCTGTTTCTTAAGCCACGCGAGAGCCTTATCATATTTTCCGCCTGTTTCTTCCAACGCCTTACGGCAGTCGGCAATAGAAACTCCTGTTTCTTTTCTTAACTTTTTTAGCAAATTTATGTCTACCATATTAAACTAAAAACTTAAATTACTTACCAGACTTTTCCTTTTTATGCGATTGTTTCGTTTCTTTGGATGTTTTTGTTTTAGGGTTTTCTGTTTTTTTATTTTTGTTTTTTGATACATTTTCCGCTTGTTCTGCTTTTGGCTTTTCTTGTTTCTCTGCCTTCGGCTGCTTGCCGTCCGGAGCTTTAGCGGAGGGCTGTTTTTGCGCTTTTACGCCTTCTTCCCACGCGTCGAGAATATGCGCCAGTATAAGCCTTATCGATCCTACGGCGTCATCATTTGCGGGAATCGGATGGTCTATTAAATAAGGGTCAGCATTTGTATCAACGATTGCCACCGTTTCAACCCCCATGTTTCTTGCTTCCCGTACTGCCAGATCTTCCAGGTGGGAGTCTATAATAAATAACGCCTGTGGCTTGTCCTTCATCTCGGAAACCCCCTTGTAATAAGATTCGAGTTTCTGGATTTCCTTTTCAAAAAGCCCGATTTCTTTTTTTGTGTACTTACCGGCTGCCTCGGGATTTGAAACGGTTTCCTTTAGGTCCTTGAGTTTCTTGAAATTCTTGGAAACTTCGGCAAAATTGGTAAGAATTCCGCCTATCCATCTTTGGGTAATATAATAAATATTGCCAATATGCTCCTTTTTAGACTCTTTGAGTAAATCATTTATTCTATTGATTTCCTGCTCAACGATTTCCTTTGCCTGCCTTTTTGTCCCAACTACAAGTAAATTTCCACCGTTTTGTCCCAGGTGTTTTACGAAATCAGCCGCTTCGTCCAAGCCATCTTTTGTTTTTGCAAGATCGATTATTTGAATATTATCCCTCGCCTCGAAAACAAAGTCCCTTGCTTTAGGATTACTGCGTGTTACCTGATGCCCAAAATGGCATCCGGCCTCAAGAAGTTCTTCAAGTGTAATTTGCTTCATAATTTTTACTTGTTCCTTTTTCCGCCATCCGGACGAGGCAAATTGATGAATTTAACCTTCAGGAACAATGTCCGAATGTGAGTGATCGCTAAATTATAAAATAAACAATATTTTTTTGCAAGGATTAAGACTGTTTACTTTTTTCTGCGTCTTTTAATGCCCTGCCGAAGCCCGCAACTATTAATCCGAACGATGCTAGGCCTAAAGCCCCAAAATCGTTATTGCCTGAATCAATCATTAATTTTAAAAATGCTACACCAGCGGTAATAGTCCCGCCATATTTTAAAGTATTGTAATCCTCAACCGTTCGTACAAAAAAATTTTTATTATTTTCGGGGCTTAACATAATATTTATTATTTATCATTAAACTCTTATTTGCTTCTTACAATATTTTATTAATATTATTAATCAGATTCACTTCCCAAACTTGCCGCCACCAAACCGGTAATCGCGCCTGCAAGAATTGCCGCCTGATCAATTGACGAAGGATTATTTCCTTCCACCAGAAACCCGGTAAGCGATAATACCAAAAGCAATACTCCTGTCCACCATAAAGTATTGTTATCCTCAACAAGTCTTACAAAAGAATTTCTTTCCGTTTCGTGATTCTGCATGCTACCTGTTTGCTCTTGCTCCGATATATACAAATAATGATGCAAGCGCTGCAAATTCAATCGGACCCTCTACAGGCTTTAGTTGTGACTCAAAAATGTAACTGAGTCCTAAAAGCGGCCAGGAAACCGCTCCCGCTGCTGCGGCAACGGACTCAATTCTCCCCGCGCTCTGATGTTGCTGTGAATCAATATTATTTTCTTTAACGCCCTTTGGTTGAACTTCTGTCATAATTGATGAGCGGATTTTAGCACAATTTATATAAATCTTCCAACTGCAATATTAAAAATCCTTAAAACTTAATGAGATAATTTTATGTTCAATATTATATATATTAATCATGAATTGAAGTAATTATTAATCCACATCAAACTATTTAGTATACTATTATATATATTATATTCTTGACATTGCCCGCAGGACAAAATATTATATCCCTACTATTTACTGCCATGGTACAAATAAAATATACAGAAGAAGATTTAGAAAAAGCAAAGGAAGATGAAAATAAACCTCATCCTCCAAAACCTCCAATTTATATCGACGAACCGCCAGAAAACGAAACGCCTAACGAAAAGTTTCACAGGATTTTCCCTATTAAAACCCTGCTTCTTATTGTTGTCCTGGGAGGCATAGTCGCTATTCTTATAGGCATATCCCTTTATTACAAACCCTCTACTCCGCCCGCATTGGTTACGCCGGTCACTCCCACTTTAACCGATCCCGTCCAGACCACGCTGACAGTTTCTTCATCTCCCGTAAGCATTTCAACTGCATCCGCCCAGTACTCGACCGACATAATTATTAATACCGGCCAGGATTCCGTAAACACGGTACAGCTCGAACTTTCTTATGACCCAAGCGCTATAGGCAATGTCGATATTGTGCCGGGCCCGTTCTTTACAAACCCACAGGTGCTTTTAAAAACAATAGACCAGGCAAACGGAAGGGTAAGCTTTGCCTTGGGTGTTCAAAACGGTCAGCCTGGAAGCTTAGGCCAGGGGATACTTGCAAAATTTATTTTTACCTCTTTAAAGAAAAATGCAAAAGTTTTTATTCAGCTTCTGCCTAAATCCCAAGTTACGGCAGACGGTTATTCACAGTCTGTCTTAAAATCGACAGTTGACGCTTCTTTTTATCCAAATTCTATTCCGGTGCTAAACTCACCAACGCCTACCCCAAACTATTAATTGTTTGAAAATATTATCGGTTGTCAAATACTATTAATAGTGTTATATTTTTCTTAAATGAACGGTCTGCCCGAACAAAACAACACACAAGACACCGCTAATTTAAATCAGGGGTTTAATCAACCTCAAGATGTGTCTACGGCAAAGTACAGTCAAGTATACAACAGCAGCTTCCCATCTCCTGCGGGAAATGCAAAGGAAAAATTAAAGGGTCTCGCTCTCTTTAAAATAGGATTTATGGAAATATTTTTTGTGGTGCTTGTATTGCTGATTTTTTTCGGAATTTTAAATTTTTTTAATATACTTAGTCTTTCCGAGCTTTATCCGAGTCAACTTGGATGGCTTCCTCACCTTCCCACAACTAGCACACAAAATATATCCAATAATAATAACTTAGATAATCTTGAAAAACCTGTTTATAATCATATAAATAATACTTGGTATGTCAAAGGAATATTTTTACAATATAACAACAATATTTTAAAAGTAAAATCCGGAAATCAAGTCTATAATTTTATATTTTCTTATCAGAACAGCACTTTTTATAAACAGATTATAAACCCAAATGCGTCCCCAAGCACTAAAGTCCAAAATATAGTCTATACACTTTACGACTTAGATCAGCAACAAAACTTAGGAAAAAATGTTCAGGTTACCTATACTCAGGATAAGTCCGGAACTAATACCATACAGTCTATAACCCTGTTAAATTAGCTTCAATTTTGCCTATTGACAAATTATTCATTCTGATATATTATAGGCCGCAATGAGAAACGAACAGGATCACGGAAACAGATTAAGAGGAACGGGAAGAGTTTTAGGAGCGGGAGCTTTAGTTTTTTCATTGGCCGCCTGCGGTTCTTCCGCGGACAAAACACCTTCACAAATTCCCAACACACAACCAGCAGAAACACCATCACCCATAGTTACACAATCGGAAATGCCGTCACTATCGCTTTCTCCAAAACCCAGTATTTCAGTTGAAATATCACCTATTCCAACCGTAGCGCCAACACCCGAAGCAACACCCAAACCAACACCAAAACCGGTAGAAACAATAATTAATTCAAAGCTTCCCGAGACACCGGTGACAATAACTAATGTCAAAAATGATATTCAAGTCGCTCTAAAAGCAAATCCATCTATTAAGGCGCAATGGACAAATGTGAACTCAACATTAGAAGAATGCCAATACGGTGTTGCGGGTCAAAATACTTCGGTAACAAGATTCCAAAGTTGTGAAAATATAACACTTATTGCATATAAATTATACCAAAGTACAGGTGATAAAAGGTTCTATAATTTAGCCCTGGCAACGTATGATTACACCCTCGGGCCGAATGGAGTAGGGTCAAGTTTTAAACAACAATTGGACAGTTATCTAAAACAATTTGCCTAAAGCTAAATTTCACCAAACTCTTCTTGACAAACCTCGGGCAATAACATAATCTAATCTTAGGTACAATTTAACCATTTATTAATGAGAGCTTTTGAGGTTCTTAAAAAAAATAAGAAACCTGTAATTATAATTATTGTCGTTGCTGTGATAATAATAGCTCTTACCTTAATTTATTATCTTAATTATTCATCAAAGTCCAATAGCCCAACTCTTTCTACATCAAATTCAACCCCGGGAAGCGACTTAAAGGGTTATCCGGAATTAATGCAAAATGTTAATTCCCTCAGATCCGATAATACACTAGCGCAAGCTCCTCTTTTTTCCAGAATTATAAACTCATTGCAAATAGTCGGAAATAGCAAATCTACCGAACAAGAAAGATATAATGCGTTGGTAAACGCCGACGGCCTTTTAGAGAATTTGTATAACACTACAAATAACCATAAGCTTTATTCGATTCCCGGCGATTTTAGCGACTTTGCCAAAATCAATTTTCCTAAGCTATATAAAGATAGTGATTTTTTCCCTGTATATTGTATAGACCCAAGCTGCGCCCAATCCCCACAACCTCAGGCTATATTAAATATCGTTAATGAAATAAAAAATAGCAACGTACCCGAAGTGGTAAAAACTACATTTGTGCAAGATATCCTTAATCCCGGTTATTTACAAAACAGTTTTTTAAATACAAAAATATTTGCTTATACAATTGTTGCCAATAATTTAAAAAATAGTGGAGCTTTAACCAAGGCAGGTCTAAACGAAAAATTATATAACGAACTAACAGATTATGTAAAAACTACTTATCCGGAAGAATACAATAAAATTATGTCAAAATGAAATGAAAAAGATTTTACTTACATTATTTTTTTTAAGCTTGATATTCTTACTTTCTAATAGTTATTCCTATGCACAAACTGTTACAACCGAAGGTGTTTTTTGTGGTAGCAATTCAGGAACATATTGGGGTATTGCAGCTAAATACACATCAACAAAACTAGGCGCAGGGCCTTGGACTACAAATTTTTTCGTTGACCAAACCGGAGCATCAAACTGCAGTCTGTACTGGCAAGTATGGGATATACCTTCGTATTCAGCAGCAAGTGGTGACACGGTACACTGGCAATCAGCTTGTGTAGACCCCACCCAACTCGTATCTCCAACTTATGTAAATTTTGTAAGACAGGGGGAAAGTTATTATCAATACACCGTAGATGTTACATGTTCAAGTAATTATATAGGTGGATATCCTGCTTCCTGTAATACGCCCAACAACTTAGGCTATGTTTCATCTGGTGCGAAATGTCCTTCTGGGCCTTATTGCATGGTTGGTGGCTATACGGACGGTGTTTCTTGTCCGGGAGCGTTTGACGGATCCGGCAGTTGTACGTGCGGTAGTAACGGTTACACGTGTACATGCACTCCTCCGCCGCCTACCAACCTTTCTGCGTCTCCGTGGTGCAATGGAAGCGCCTATAGGATGACCTTTAACTGGACCGGTTCTTCAAATGCCACATCGTACAATTTAGTTTGGAATAATCCCGCCGGAAATCAAAGCGTATCCGCATCATCTGTTTGCAGCGGTACATCCTGCTCTTTTTCTCCTGCGGTTAATTATTCACAAAATACTCTAATTAACTGGTCTGTCGCAGCATGCAACGGATCGAACTGCAGTGCGGCGGCATCGGGAGCAAAAACAACCCTGGCCCAATGTCCCCCAACAACTCCTACCCTAACTCCAACCCCAATTCCCGGATCGTGGAGCGGATTAAGCGTAACTCCTTCATGCAACTCTACCTATCCGACCGTTTCACAAGCTCAATTCAGCTGGAATGCCTATTCCGGAGCTTCATCCTACGTACTCAATTGGGCAACAAGCAGCAAAAATACTGGAAGCGCCACTACATATAATGTCCCATACAGCTATAATACCTGCACAAGCGGTCCGGGCGGCTGCAGCTTTTCGTACAACAATACTGTTTCATGGTACGTTCAGGCATATAATTCGTCGGGAAGCATAATTAGCACCTCCCCGACACAAACCTTTACAACTGCAACCTGCTCATGCGCGGCTGGCCAAACAAATCCTTATTACGGTTGCAGCGGGACAAGTTGTGTTCAGTATAATAGTTGCGGAACCAACACTTGCACAGGTCCATCTGATACTACCAGCTGTAGCAGCGGGGGTGGAACATGCATGCTAAATACAAGTGTGCTAAACAAAAAATCATAACATGAATAAAGGCATAAAAAAAACAAACATATTATTTACTCTATTGTTTTTAACTTTATTTTTAAGTGTTTTTTCTTTTTCCACCTTTGCACAGACCTCTCTCTTTTTTAATCAAAAACCGATATTTATCCAAAAGCTTACAGGCTATCAGCACAGCGCAGATGAACAACTGCCTATTGACCGAGTAACAACAATAACTGTTTCTAAAGGAAGCTTTGGCACTCCAACCACAATTTATGTATATAAATCAATTAATTCACAAATACAAAAACTTATTCCTCAAGGACAAACACCAATTTCCTCCTACGAAATTATTTTTAAAAATTCCAATAATGTTACAGTTATGCCAAAATTTGCTTTAAAAATTGAAGTGATAAACAGTTATAAAAATACTCCTACCTATTATTATCCTGTTGTTAACGGAGGAATAGACCTTGGTTTCAAAAAACAAATGGCCGGAAATGCCAGAACTCTTTCGTTACTTCCTATCAACGACAATGGCTTTATAGTTGCAATCAATACCAGTGCCGCGCCCGGCAACCTTACAAATCCCAGTAACAACGCTACACAATATAACTCTTCAATACTTACTACCCTGCTTCCTACGGTCCTGATATTACTATTAATTATACTGGCCATTATATTTTTACTTACAGGAAGAAAAAGGAGGAGAACAATTTCATGAAGAAATTGATATTGCTTGGTTTGTTTATGTTGGTAGGAAATTTTGTGTTTTTGTCGAATAGTTCATCTGCGGCGGCAAGCTGTTCTCCAGCTTCTAGTTATAATTCTACGACCATAACTGCGTATGCATATCGTACTGGTAGTGTTAGTGGACCATGCACCGCTTATTCCTCACCTAAATCTGTTAGTGCGTATTCCGGCACATTTTCTACTTCATATTCCGGCCAATCTGCTGTTGTAAATTGTGGTTCCACCGGAGCTGGATTAGTATACTATGGTAATACTAGCTGTAGCGGGAGTGCAGCTGGTTACAGCGGCGGCGCTTGTGTAACGCAAACAGTTACTTGTACTACTCCTACCCCAACGCCTGCTCCCCTTCCAACCTGCAATTCTGGTCCAATCAGCTGGGGATTCTGCGGCAGTTCCTGCACTCAACCCGGAACATATACGACATATTCAGGTGGTGGGAGTTGTACTCAAGTTTCCGGCAATGCCGGGACCCAGTCTTGTACGGGAGGTAGCTGCCCTTCAAGCTGTCCTACAATCGGCGCCACCCAATGCTGGAACGGTGCAACAGGATATTGTGATACCTCACACTTATATTACCAAACATGTACTTCAGCCGGGTGGTCTAATTCCACTAATTGCCCGAGTGGCGAATACCCGTATGCTTTTGGCACGTTGGGAGGAGGATGTACTTCAGCCTGCTCCGGTCACGGTGGAACTTGCTCATCAAGTTGCTCCAACCCAATCCCAAACTACACTCAGTATACCAACCCTAATTACGCCTGCAGCACTGCCGGAACCACATGCTGTGGTGCAGCAGCAACTGCTACGCCAACTCCAACTCCTATGCAGTGTACATGCTACGGGTGCTCAAGTTCTTCCTGCGTGTCATATTCTGTCAGCGGAACGTGTTCTTCAAACGGACTTAGTACTTCCTGCCCTACTTGCGGTACCTGTACTCCAAATACGGGTGTTTGTAACGGACTTACCTGCGGAAGTGTCTGGAACGGATGTTATTATCAAAGCTGCGGCACCTGTTCGGCAAGCCAAACCTGTACCAATAATCAGTGTATAGCAGCCGCAACTCCTACCCCGGGCGGGTACTGTGGTGACGGAGTTGTCGAACCTCCCGAACAATGCGATACCGGAACCAATAATTTTAATTGTCCAAGCTCTTCCCAATGCAACTCAAATCCTAACACGCCAGGTTGTATTAACCAAGTGTGGTGTTCTGCAAGCTGCACAACCGAAAGTTGCTATAATTCCTGTACTGGTGGACCATATGGTGTTTATGTTTATGCATTTTATGATACAAACGGAAACGGAGTAAAAGATACAGGTGAAGCAAGCGATACTGTAGACAATTTTGGAGTAACATTGGGAGGGCAAAGCATTAACTCATTATATATTGGTGGAGTGTATCAGGGATACCACTGGAGAGGAAGTTTTTTCCCGGGAAGTTACCCTTCTCCGACCGCCTTTGCACTAGGGGTTACCCCACCATCAGGATATACGCTTACCAATTACTCATCGGGTTATGTATTTTGGCCTTGCGGTACCTTAACTATTAATTTGGGCTTTGGAATTGCGCCTACACCCACTCCAGCACCAACTTATAATATATCGGGAAATGTCTATAACGATGTGAATGGAGACGGAGTTCAAGACTGTGTAAATCCTCTGGTTACCAATTACCCAACATGCACAGGAAGTTCACCCGAAACAAATGTTACTGGTGCAAATATAAGTAGCACCGCTTTGAGTACCGGAACAACCCTAAAAGCCACTACTACCTCTAGCGGTTATTCATTTACTGGACTAGCAAGCGATACATATACTCTTTCCGTAACTCCACCCGCAGGATACACTTTATCAGCGGGTGACACCAACCCTAAGACCGTCACTATCCCCCCTAATCAATCTGTTAATTTCGGCCTTCAGAAGATCCCTACTTACACTATTTCCGGAAGTATATATATAGATGCTGATAAAAACGGAGTTAAGGATATTCCACCTGATTCGTACTATACTGCTACGAGTTTACCAATTGTAATTAGCTGTATCAGTTCGTCCTGCAACGGATATTACACCACTGTAAATACGAGCACTGCAAACGGAAGCTTTACGACAGGCTCTACTCTCCCTGCCGGACAATATACCATTTCCCTGGCAAGCCTTCCCTCAGGGTTTCAGGCAACCGCACCTACACCGCCTGCTTATACGGTTACTGTTGGGCCCGGGTGCACTGCTCCCTCCCCTCTTACGTGTGATGCAAGCGGCAATATTACCCTTGCTGACTACGGAATTACCAATTCTTTACCCTGGATACAGACAACAAGCGGAGACATAACAGGCGTTGGCGTCGCAAACCCGTCACAGGGAGGCCTTAACGACCCGATACCCTCATCTGCAACCTGCGGAGGAGGAGCATATGCATCAGTTGCGCCCGGAGCAGGAGGAACACCCGGTGTTATATACTCCGGAGCAAGCGGCTCCAACTTTGGCCAAGGACAGGCATCGGTAAACAACTGGATCGTAGGAGGAAATACTTATCCTGACGTTTATCAGCCAACCACTCCCGGAGTTATTCCGACTTCCTATGCATATATAGACTCTCTTGCTCAACAGTCGGGGGTCACGGAAACTCCGATTACCTCCGTTTCCGGGTGCTCCACCACCAGTCCCGGCAACTTCAGCTGTACTTCCCTTCCTTCTGCTCCGGGCGTGTACAAGGCAAATGGCAATCTGACAATTACCGGCTCAAGCCTTACATTCCCTTCAAGCGGGAACTTCGTGATACTTGTTAACGGAGATTTGAATATCGACTCGGAAATTCACGTACCCGTTGGCTCAACCGCATTATTTACTGCAGCCGGGAACATAAACATAGGGTCAACCGTAGGGACCTCCACGATTAACTCGACCACAACACAAATCGAAGGATACTACTCGACCGATAAAAACTTCAATGTCCTAGGGGGGAATACCTGCCCCACACCCGACCTTAAATTAAACATCGGAGGCTCTGTTGTGGTCAATGCCGCATTAAACGGAGGAACCTTCAATAATAAACGAGATCTTTGCGCCGGGGACCAGACATGTCCTGCCGTTACCATACAGGAAAGACCGGACTTTATATTAAACTCCCCCGACCTGTTCAAGCTCCAAAGAAGGGTCTGGCAGGAAGTGGCGCCATAAAAATTAATTCTATAAATTTTTAAAGGTAAATATCTAATTTATCATTAAAGACAATTTATAAAAAATTTAAACCAAGAAAAAATATTTTTCTATATTTTTTATGAAATTTTTCAGGACCATATTTATAATCTTATTCTCAATAATAATTTATTCTATAATAACCTTGCCTAGCCTAGCTCAATCTTCAAGCTATTTTGACACAACGCCTATTTTTACCCAAAATCTAACCGGATACCAACATAACGCTGACGAATCACTACCGATAGATACAAATACTACATTAATTATTCCTGGAACAAGCTTTTCCGAACCTACAACTATAAATGTATATAAAGGAATACAAAATCAAATCCAATCACTAATTCCTTCGGGACAATCGTCTATATCTTCATATGAAATACTATTTAAAGACGCAACTGGAAATTTGATTAAACCAAATAATGCTATAAAAATAGCTGTAATTAACAAATATAGTAATACCTCATTATATTATTATCCTTTCGTAAATAACGGCATAGATCAGGGTTTTACCAAACAAATTAATGGCACTAATACACTTTCTTTACTTCCAGTTAATGACACAGGGTTTATAGCCGCTGTAAATTCTATATCCGTCAACACGGATCAAACGCCTACCACAGCCTTATCCACTGTTTCTGCAAATCCTACAAACATGCAACAAAATCTGCCATCAACTGCAGCTCCTACTATATTACCTACTGCTAAAACAAAAGATCTAAATAGCAATAATTCCAATGTCGTAATACCAACTGTTCAAGTTTCGTCCAACAATATTACAAAAAGCCAAAGTCTAAAAACTTTAATTACTTCATTTGGAATTTTAATGATATTAATAATTATCTTAATTGTGCTGTATTATTTAATTTTAAAAATTCGAAGAAAATCAAACTTGCCTCCCAAACAATCTCAAATCCAAAATAAAGATGGTATAGAAAACAACAGTGAGAAATTGGAAATTGATAATCAAAAATTGATATAATACCTTTTGTGAATCTTAAATCAAAAATAAGCAGCAAGGCGGAAGAGCTAGCACTTAAGACCTCGGGCCTTAACCTTCCAAAAGCACTCCTGGTAATACCCGACGGAAACGGCAGATGGGCCCAAAGCTTAGGTCTTCCCGTAGCCGAAGGACACAAACAGGGAGGGATAACTTTCTCGGAAATTTTAAAACATTTCATAAAAGTTGACATAGACGTTTTGGGTGTGTGGGGATTTTCCGAAGATAATTGGAAAAGAGATGTAAAGGAAATAGCAAAAATAATGGAGGTAATAGAGCAAACGGCCAAGGAGAATTTAGATTTTATGGTCGATAACAACATTAAATTCATGGTCCTTGGACGAAGAGACAGAATTTCCGAAGAGTTTCCCTCTTTTTTAGAAACAATTGAAAAAACAGAAGAGAAAACTAAAAATAATAACGGAAAGATCCTCGCCCTTTTTGTCGATTACGGCGAAAGATACCAGCTTGAAGAATTTGCAAAGAAAAGAGCGACCGACCCGGAGTCGTCAACTTATGAGTTGCTATCGAAAATTAACCGTGGTCTTCCGCTATTTGACATGGTTCTTAGAACAAGCGGAGAAAAAAGGATGTCGGGGTTTGGTCCCCTCGCCTCTTTGGCGGAATTCGTAAGCGTTGACAAAAATCTTCCGGATTTAACCGATGAGGATATAATTAATAGCCTTAAAGAATTTTCATCAAGGGTTAGAAGATTTGGCGGAAGGTCCTAGCGGTAATTTCCCTCCCCTATTTTGTCTATTTTTCTCATTGCGCGTCTTACGTCAACTCTTGTTGCAGTTAACGCATCAATTAAATGTCCGTCTATGCGCAGTTTTGTCCTGAAAAGCTGTCCGTGGTTTTCCTCAATCCTATCCCAATAAGGTTTCCCATCGTCAATTACCAATTCCTCAAAAAAATATCCGCCCGAATGAACATCTTTTCCTATAATATACCTGTTAAAAGTCGCCTGGTAAATATTGTGTTTGTGGTTTTTGGTTCCCTCATTTTCCAGAAAATCTTTTATTTTTTTTTCAAAATATCTTACCCGTTTTCTTTTTGCACCGCGTATAATTGCGTTTTCTGTTATTTTGTGCACCCTTTCCTGCAGCGAATCGTTAATTCTTTCCCTCATACAATTGGAGATTATAACATAAGATTTAAATTTAATGACAATCAGAAGGATATTATCGCTTTTTCCTAAAAAAAGATTCCGAAGGTTCTCCTAATTGTTCCTTGCTTGGCCTAAGTCCTGTAAAATCTATAACCGATGCGTTGTGGCCGCCTCGTTTTTCTATATCGTCTGATAATAAAACGACATTTAAAATATCCTCCTCGGAGAAATCTCCGGAAAAAATGTTGGTAACAGAATCGTACACAACCTGTCTTGTTCGTTTTTTTGTCTCTTCTTTTCTTACTCTTCTCGCCAACCTTCGTATACTCATTCCGTAAACCCTGATTTCACCCTGAATCTCTTTTTTTAACTGAGACTGGTTTAACGAATGCCTGATAAGCGGATTAGGTATGTCTATAACTCTTTTTCTTTCTGCTTCTGCTCT
>JAJYEF010000006.1:27019-35236 GCA_021785915.1 bacterium
TTTAGGTTTTTCCTTTAACGCGACTTTCTCAATCTCTTGATAATCAAGATATCCGTCTTTCCCAAACGTATAAGAAACGACCGGAAAGTATGTTCCCGAAAATGAAACCGGAGATCCGTGGGTCAAGTGCCCTCCGTAAGCAAGCGACAAACCCATAATTTTATCCTTAAAAGGCGTGAGAAGCGCAAAATAAACAGCCGAGTTTGCCGGAGAACCCGAGTAAGGCTGAACATTTGCATACGGAACACCGAACAACTTTTTTGCTCTTTCTTCAGCTAATATCTCGACATCATCAACTACTTCATTTCCCTGATAATATCTTTTCTTTGGATACCCTTCAGAATATTTGTTTACAAAGACCGTGCCCAATGCTTCCAATACTTCTTTCGACGCATAATTTTCCGAGGGTATCATTTCGAGGACTTCTCTCTGTCGTTTTTCCTCCCGCTTTATAAGGTTGTAAATTTTGGGGTCTTTGTTTTTTAACATCTCCTGCCAATTATACGGACAGAGCTATTCTTTTTCAAGCTCTACAAATTTATACCTTAATCCGTCTTCCGTTACTCCCGCTCCTATGAATTTTTCTTTTGTAAAGTTTGAGTAGTCGGGGAAAAACGTGTCGCAGCCAAAATCCCCTTCTATAAGGGTTAAATAAAGTTTGTCTGCCAAAGAAATAGTCAAATTAAACACCTGCGCTCCCCCTATTACAAAAACATCGCCGTGCCCTGCCTTGTCAAGCGCCTCCTCTATCGAATTTACTATTGTAACTCCTTCTGCGCTAAAATTAGGATCACTTGTCATGACAATGTTTGTTCGCTCCAAAAGAGGCTTTCCTATGCTTTCAAAGGTATTCCTTCCCATTATAACGTTATGGCCTTTTGTGAGTTCTTTAAACCGTTTGAGATCTTCGGATATGTGCCAGGGCAACTGGTTCTTACGGCCTATTCCGCGCTTGTTATCGAGTGCCGCTATAATACTAAGCATAAATTTATTATACCGCAACCGGGGCTTTTATCGGCGGATACGGATCGTAACCCGACAAAACAAAATCCTCGAATTTAAATTTATTTATGTCTTTTACTTTAGGATTAATTGTGATCTTGGGTAATCTCCTGGGTTTTCTTTTAAGCTGTTCCCTCACCTGCCGTAGGTGGTTTGAATAAATATGCACGTCACCGAAAGTGTGCACAAATTCTCCGGGCCGCAGGCCCGTTACCTGTGCCATCATCATAAGCAAAAGAGAGTAAGATGCAATGTTAAAAGGAACCCCGAGGAAGGAATCGGCGCTTCGTTGATAAAGCTGGACCGAAAGCTTACCGTTATTTACATAAAACTGAAAAAGCGTATGGCACGGGGGCAAGCCCTCCCTTTTTACTATATCGTCGAGTTCACCCGGGTTCCAGGCGGTAACGATAAGCCTTCTTGAATATGGAGTTTTTTTAATATCTTTTATAACCTGTTTAATCTGGTCTACTTCCCCGCGCCCCAGCTTTTTCCAGTGTCTCCACTGAACTCCGTAAACGGGCCCCAAATCCGCCCATTTTCCCGCGAACTTTCGGTCTTCTTTTACTTTTGCAACATAATCTTCCTGAGTCAGTTTCTTTTTGTCTTTCGTGTGGAGTAAATAATACTTATACGGCCACTCGTCCCAAATATGGACTCCGTTATCTACCAGATATTTGATGTTTGACTCCCCCTTTAAAAACCACAGAAGTTCGTAAATAACGCCTTTTAAAAACATCTTTTTTGTAGTCAAAAGGGGAAATCCTTTGGAAAGATCATAACGCAGCTGTCTTCCAAACAGGGATTTTGTTCCGGTTTTTGTCCTGTCGTCTTTGTATTTTCCGTTTTTTAAGATATCCTTTAATAAATCAAGGTATTGCTCTTCGGCGCCTTTTATCTTCATTTTTCTATTTATAACACATTAGCAATCGCTTCCGCTATCCCCGGATAAAAGTTTTTCTTGTCCTTTTTCATTTCCAAGAATTCTTTTTTGTTAATCCATCTAAAGCCTGTATGTTCTTTGCTTAGTTTGATGTTTGATAAATCTGCTTTTGTTTTATAGCAAAGAAGCATCAATCCAGTATTTTTTTTGTAATCAAACCTTTCGAATATATTTACAAGCTCTGTTATTTCAAAATTTCTAATCCCGATTTCTTCCTTCAGCTCTCTTCTTAAGGCTTTTAATACGCTCTCGCCTTCGTCAATTTTTCCTCCCGGAAAACTGTATCGGTTATTTTTGTCGGGCGTATTTTCCAAAAGTAAAACTTTTCCTCTTTTTACAAAGACCGCCTTTACTCCGATATGGTATTTTTTTTCCCTGCTCATTTATCTTCGGCCTGTTGTTCCGAAACCTCCGCGCGACACCGAGCGCATTTTCTTTACTTCCGTAAACTTAGCCGTTGATAACTTTAAGAATATTCCCTGACAAATCCTTTCTCCTTTTTCAATTACTACTTTTTTGCGAGTAATGTTAACCGCAGAAAGCTTCAATTCGTCTTCCTCGCCGTTATAATCCTGGTCGATTACTCCCACTCCGTTTGCCACCATAATCCCCTTTTTGGAAGGAGTTGAACTTCTGGAAAACAAAAATAATCCGAAACCCTTGGGAACTTTTACAATCAGGTTCAGAGGAATAAGGGTTACTTCAAATGGCGACATTGTGACGTTCTCCCGCGCCGTAAGATCAAAACCGACGGCGCCTTTGGTCTTATATTCGGGAAGGGGCAGGTTTCTATCGATGCGCTTTACATTAATCCTCATATGATATTCCTTCCTATAAGCTCGGTTTTTATTTGTTCGTGGATTTCCTGTTTTGACAAAAGCTGGCCCTTTGGATTGGTGCAGTCTATTTTTATCCAGTGGTCAAACCTTTCGAGTAAATCAAGGTACGCTTCCTCCGAATCCGTTAAGTATTTTTTGTTATCCTCGACCATATCTTTTGTTTTCCCGTTTAAATACTGCCTTTTTGCCCTTTCCTTATTTTTAAGAAGTTTCTGGCTTTGTTTATGGGGAACATACAAATATATCAACAGATCCTCTCTTGGCAAACCGTTTAGATAATATTCAAATTCTATATCCCAGTCGACAAAATTTCTTCTCTGGTTCTTGGGAAGCCTTCCCGACTGGTGAGCAAGGTTTGATGCAACGTACCTGTTTGCCAAAACTATTTTTCCCTCGGAAAGGGCTGCTTTTATGTGCGGTGACGCGCCGAGCCTGTCCAAAGCGTAGGGATACGCCAAAAGGTAAGGGCTGACGCTATTTAAAGGCCCGAATTCACCCGCGAGGAAGCGCCCGACGGTTTCCCCGTGGAAAGTTTTGTACTGGGGAAAGTCAAAGACCGCAACGGGGATGTTTTTTTTATCAAGGTGAGCTTTGAGAAGATTTAGCTGGGTTGTTTTACCCGAGCCGTCATTTCCGTCAATGACTATAAATTTACCTCTGTCTGTTCCTGCCATACCTTTTTGAAATATAGCATATCGGAGAAATTTTTCAAACCACTAAAATTTGCTTTCTTAACAATCCTAATACCGTTATGCTATCCGAAGGTACGATTTTGTGCTAAAATACATAAATTCACTAAATTATGAGCGTTGAGAGACAGTCAATCGAGCAAAGGGCATTTATAAGAAGACCGATAAAACCGCTGGCATTCAAAAGAGAAATACCCCCGGTTGTAGACTCTGTAATCGGGCACTGGACGGAGGCCCACGGACTCGGGGCACGAATTGAATATCAAGACGGGTTCCAAAATGCTTATATGGAAGCAGTAAGAGACGGCTATACCCCCGTTATAGTTGCAAACCACGATTCGCAATCTAACGCTGTTTCTCTGGTTAAACCGGCTTATATTTTAAGAGGCGCCGCAAATGAAGTATTGCCCGAAGATAAAAGAATTCAAGGCTTTTTGCTTCCGCTTGCTGCATCCTTAGACAGCGGCAGACAGGGAAAGTTTGCAAAAATAGCTTACGATGGAGCAAAGCCGACTATGGAGACATACGGCATTATTCCTGTACTTACAACCACTAAGCATGATAAAGAAAACCGCGATATGATAGCTAATCCCGAACAGTTTATGTCGGATATGAGGGAAGGCATTAAGGAAGGGTATGCGGTGGCCGTTTTGGCAGAAGGCACTGTCGATGGAGGAAGAAGGGATCTGAACGGAAAAAGGAACGGAATGCAGGAGCTAGTTGATATTTCTTTAAAAACCCCTTATACCCTTCTTAAAAGATACAGAAAAACCGAAGCAATTTTTATACCCGTTGGAATAGAAGGAGGAACACAAGTTCACGACCCGGCCGGAAGAATTCCTCTTCCTCATACCAAAGCTTTTCTTGCAGGGTTTGGTTTTGGTAGTGCGGATATGGTCATAGTTCGCATGGGAATGCCAATAAAATCAGACGGCCCCGAGATAGGCGAGATGGTTCACGCCCATAACTGGGAAGAAGTTAATAACCAGGTAGGAAAAGCTATTGCTTCTCTAATTCCTGAGGAGATGCGCGGCGTTTACCGCTAAACATCTTATTTCTCCCGGCTGATTTTACTTTCTCCCGGGCCTTTTTGTCCTACATATTTCGCGCTTTTTTTCTTGTAGTACGGGACTTCCGCGGGGCTTGTCATCTGGATAAACGAAACTGCGCAAATCCTCATTCCGGGATATAAAGCAACAGGCATTTTCCCCATGTTGGCAAGCTCAAGCGTTATTTTTCCCCTGAATCCGCATTCTACACTTGCGGCGGTTGAGTGAACGACGATCCCAAGCCTTCCGATACTCGATCGTCCCTCCAAATTTCCGACAACGTCGTCGGAAAGCTCCAAATATTCGACCGTTGTTGCCAAAACAAAGTCTCCCGGCTGGATTATAAAAGGCTCCCCGTCTTTTTTCTTTATTTCCCTTGTTATTTCCTCTGCGATGTTCTTCTTAAAAGGGTCAATGTAAGCAAACCTGCTGTTATCAAATATCCTGAATGTATTCCCAAGGCGCAAATCTATCGAGTTTGAACCAAGCTGGTTTTTAAGGTTTGGCGCAGGCGTTATCTTTAGCCTTCCCTCCTTAAGTGCCTTTTTTATATCTTTATCCGAAAGAACCATAACCCGGCTAGTTTACACCAAGATTTCTAATTTTCAAAGAGGGAAGTTAAATTTATCCTTTTGAAGCCTCTTGGATTTCTCTTCTTTTTTCTTCTACTTTCATTATTTGCTCTACTCTGTCCCTTAAGCCTCCTGTCCGTGTAATTGATTCTAAAGGACTTTTGTGTTCCAAAACTTGAGATATAATACCTTCCAATTCCTGGCTGCTGAAATAATTAGAAGACCCTTGTATCCCACCAAGTCTATTAAGAAAATAAAATAATTCCTGTCGACTTGATGCGTTTTGGATATCGCCCAACGAAGGCGGCATATTGTATCTGTCTAACTCGCTTTTATCAAAATCTTTTGATAGATCTCCTTTTTGAGCAAATACCCTTCCGGTTTTAGGGTCAATTGAATCTACTCTCCATCCCCCTTCTATATCCCCGCCGCTTCTTTTAACCGCAATTTCCGCCCCAATCACAATCGCACTTTGCGATTCCTTAGCCGCTGATTCCGCAGATTGTATATTGGAAAACAACGGTTTGGCTTCACCGGAATTATGAGGATTCTCACCATTATTAACCGGCGGAAGTTCCGAACCTATGTCATTCATATCAAAAGTATAACACTATAAATCTGCAATAATCAAATAATATAGCTAATTTATATCTATTTAAAGTGGGCTTCAAATCTGGGATATTTCAAGTGGGGTTTTTATGAAACGTTTGAAAGGAAATTAATCTCCGGTTCCTGAGTTTCGGAAATTTTAACCATAAATTGTGGAAGACCTTTTGCTAAAAGGCTCGCCGTCGCTGTCATCTGACTTAAATTTGTCTTTACCACCTCTTCCGAGTACAGCGCCGGCGAAATATTATGTTTTTTGGCAAAAATCGGGAAGAATTTTCCGATTGCTTCTTTTTGCCTTTGTAGATCTGCCACAAAAAACATATGCATTCCGTCAGTTGTTCTGACGCTGTGTTGCGGCGAAAGATTGTAATTTTTGGATTCAACAAGCAATACCCCTTCCTCCTTATGGTCTTCGTGTCCTCCTCTTAACACGACTTTTTTTGCTTTTGGATGCGAAATAAAAAAGTCATAAATTTTCTTTGCGTAATCCGAGGTCAATGGAGCATATAAGCTCTCGTTTTGAATATTTGTAATTCTTGCCGCGTGCCCGCATCCTATCGTTCCCTTTTTTTCCGACTCTTCGTCGGTATGATAATAAACCGACGAGTCCTCACCCCTTGTTTCAAGAAGTGCGTCAATTACCCCATTTGTAACCTCTTCCGCGGAAATATCAATTTTTTTCCTTGCCAATGTGCTTGCTACCGCAAAAACAAATCCTAAGTCGGCTCCGAATTCCCTTATTGCACCTTCTGTTTCTTTTACCCGTTGTTCATCCGCAACAGGCCTGCCGTCGCCGCAAAGCGCTGTATCGTTATTTGCAACAACCAGATTATTCTTTACAAAAGTCTTGACTTCTTGAAGCCGTCTTTGTTCTTCTTCCATTGGATTTAAATTTCCTGCTTCCATACGCACAAATAAGGATTATAACAGAAATTTTGAGGGATTTGAAGTCGTAAAGATTTGTCTTGTGGGTGACGATGGAGTCGAACCATCCACCTCTTCTTTATCAGAGAAGCGTTCTACCGATGAACTAGCCACCCTTTTTTATACCGCCTGCGGACTTGTCTTCTTTTTCTTTCCAGCTCTTTCGTAAATAACCCCGGTTGCTTCCAAACCAGCTGCTCCGAATCCCAATACGGCAAGCTCGGGTAACGCAACCAAACCGATTATTCCCGCAATTATGCCGCCGGGTATAATCCATTTAGCATTTCTTTCAATCCATGAACTTTGTTCCTTATCTTTCATGCTATATACTTTCTTGAGGCGCGAAGGGGACTCGAACCCCTGAATATCTGTTCTGCAAACAGCCGTGTTAGCCGCTTCACCACCGCGCCCTGCGTAGCGTGCCTAAAGTATAACAAAAACAGGGTTTAATGTCGATAATTTACGATTTTAAAATAGCCTGCGACACGCTGTGGGTCAAGTCCTTTTCGTCAATATTTATAAGTGTCCCTTCCGGGTCTTTTTCCTTAGTTATATACGAAGCAACCCCGAGCCTTGAGAATAGATCATTGTGGTGAAGCCCTTTTGCAAACATTAATTTCATCGGGCTGAAATCTGGATTTGCGGCCATTCTTGAGTTTTCGGCGTCAAGGATAATTTTCTTCGCCTTTTCTCCGGTGACCCTGCTTTTTTCGGCGATCCAAACTTGGAATTTTCCTTTAGGATTAATTCTTAATAATTTATCTTTTGTAATCTGCCCTTTTGCAAGTATTGGAGCCCATAAAAATGGCGCCTCCAGCCAACCTCCCCCTCTTCCCATGGTTGCGTCTAAATCCGGTCTTTCGCTCTGCTCGGCCTTAATTCTTATTTCCCTATCCAATCCCTCGACAACCCCTTCCATTAAACCGTAATCGTAAAGAGCCATTTTCCAGGAATTCCTATCGTGAAGGCTCGGCGGGTCTACGATTATCAAATCATTGATTCTCCCCTTGCTGGCAGGGTCTGAGGCCATTTCCAAAGAAACAGCTGCCCCCATGGAGGTTCCGACTAAATTATAGTTATCAAGTATTAATCCGTCTGCAACCTTTTGTGCAAGTTTTGCGTATGGCCTTAGCGTACCGGCGTTTTTGACAATCTTAAGCCAATCCGAACTGCTTTCCGACATTTTATATTTTTCCGGATAAGTCATTACATGGACTTTTTGGCCCTCTAATGCAAGCGCCATGGCTAAAAACGCCACCTGATATGGATTTGCTATATATGTAGGAACAAAAAAATAAGGGACGCGTTTATCTGGTTCTCCCTCTTTGGGTGGATTTAGATCGAGAGTAACTACCGGAATATGATGTTCGCCAAGTTCCGGATCGCTGACATCAACTCTGTCCCAGTCATTCTTATAAGGATAGAACTGCTTGTTTAATGTGTCTAACTTTTTCTTGAACTCGGTCGCTTTTTGCCTGAAGATTCTAAACTCCTCTTTTTTGTCAGTTGTATCTTCTCCGCGTTTTTCCGCATCCCGTATCCTTCGCCTAAAATCCATATGTGCCCTGTAAAGCTCACCCCTTTCAAAAC
>JAJYEF010000043.1 GCA_021785915.1 bacterium
TGGATAATTTTAAACGCAACATATACTTTTACGCTTTATGACGACCACGGAGGGGATTTGCCGGACTGCGGGGGAGCAGTCCTTTCAAGCTGTCTTATTTCCAACATTGCCCATCCTGCTAGGTAGTACCGTGTAGGGGAGTCGAACCCCTGATTTTCGGGATGAGAACCCGATGTCCTGGACCACTAGACGAACACGGCGAGTACATTAATTATATCATTTATAACCCACAGCATAAAATAAAAAAACTATTGACACTTTCTTCAAAATTAGTTATACTATCTAAGTATTAGTTTAGCAAAATATTAGTTAAACAAATATTATGAATAACGAACTAAATCAGGAAATTATAGACGCAATGTCTAAAGTTATGAGAATTATGAAGCATTCGGCGTCTATTGAAGAAAAAGAGCCCCAGGTAACCACCCATCAATTCGAGGCCTTGTGGTGTATCAAGAAAAGCAAGCAGGCGCATATGCGCGAAATTGCCGATCACTTCTCAACGACAATGCCCACAGCCACTTCTTTAATCGATAAGCTGATACTTGCAAAACTTGTCAGAAGAAGAAATGATATTAAGGACCGAAGAATTGTAAAAATTTCCCTTACAGGGCGCGGGGAACATATGTTAAGAGAAATGGCAAGGCACAGGGAAAAGAAAATAAGCAAAATGTTGTCTTACCTTTCAGAAAAGGATAAGAAAGATCTTTTAAGGATTCTAAATACAATTTCGGAACAGGCAGTGAAATATGAAAGCTAGAATTTTTAACTTTAAAAATTTCAAGTATCTTTTGGTATCTGTAGTAGTGGCATTTTTGGGTATCTTCGGGATTATTTTTTTTGCAAACGCAAATACTACTCCTACAACGCAGACCGCCGACCTAAAAGTTGTAGGAAATCAGATACAGGCAACGGGAGCATTGACTGCGCAAACACAGGCAAGTCTTAATTTCCAGATAGGCGGAAAGCTCACATACCTTCCTTTAAAAGAGGGGGATAAAGTTTACCAGGGAGAAACTATTGCGTCACTTGATACCTATTCCCTGCAAAAGGAGTTGGAGCTTGCGGCCAACGCTTATCAAACGGCAAATAACGGCGCAGATCAGGCACTGCAATACCAACAGGCGGGGGTCTTGGAAGGACAACAGCGTTACTCTCTGGATACTACCAACAAGCAGGGTTATTCGGCTATTCCCGAGACATCCGTTATCTATGATAACGTAAAAAGGATTGTAGATAATGCCAATATTGCACAGAATTCCGCGCAGATCAATGTCGACCTTGCAAAGTACGCCTTAAGCCTGGCGACCTTAACAAGCCCGATAAACGGAATAATACTTCATGAAGATGTAACTACGTCCGGAGTAAACATAACCCCACTTACGTCTTTTGTCGTTGCGGATCCGAACTCCATGGTCTTTAGGGCAAACGTAAGACAGCAGGATATAAATTTTATAAGTGTCGGAAACAGCGCAAGTGTTGTGATGGACGGTGCAAACGGACAAGAGCTTACGGGAGTAGTTGACAGGATTTATCCGGACGTGACAACTGATGCAAGCGGCGAAAGTGTGTATAAGGTGGATATTAAAATCAATAACCTTCCCAAAAATTTAAATTTCGGACAAACGGGAACAGTTCTTATTAACAGCAATTTTAACCAGAAAGTGATCCTGGTCCCTTCGTGGACCGTCCTTTCGGACTCGCATATATGGGTCCTTTCGGGCGGAAAACCGGTTTTAAGAACGGTGACGACCGGAAAAAGTTTTGACGGGGAGACCGAGATTTTATCGGGACTAACAGATAACGACAAGGTAATAACAAATCCGCAATCGATCTTAACAAAACTTTATTCAATTCTATGAAAAATTTAATCGCAAAAATAAGACAGCCTAGGGTGCTTAGGATTTTAATATCCGTATTTATTATCATTGCGATAATCGGAGGTTTTATTTTTTATGAAATGTTTGCCAACAGGGTTTCAATAGAAGATTCGTTGATACAAGCACCGATTGTTTCAATTTCACCGGACGTATCCGGTAAAATCATGGTAATAGACGTTCATCCCGGAGAAAAAGTTACAAAAGGACAGGCGTTGGCAGTCGTTGGAACGAGTACGCTAACGGCCTATGAAGACGGATTGATCGTTTCGACCGATAATGAAATCGGAAGTATCGCAACAGCCCAGACACCAGTTGTTCAAATGATAAACCTTTCCGATGTGCAGGTTGCGGGGACTATTGACGAAAACAAAGGCTTAAACCAGATCAGAGTCGGCCAGGCCGTTTCTTTTACTGTTGATGCATTGCCGGGCCGAAGCTTCTGGGGGTATATTGACGAAATAAGCCCGACCGCAAAATCTACCGCACTGCAGTTCACGGTTTCAAGTTCGCGGCCGACACAGCAGTTTATGGTTTATGCAAATTTTGACGCTTACAAATATCCACAGATTTTAAACGGTATGTCCGCAAAAATGACTGTCTATACAAAAACTCCTTAATTCTTGCTTACTATGAAAAAAAACAACGAAAAAAAACCCGCAGGAAAGTCGGGTTTTACCAGAAGTGAAATAATAATACTTATTACGGTAATGCTTGCAAGTTTTTTAGGCAGGCTTGACGGAACGGTAGTAAACCTTGCGTTACCCAAAATAATAGGGGATTTCGGAATAACGGTTGATCAGGCAAGCTGGATAGCAACGGCATATATCATCGCAAATGCAATCTTCGTTCCGGTTTTCGGAAAGTTAGGGGATTTAATAGGAAGAAAGCCCCTGTACCTATTTGGAATAATCGGATTCGTAATCTCTTCAATGCTTGCCGGCCTTTCGTCAAACCTCACGTCTATGATTATCTTTAGAATTCTTCAGGCTATAACCGTATCTATCGATTACCCCCTGGCACTTTCGATTATCGCTTTTAATTTCGAGGACAGAGGAAAAAGAGCGCAGGCAATGGGAATGTGGTCCGCAGTATTCGGAGTTGCGGCGGTATTCGGACCTTTGGTCGGAGGACCTCTTATAGATAATTTCTCGTGGCGGTCGATATTTTATATAAACGTTCCGCTGGGAATTATTGCAACTTTTATGGCATGGAAGTTTATTGAAGAACCGGTGCAAAAAATCAAAGGAATTAAGAATTTTGACGTATGGGGTTCGATAGTTCTGGGAGTCGGACTTGGTGCTCTGGTATTGGTGTTGGACCAGGGGCAGTCCTGGGGCTGGACAAGCCTTCGAAGCGTTGTTTCTTACATAGTATCGGCCTTGTCGCTGATTGGTTTCGTATGGATAGAAAACAGACAGGCGGAACCGGTGGTAGATTTGAAGTTTTTCAAGATAGCGGAGTTTACGATATCACTTATCGTTTCGTTTATTACATTCATGGGACTTATCGGCGGTCTTTTCCTCCTACCGCTTTTTGTCCAGGAGTATATGGGTTACGATGTAACAAAGACCGGGTACCTATTTATTCCTATGGCGTTCGGCATGCTCATTTCGGCGCAGGTCGGGGCGAGACTTTCGGTTAAATACCAGCCCAAATATGTCGTTTTTGCGGGACTCATGTGGGCTTCGTTTATTCTATATCTTTTTTCGGGCATTGACTTAACGTGGTCTTTTGCACATTTCGCCATACTTTTATTCTGTTTTGCATTGGGGCTTGGTTTTACATTTGCCCCTCTTACAAATGCGGCAATTTCGCCGGTTCCCATACAGGAGGTTGGCGTTGCATCTTCGCTTCTTGCACTGGCCAGAAATATTGCCGGCGCTTTCGGAGTTGCTATTTTTGCAACGATTCTGACTAACGGTGCCAGCTCGGCGATATTAAATGTTAACAGATATACGATAATAAATACTCTGGATCCGAATGTTTTAAAGCAGGCAGCTTATCTTATGGCGATAAAGGCAAACGTCGTTTCCTATAATATCGTATTTATATCTTCCATGCTGTTTACTTTAGCAGGTGCTATAGCGGCTCTTTTCTTAAGATCATCCACTAAAGAATTCGAAGGAAAAGTCCAGCAGGGCGAAGGAATGATGTAATTTAGCTCCTGGTTATTTTTGAGATGGCATCGGGAATAAAATTTATAGCATCCCAAGATAATACTCCCGCTTGAAGTAAAGTTCCAAGCTGCAATGCAGATTCTGCAACACGTTTATAATTTACAGTCCCGAGCAGCGGAAATTTTGACTCTCTTTCATGTATTGAGGTCAATCCGTAGGCGATAATAATAGCAGCGGAAATACCCAATTTAAGCGCAATTAAGTCTTGGGTGGGATAATGGTAATAAAGCTCTCCCATGCCCGCCGGATTTACTTCCGTTCCGTTCTTAATTACGTTAAACTCCACTTCGGTAATAATAGTATCCAGAAGCTCTGAGGCAAAAAATGCCGTTAATAGGACATTTCCGGTAGGCACTAAATTATCAAGTGCCTTTTTAAATAAAGGCTTGTTCTCTTCATCTAAGGAATTAGGCTGCCAGAATTGCAACTGCCGGTCAGTTTTATTATCAAATACGCTTTTAATTTTGTGGCTTGCTGCCTCCTGTATTTCACCGAACGTTGGAAAAAGGGGAGCTTGTTTATTTAGCGTACGCCAGGATTCTGGAAGGGTTTGCGGCATTTTATCTTCAATTTCCCACATGTATATTTGTCCATTTTCTTCTTGTGCAATTTCCGTTCCGGAGGTAAAAGAGGATATAGATTTTCGTACGGGAGTATCCGGGAAGACCGGTATTTCTTTATTCATTTATTTGCACGTTTTTTAATTCTTTATATATAAAATAACAAGTTTGATTTGTCAAGTTGATTTGTCAGCTATTTATATTTCTAGTATAATCTTTTTGTGAACAAACCTTATCTTTCCGTAGTAATCCCTTCATATAACGAAATGGCGAATCTTCAAAAAGGTGTCCTTGAGAAGGTCGAAAGGTTTTTGGGAAGGCAAAAATTCGATTACGAGGTCATCATAGTAGATGACGGCTCAACCGACGGAAGCGTTGATTTTGAGGAAAAATTCGTAAAAGAAAATAAGAACTTCAGACTTATTAAAAATTCCCATACAGGTAAGGCCGGTGCGGTAACTGCGGGCATGCTTTCGGCAAAAGGGGAATATGTACTTTTTACCGATATGGATCAGGCAACTCCGATAGAGGAATTAAACAAACTTATTCTATACATCGATAAATACGACATCGTAATCGGAAGCAGAAATTCGCAAAGAAAAGGCGCGCCTCTTTCAAGGGCTTTGATGGCAAAGGGAATGATTTTGCTAAGAACGGTAATCGTAGGCATTAGCGGCATAAAAGATACACAGTGCGGATTCAAGCTTTTTAAGAAGGATGTTTCGGATAAACTGTTTTCGGACCTTCGGGATTTCCATAAGGGTTACAGAAAAATTTCAGGATCTTCTGTTAAAGCAGGGTTTGATGTGGAGCTTTTGTTTTTGGCGAGAAAATATAAATACTCAATTAAGGAGGTACCGGTCGAGTGGCTTTATGTCGAGACAAGAAGGGTGAGTCCCGTAAAGGATTCGGTCGAGGCCCTGGAAGACCTCATAAGCATTAGGCTAAATGATCTTTCCGGAAGATATAAAAGATATGAAAATTAAAGCTTTATTTGTATCGTATCTAACCTTGGCGCTGGCGCTTTTTTTTTATTCTTTCACGCAGGTTGATTTGAGCCTAACTCTATCCAAAGTATCCGTTTTCCAAACCCTGGAAAAGCAGTTTCAGTACATAGGGTTTTTCCAAAGGCCTCTTTCAACCGAGATTTTTGCCGTAATTTTTTTTGGGATTTTCATTTGCTATTTTTTCTTTTTGTATCTTGCGAGAAAAGGATTTATGAACCTAAGACATACCAAATTTATGATATTTTTGACTTTTATTATCCTTGTTTTTTCATACAACGCATTTTCGTACGATTTGTTTAACTACATTTTTGACGCGAAAATTGTAACTTTTTATCATTTGAATCCTTACTTCCATAAGGCCACGGATTTTCCAGCTGATCCAATGCTTCATTTTATGCGCTGGACGCACAGGTACTATCCGTACGGCCCAAGCTGGCTTATTTTAACGGTTCCGCTTTCGTTTATAGGTTTAAACTTTTTCCTTCCGACATTTTTCCTGTTCAAGCTTTTGATGGGTGCTTCATACCTTGGAAGCGCGTATCTGATCTACAAGATTTCGGAGAAAATTTTTCCAACGGAAAAAATCTTTAACACCGTTTTTTGGGCATTTAACCCCCTTGTTATAATCGAATCATTAGTATCGGCACACAACGATATTCCGATGATGTTTTTCATGCTCCTTTCAATTTATCTGTATCTTGTTAAAGGCAAAAAAATTTCCTCTTTTCTGTCGTTTATTTTCGCCGCCGCCATTAAGTATTCGAGTGCTGTTTTATTTCCTCTTTATTTTTGGGTATTATATGTCAAAAGGAAGAATAAAAGACTTAACTGGGATAGGATTTTTTTGAGTGGACTTTTGTTATCGCTGGTAACAGTTGTCGCGGCTTCGGTAAGAACAACATTCCAGCCCTGGTACCTTATTTTTCCCCTGACCATGGCTTCATTCATAGCTAAAAGAAACTACATATTTTTATCTTCGGTCATTGCCACTATTTTTTGCGTTTCTATTTACGGCGTGCTAGTTTATATGACCGATTATGCGAAAGGGTACCCCCAAATAATATCAAACCTCGAGCTTGCGGGACTTGTCTTGTCGCTTCTTATCCCTTTTGTGTACTCTTTTTGGACAAACAGGTCGCTAAAGTTGTGATTTGCTTGAAGTTCAAGCATAGATTATAATTATCCTGATGCAAAAACGAATAAAGTTTAGAAGCGAAATTCTTCTTGGCGCGGCTATTATTGCTTCTTATTTTTTTTTAAGACTTATTTACATCAACCGGCTTCCCATATTTACGGATGAGGCGATTTACATGCGTTGGGCTCAGATTGCGCTTCATGACGCTTCCTGGAGATTCATTTCCCTAACCGACGGCAAACAACCCATGTTTATCTGGTTTTCGATGGTGTTTATGAAGTTTATTAAGGATCCTCTTATTGCAGGACGGTTGGTGTCGGTTACAAGCGGATTTTTTACCATGCTTGGGATTTTTGCACTGTCCTATGAAATGTTTAAAAATAAGACGACATCGTTTCTTGCGGCGATTTTATATGTTTTTTACCCCATGGCGCAGGTTTACGACCGCATGGCGATAATGGACGGAATGGTGGGAACATTCTTTGTTTGGGCTCTTTATTTTTCGGTCCTTCTTGTAAGAAAAGCAAGGCTTAATGTTGCCTATACCTTAGGATTTTTGATAGGCGGCGGGACCCTTACAAAATCGACCAATTTTTTCAGCATTTATCTTTTGCCATTTACGCTTATACTTTTTGACTTTACCAAAAAAGGGCTTCCGGCAAGGTTTATAAGGTGGGCTTCGTATGCTTTATTTTCTGTTGTAATAGGGTACGGCTTATACAGTATCTTAAGGCTTTCTCCGCTTTTTGGAATGATTACCGAGAAA
>JAJYEF010000044.1 GCA_021785915.1 bacterium
TTTAATAACGACAATTTACTAAGAATTCAAAATATTAAAAAAGGCATCTATGCTCCCTTTGACGCTTCGGGTACAGAATTATCGGGAAAAAGAAAGCTCTGGCACACCCTCCGCTACTCACGACCTAAATGGTACAAAAAGTATCATTCATATCCTATTGCCCACTACCTTAACTTCGCAATACTCATAATCGTGATGGCGGCTTTAGGCGTTGCATTCTACAACGGGTTTTTTAATAACCAGTCTCCGACATTGGCTGCCAACGTCCCGACAGCCCCTAACAGGGTGTTATCTTTCCAGGGGCGCTTGACGGATTCAAGCGATAACCCGATAACATCACCAACAAACATAAGGTTTTCCATATACTCAAGTCCTACCGCTTCAGGCTCTGCCCTTTTATGGCAGGAGGTAGATAATGTTAGTCCTGACCAGAACGGTATATTCAACGCAATACTTGGCAATAATACTTCCATACCCTCTACCCTTTTTACAGAGAATAACGCCTTATGGTTAGGAGTAACGGTTGAGTCAACATCGGAACTAACACCAAGACAGCAGATTGCAACAGTTGCCTTTGCCGCAAACTCGGAGACTCTCCAGGGACTACTCCCGATAACGGCAACCGGAGCGGGAGCATTTAACGTAGTTTTGGCTCTTGATCAAAACGGAAACCTTACGATGGCAGGAACCCCGGGAGCAACACATACTTTCCAGGCATCAGTTGGACCCTTTAAGCTTTCCGGTCAGGCACTCCTTCTTACGACCAATACCGGTTCTAACGGTAATATACAGCTTGCACCTAACGGATTAGGGTATATAGACATTACCAAACCCCTTGTAAACTCGAGCCTTAATAACAACATTGCAACTGCCATAGGCTCTGTTGAGGTTGACGATATATTCTCTATCCTTGCAACCTCCTCGGGACAGTCTGCCTTTACCATAAACCAGACAGGAGGAGGACCCTTAATAAGTGCTTCGGCATCAGGTGTCAGTAAATTTACTGTAGATAACGGCGGCAATCTTACGACAGCGGGGACAGGAGGCTTCGGAGGTAATTTAAGCTTAACCGGAACAAATCCCACCATAACCCAGACCGGGTCCAATTCATTAACCCTGGGCAATTCCTCCGGAACCCTTAACCTTATCGGCTCAAATGTTGCTTTAGGACAGGTTGCCTACGGAGGAACATCAAACACCGTAAACTTTACCACCGGGGGAACAAACGGATATTGTCTGCAATATAATTCGGGTGCTGCGCCCACATGGGGAACCTGTGCGGCAAACGCTGTCAACTGGTGGAATGAATTAGCAGGTGCATTGTCACCAACTCACCTAACCGACGACCTTCTGATTGGCAGCTCTTCCACATCCTCCGCAAAATTTGCCTTTACGGGCTTGGGTCTTGCCAACCACCAGACCCAGGCCTCAATCTCCGGACAACTCATGATAGCACCTAATAATGGTTATGGAGGGGATATAACAACTGTCAATAACCAGAACTTATTGATAAACCCCAACGGTTCCGGAATATTAAACCTTAATACATTAGGAACAGGAGCAACGAATATAGGAAACGGTACGGGTAATGTGGTAATTAGTGCAAATAACTGGGGGGTTACCAATACAGGTGGAGCATCCTTTGCCTCCCTTAACCTTACCAGCCAGTTGACAGTAGGAAACGGAGGGACAGGACAAACATCTTTTACAACCGGTGCGATACTCCTTGGGAACAACACCGGTTCTATCTCAAGCCTTGCGGATGTAGCCATAGGCTCCTGTCTTGTATCAAACGGTGTAGGGGTAAACCCGACGTGGGGCACCTGCGGAGGCTCCGGTACGGGCTGGTTTAACGAATTAGGCGGAGCACTCTCCCCCATACATACTACAGACGACCTTCTTTTGGGTTCAAGTGCAACAAGCTCTGCGCTTATCTCCTTTACCAACATGAACTCAGCCTTAGGAGGAACGCCGACACTTACCCTTTGGGATTCATCATCACATAATAACGGATTGCAAATCTATGCTTCAGCAAATGGCTCAACGATTACAAACACCACAAACGGTGCAACCATAACAATTGGGAACGTAGGACAAACAACCGGAACATTTTACCTTAACTCGGCAATAGTAAATGACACTTCAAACTATAACGGAGCGGTACAGGTTTCAGATATTCTTAATGTTTTGCCTCCGTCTACCGCAAACGTTAACTCCAACGCTGCATTTGTTGTCAATAACCCCGGAAGTGGCGATATATTAACCGCCTCGGGCGGTGGAACAACAAGGTTTACCGTCAACAACCAGGGTGCTGTAGGACTAACTTCGGGCTACGGGTTGTCCAACCAATGCCTGAACAGTAACGGACCTGCAACGGCTGCTTCCTGGGGAGCATGCGGTGCGAGCTGGTGGAATCAGGTTGGAGGCCTTGTTTCACCTACCAACTCTACTTACGACCTTGCGGTAGGTGGCACTTCCACCTCCTCTGCTCTTTTCTCGTTCACGGGCATCGGTACGGGACATACGATCGCAAGCGTTTCTGGACAACTGGTCGTTATGCCAAATAACGGATATGGAGGAAATGCTTCACTTTCGGGACAGCTGGTTTTAGGATCATTTACAAACCCTACAATACAGACGACCAAAAACCAGGGACTGACAATCGGAGGAAATACAACGGGGAATATTCTGTTTTCACCAAACAATACTTCAACACTTACTCTCTCGCCTAATCTTTTAAGCCTTAACGGTAATATATCCCTGACCGGAGCAGCTCCCACAATTTCCGCAACAGGGACGAATACCCTAACATTAAACAACGGTTCAACGGGGAACGTAATAGTAAACCCCAACCTTACGGTAAACGGAACCGCTGTCTACATAGGAAACGGTTCAGCATCGACAATTCAGACCTCTTCGGGGAATGCAAACCTTTCCATAGCACCCAACGGAAGCGGAATATTAAGCCTTGCAACCTCAAATACAGGAGCCGTACAAATAGGAAATGCGTCCGGATCTTTCCAACTTTCTTCCTTGGGCGGACTCAATGTCACGACAGCAGGAGTTATTACGGGAGCAACTTTTGATACGGCCGGATCAGGAAACGTACTTAAAATAAACGGAGTACAGGTTAACGCTGTGACCGGCACGGGAAGTAACACCCTTGTTTTGGCAAACTCGCCATCAATTGCAACTCCTACCCTTACAGGAAACGTTACTGTATCTGGATTGTCTGCAAACTCCGCAGTTTACACCAACGGTTCATCTATACTTACAACCAGTACTCCGACAACAGGAACCATAGGCTACTTCCAGAGGTTTGCCGGTAATCTATCTCCTGCGACAGTTAACGATACACTGGCTGCGACCACCTCAGCATTTACCGCAGCAACGTTTACTACAAATAACTCAACGGGGACATTAACGAACAATACACTAGTTCAGCAAGCGGGAACAGGAACAGTAACTAACCTTCTTAGCCTGGCGCAGGTATCTGGAACAGCTTCAAATGCGATTAATCTTTCCGGGACATTTACAAACCTGATCAACTCCACCAACTTTACCCTCACAAACTCAGGCAATATTACAACGGCTGGTACAACAATAACAGCCAACTCTCTTGCAACACTGACAAGCTCTACCGCATTTAGCCTTAATCCAAATACAGGCTCAAGCTATACACTCAATACAACAGGAACTACCCTCAATCTTTTCAATTCAACTGCAACTGCGGTAAGTTTTGCAGGTGCTGCATCAACGGTAAACATGGGTGCATCCGGAGGAACGCTTAACCTCGGAAACGGGGGAAGCTATACCCTATCAACAACCTCAAACGGCAACCTGACAATAAACCCTGCCGGATCAGGATCTCTAAACCTTAACAATGCCGGAACAGGCGCAACAAACCTGGGGACATCAACCAATACCGGAAATGTTGCTATAGGAAATACAACCGGAACACTAACGCTTAAAGGATCAAATATTACAACAGGACAAATTACTTATGGATCCTCAAATACCCTTAATTTTACAACAGGTGGTACGAATGGAAACTGCCTTTTATGGGGAGCGTCAAACCCTTCATGGGGAGTCTGTGCATCGACAAACTGGTGGAATGAATTAGGAGGAGCACTTTCGCCTATCCGCCAAACAGATGATTTGCTCATTGGAGGAACTTCCACCTCCTCTGCAGAATTTGCCTTCACAGGTCTAGGACTAGCTAACCACCAAACCCAAGCAAGCCTCTCGGGACAGTTAGTGATAGCACCTAACAACGGTTACGGAGGGAACATATTGCCAGCAATCGACAACTTAGAGAATTTAGGCTCATCTCCTTCTGCCAGGTTTGCAAATCTGTACCTTGGCCCAACATCTCTACATATCCAGTGTAAAACAACAGATGCCGGATGCCCGACATCACAAGGAATTGATTACTCTTTTGGTATCAACTCAAGCGGAACATTGGGAATCGGAGCAAACGTAAATACATCAAACCCCGCAGATCTTAATATCACCCAAGGGGGACAAATCGGAATAGGGACAATATCGCCTATGGCAACCTTAGCCGTTAATACATCACAATATCAAATCGGGATGTCTAGTATAACGATCACAAATCCAAACTTTTCTGGAAATGATACTGGCTGGACAAAAACTGGGAGCTGGACATATAACAGCAATAACGAAATCCACGGAACAGGAAATGGCGACACGCTTTATCAATCTATTGGGATCACTTCGGGTATTAAATACGTTATAACATTTAATTTATCGTATACTGCTGCTACGCAGGGCACATTAACAGTAAGTCTTGGTGGAACAAACGGAAATACTTTTAACACTAATTATACTGGTTATCAAACCGATGTTATTACAGCAGGCTCTTCAAACACAAATCTAACATTTACTGCATATGGAAATTGGAATGGTACAGTTTCAAACGTATCCGTACAAGCTATAAATTCAACAGTTCCAACTGCTTTAGCTCTTACTTCAACAGGTACTGGGTATGATGTTGAATTTAGACCAGGAGCAACTAATGATTTATTTATGGGTCAAGGTTCTGGAGCGTACCTTAATAACGCTAGTTATAGCACGGGTTTAGGCAGCGGTGCATTAGCCAACTTAGTAACGGGATCTGACGAAACAGCTGTGGGGGCAACGGCACTTCCAAACGACATTAGCGGAATAGACAACACTGCAATTGGGCAAGATGCTATGCAAAATCAAACTGTAGGATATTCAAATACAGCTGTTGGTTCCTACTCGATGACTTATATACCAAATGGTGTAGCAAATACAGCGCTCGGTGCATACACATTCCAAATTCCAAGCTCGGGTACAATGCTTACTGCATTAGGTTATGAAGCTGATGCAGCCAACGGTCTAACTAATGCAACTTCAATCGGAGCACTTGCCGAAGTTACCCAAAGCAATTCTCTGGTTTTGGGAAGCATAGCAGGCGTTAACGGAGCAACTGCTTCGACAAGCGTCGGAATCGGGACAACCGCTCCACTGGCAACTTTGGATGTGCGGGGAACCTCTGGAATGACTGCTTCTATTTCGGGTTTAATGACAATAATGCCAAATAACGGGTATGGGGGGGCTCTTGCCGTCAATACCACAGCAGCAAACTACAATCTGAATGTTAACGGCACAGCACAGCTAAACAACGACCTTTATGCCGTACCGATACCGGTCTCTGCCAATACTTCCAACTCCCCTAGTTTTAAAACACAAGTTGCTGCGAATGGATTAATAGATGGGCCTGGAAATAGCGGTTTAATGTGGCAATCAACGATTGATACTGTTAGTCCTCTTGCATCTGTATCTTCCACAATGATAGATCCCACAACTACATACGCTGCATATTATAAACCTTCAAATTCCACACTTTACTTTACAAAGTCTATAGATAACGGAATAAGCTGGAAAACTACCGCCATCACCTCCTCGGGTAACGGCGGCACCTTCAATGCAATAGCTGCTTACGGAGTAAATAACATTTATGTTGTTTATGCAGACAGTACCGGCGGGAATTTAATGTTTACCGAGTCTAATAATGCCGGTAATACCTGGAGTGCTCCTTTATCGATTACAAGCTCACTTACTCCAAATACTCAACCAGATATTGTAGTTGCGCCAAACGGCACAATTACTATAGCAACATATACAACTTCTGGATCGGTAGGTGTAAATATTTATCAATCAACAAATGGTGGATCTAGTTTTACTAATATGGCTAACATTAGTACTTTGGAATCAAGTTTTCCTCCTTCCGGCACACAGGTTGCTCTTGCAGTTAACCCAACAAACAGCAACCAACTAGCTATCGCTTTTAACGCATATACCTCAAATTATGTAACAAGAACTGAATATTCAACAAATGGTGGGACAACTTGGAATTACCAAGGAGATCTAGGCGCCAACACAGATATTTCATCAAACAGGTATATGTCATTAAGTGTTTCTAATGATGGAGCAAATTGGTATCTTGCTTATAATAGCGGGCCAAATACCCTAACTTACTGCGGACAGACTAGCTATCAAATAAATTGCGCAAATAATTTAGGGAACATATCTAAAAAAGTTGCTGATGTGGGTATTTTTTCGATCGGAGGGGGAGGAGGAAACTATAACTTTCTAGCAACTTTTGCTGACTTAACTTCTGGCATAGAAGGTTGGCAATATTATTCTCAATCCAACGGACTTGGTAGTGAAAACTCCGTGAGCGGCACACCTTACGCCAATAGTTTTTCCTTATATAGCTCGGGAACGCAATCAAATGTTTATAATTATTCAAATTTTTATGAAGATGGAACATACCTAAGGGAATGGGGCGGAAGCAATGGAATAACAGGTAATACAATCATTACTGCTACTAATCCAAACACAATTTTTGCAGTTTACACAGATGCAGAACAATCAACTGGCAATGTTAACATTTCGAAGACTTCAAATGGTGGAGCAACTTGGACTAAAACTTTAGTTAATAGCACTTATCATGCCTATGGAAATCCTTCGGTTACAACTCCCGATGCAAACAATATTTATGTCGCGTTTTCAGATTTTGGCCTATACTTTTCTAAATCTACAAATGGAGGACAAAATTTCTCAACATCTTCCGTTGATATGACTTATACTCCCATAGAATATCCCTCAATCAAGTCACTTAGCACGCAGAATATATACGTAAGCTACTATGCAGGAGGAAACTTAAGAATAGCTTATTCTACAAATGGCGGATCAACATGGACTACTGCCTTAGTTGATTCCAATAGCTATGTAGGCTACTACTCCTCTTTGTCTGTTGTTGACACAAACCATATATATATAGCCTATTATGATTTAGCGAACAGGCAGCTTAAGGTTGCATATA
>JAJYEF010000045.1 GCA_021785915.1 bacterium
TGCAAAGTAAAACCTGTACCCCCATTCTCTCAAAAGTAGATATTATTTCTTCTGATTGATATTCCATTTTTTTCTCGTGTTCTTTTGGATCTCTTGTCATTACGTATATTCTCACTCCTTTTTCAAGCAATTTATTGAATAGGGGAATAAGGGGTTTTGTCCGTTCTGAAGTTATAAACGGGCTTTCAATAAACACTTCCTCTTTACAATTTTCCAAGTCTCGGATAAAGGCCTGGTAGAAGGTCTTTTCGTCAAAAAGTCCGGAAGAACGAAGAGAGTTCATTTTTCCTCCTTTTTTGGTAAAATAACAGAGACGTTGTCGTTGTAATAGGTGAATCCGAGATTCTTGAGTTTCTCGAAGGTAGCTAAAAAGCTAGGTAAAATCTGGTTCCACCTACGGGCAACTTCGCCAGCAAGCATGTGCGCCCCTAAGTGACTGCAATCTCTATTTGGTTGATATTGTTTTCTTAAAATCTAAATAATATAATCATGGGGACGATTATAATTAAGTCAAACATTAAACTTGTGAATTCTTATAGAACTAACGCGAGAATAGCAGGAATATTATTTATAATAGCGACGGTTGCTAGTATTGTGGGTACTGCGGTGACCGATCCTATCATTAAATCATCAGAACCGCTAGTAAAAATTGCTGCAAACCAAAATCAAGTTATTATAGGAGCAATATTAGGTTTTACTGCTGCTTTAAGCTCAGCGAGTATCGCACTATGGCTGTATCCGATTCTGAAACATTATGACGAAACAAAGGCAATAGCTGCAGTTGGATTTCGAATTATTGAAGGGGTATTCTATTCAGTCGGCGCTATAATTCTTATCTTACTTGTTTATTTAAGCACGCATCTTATTATATCGAACAGTGTAGTTAACGTATTACTCGTGACGCGTAATATTACTGGGTTTATCTTTGGTGCCACGTCGTTTTCCATGGGTGGATTACTGTATTATTTTATTTTTTATAGATCCCGCCTTATTCCTCGTTGGTTATCTGCTTGGGGAATACTTGGAGTAGCTTTACTGTTGGCTGCAATTTTTATAACAATATTTGCCAAGAAAAACTTTACTATCGAAGGCTCGTTGATGATATTAGCATTACCTATTGCGCTTCAAGAAATGATTTTAGCAGTATGGCTTATCTTTAAAGGATTTTCGGCTCAAAAATAATATTTTTGCTTTAAGGACCAAAAAGTTCTAGACCGAGATGCTCAGCTTTTTGAAATAAAACTTGTTTATCCTCATTCCGAAGCTGAATTTAGTTTGAGAAAATATTTAACATCCTATATTTTTAACCTCACAGAGTAGTTGGAGTCGAACACAAGTACTACTTGACAATTAACTTGACAATTAACTTGACAATTTGTATAATATATTCATGTTTACTCCTAAATTTACCCTTACTTCAAAACTACTTACAAATCTAACCGAAATTGAACGTTTCTATGGCCAGCTTGAGGGAATTAGAATCCCGAATCAGCTTGAATTAAATCTCGAAAGGACAAACCTTATAGAATCGTCCTACGCATCAAATAGTATCGAAGGAAACCCCTTAACTGTTGGGGAAGTAGCAAACCTACTTTTAAACGACCGGATTCCAACAAACAGAAGCGAAAAAGAAGTCGTTAATTATTTCTCAATTCTTAAAAAGTTAGAAAACGAAAGAAATGATCCGTTAAATCTTTCACTAATCTTGAAGTTGCATAAACAACTTTTAGAGGGAGTTAATGATGAAATAAAAGGACAGATTCGAAATGTTCCTATTATTGTAGGCCGAAGACAACCTGATCAGATATTTATCAAACACAATCCTCCCTACCACGACAGAGAAAGAATTGAAACCGCCTTGAATGAATTAACGGAATGGTTAGAAAAAATAGATACTTCTCCAATTTTAAAAGCAGGTATTTTCCATCACCAATTTGTTTACCTGCATCCTTTTGAAGACGGAAATGGAAGGGTGTGTAGGTTATTAACTGCCCTTATACTTCTTTCTTCAAATTACAAAATCAATAAATACTTTGTTTTGGATGATTATTATGATGTTGACAGAAGCCTTTATTCAGATTCACTTCACAGCGCAGATTTAGGTGACAAAACCAATTGGCTTGAATATTTTACAGATGGAGTTAAATATTCTCTTCAAAGTGCATTAGGAAGTATTAAAGAGGGCATTACAAAACTTTCTTTAGACGTGAGACCATCACCAAGAGAACAGCAGGCACTGGAGATTGCAAGACAATATAAAGAACTAACTTCTTCCGATTTAGTCAAAGAATTAAATATAACAAGACAACAAGCTTTTAATCTATTAAAATCTTTGACAGAAAAAGGATTCTTAGAAAAAATGGGCACAACTAAAAACAGCTACTATATTTTAAAATAGATTTTAGTAAGGTCGTTATATAAGTGAGTAATTCCAAGAGGCTTAAGTTTTTCATAGGTAATTAGAATACTCGAAAAAACCTAGTTCCGCATACGGGTAACTTCGCCAGCACAACTGTACTCGAACGGAAGTACTACTTAAGATCAGATCGCGATAGTAAGCTAATCTTGTATAACTCAAATTAATATTTCTCCGGTTCTAAGCCACCTAAATTTTGATTTGAGGCTAATATTACCCTGATTAGAGACCTCGGATTCGAACCATTTAAACTTATAGAGGTAGATGCTATTTATATAATTTGCTATGTGTTCCTAAGGCTACAAAGTAGAAGACTACTTCATCTTGTTTTTCTTCTTTATATATCGCTCTCCAATCAGATGTAACATCAATGCTTCTAAAGCCTTCTAGTTTTCCGTGAAGAGGATGGTTTCTAAGCTCTGAGTCCATAGGATTACTCATGAATTTTTCTAAAACTATGTCAAAGCGATTTCTAATACGTATGTTAGCTTTTTTGTATTGTTTACGAAACTGATCTGTAAAGCTAACTATCATACAGGAGAATTAACTATTTAACCACATACTTGCATCGTTGGCATTTTTAAACTGTGGTGACACTTTCCTGGCCTTTATATCTTTTTGTGCAAGCTTAAGAATATTAAGTAAATGTGTGGTTGGTTCTTCTTCTAAAGTAAATTCAATTTTTTTAGTCCTTATAAGTTGTTTTAAATATGCATTTACCAAAGAACTTAAACTGACACCAAATTTCTTTGCTACAATTTGCGCTTCATGCTTTACTTGTGGTTCTGTTTTAACATTTATTACTGCTGTATTCATATATATATAATATATACTTTATATACACCTTTGTCAATACCCCAATTAGATTAATCTATAAATTAGGTGTCTTCCTGCTTACTCTATTTAGGCATAATATCCTGAATAATAAGGCTATGGGTCGAATCACTTTGCGGCAGCACAATAAGACTATAACCCTAAAGCTCCTATTCAGGACGACCCCTTTTAATAAATTTCTGATGCGGTTATAATTGTGTAAATGATAATCACCAAATCAGAGCCATTTACAAAGGAAGAAATCATAAAACTTAGAGAGTTGTTTGATTCATATATTAAAACAGTTATAGATATTGAAAAAAATGTTTGTTCTGCGGGTTGTGATAGACATTTTGAATCTGAAACAATTTTATTAGAACGAGGTTCAAAACAATCTAATTTATGGGGCGGAGGAATAGATTTGGAAACAAAAATAATAGATTCTAATTCTTTTATTAATGTAAGGCCCAAAGACCATAACACAAGCAATGAGATTCAAGACCCTGTTTTAAGAAGAAGGTTTGAAGACTTAACTAAATATTTCTTCAAAAACATATTATGAATAATAAACAGATCTTAGGAGCATTAGCGATGGATTTAAAAAGAGTCGCACTAGGTTATTTCAGAGGTTCAAATTCTATGGCGGAAAAGTTTTATGTAGAAGCTTTAAAAAGACGTGAAGAGCTAGACGATAAAAAATTAAAACCCTACTTAAAAAAATACCTAAATGAGTTGGATGTTTTAGAAAAAAAAGAAAAAATGAGAGCCGCTGAAGACGCTCTTTTATACAGCACAATCTTTCAAAACGCAGCAATTTCCGAATAACTGTTACAATGCCTAAACGGTTCCAGACCAAGGCACACGTCTTATTTTCTCCAAGAAGTCAAAATTCTTACGGGGTTTACATTTACTACCGTCTATTACATACTATGTATAAATGGATAAGGCCGGTGTCATAAGTTTTATCAAGAAAAGAAAAATTATTATTGCCCCGATAATTGCAATTATAGTTTTTCTGACCATTCGGGCGGTCCTTCTTCAAAAACCGGCATCCGATATAAATTACACCGTACAAAAAGAAAACCTCGTCGACACGGTCCAGGTAAGCGGAACATATACCACCGCATCACAAGTCCAAGTCGACTCCCCCGCAAACGGCATAATTTCCAAACTTTACGTCGCAAACGGAAGCACAGTTAAAAAGGGCGACCCCCTGTTTTATATAGAATCAACGGCTACAGCAGACCAGCAAAAAGCCGCATTTGCAACTTACATGGCGGCGAATGCCCAAGCACAGACCGACAACGCAACCCTTTTTAGTTTGCAATCTTCCATGTACAGTGCCTGGAAAAAGTATACCGACCTTGCGACAAATTCGACTTATGAAAATAGCGACGGCACGCCCAATACCCTTAACAGGACACTCCCAGAGTTTACGACCGCGCAGGACAACTGGTATTCGGCCGAAGCTTTGTACAAAAACCAGCAGAACATAATTGCAAAAGATGAGGCTGCGCTTTCAAGTGCAAAACAAAGTTATGACGAGACCCAAAGCGTTACTGTTACCTCCCCCGCCGGCGGGACCGTTACAAACCTTTTGGCCAGTACCGGCGACCAGGTATATGCATCAACAGCGACAAGCCCTAGTCCTGTACTTGTAATTGCCAATCTAAAAAACCCCTATATAACGGCAACAATCAGCGAGGATTACGCGGCAAGGGTTGTAACCGGACAAAAAGCATCGATTGTTTTTGATTCACTTCCAAACCAGACTTTCCAGGGAATGGTAGAAAGGGTCGATACGGTAGGAACCGACACAAACGGAATAATTACCTACGGCGCAAGGGTCGATGCTTTTAATCTTCCTCCCAATATTAAGCCCAACATGACGGCTGTAATAACTATTGAAACTTTAAGAATTAATAATGTCCTGGATGTTCCAAACAGCGCGGTTATTTTAAAAGACGGAATAAATTATGTAGAAGAGGCTTATTCCCATAAACTTATTCCCGTAACTTTAGGCACCAAGGGAACCGCTAAAACCGTTATAACGAACGGCCTTGCGTATGGAACCGTAATCGTTGCAAACCCTAACCAGTAATTATGTTTTGGAAAAATAATTCTTTATTCGTAGGCTTCTTTCTTGCAATAAGAGAGATAAAAAGGTCAAGCCCCGCAACAACCGCGCTTATAATTTTTGTAATGACCCTGACTTTTTTAAACATGAATTTGGTCGGCGGAGTTTTGATAGGTATAGTCCACGGACTGGTCGGCACGTACAAACAGTATTACTCAAGCGATATCATAATTACTCCGGCGACACACAAACTTGACATTAATGATACAAGTAACGTTATAAGTATCGTTGACAGTCTGCCTACTCTTAAAGCCGCCTCCCTTCGCTATACGGCACCGGCACTGATTGCATACGGATACCAGAAAAAAGTTAAACAGACGGACCTTGCCGAAACTGCCGAGGGGCTTCTTACAGGCATAAACCCTGAAGCGGAAGACAGAGTTACCCAACTTTCGTCAACTATTGTTGCGGGAAAATATTTAACAGAGTCCGATGCAAACGGAATTCTCGTGGGTTCAAGCCTCATCCAAAAGTACGCTTCCTTAAGGGGGGCAGCCGAAAATATAGGCTCGAAAATATTAAAAACGGCTGACGTCGGGTCTAAAGTATTAATCACCGTAAACGGCGTACAGAAAGAGATGATCATAAGAGGAATTGTTTCAACGGACGGAACAAATATAGACAACAGGATTTTTATGACCGATACGGCCGCCCGGGAACTAATGGGAAACAAAACTTTAAACGCAAGTGAAATAGCAATTGCTCTTAAAAAAGGCGCGTCGGCCGAAAACGCAAAAAAATACATCATAAAGAACCTCAGCGGCGATAAGGATATCCTTGTACAAACGGCAACGGACGCTCTTCCCGGAGGGGTAACGGATGTCGTAAACACTTTTACCATTTTAGGGAATATCGTAGGCGGTATCGCGCTGATTGTCGGAGCGGTTACTATTTTTATAGTAATTTTTGTAAATGCCGTCACAAGGCGCAAGTACATAGGAATACTTAAGGGTATCGGAATTTCTGCGCGGGCAATAGAAATAGCTTATGTTTTACAGGCACTTTTTTATGCGGTTTCGGGCATTGTTATCGCAAGTGTACTAGCACTCTATCTTTTTGTACCCTACTTTGCGATACACCCGATACACTACCCGCTTGCAAACGGGTCGCTTGCTATCACGCAAAACGAAGTAATAATACGGGGAGTCGTTCTTGCCATTACAACCCTTATATCCGGTTTTGTCCCCGCCTGGCTTGTTACAAAACAAAATACCCTGGACTCGATTTTGGGAAGATAACATGATAAACGTTAAAAACCTTGTAAGAAAATTTAAATCCGGCGAAGCGGAAATCACTGTTCTTAAAGAACTTACTTTTCAAATACCGACGAGCCAGTTTATTTCAATAACGGGAAGGTCGGGCGCCGGGAAGTCCACTCTCCTATATCAGCTTGGCCTTCTTGATAAGGCTACGGGCGGAACGATTGTTATCGACGGACAGGACGTAGATGGTTTAAGCGACGAAGAAAGGATAATTTACAGAAGGGAAAACTTTGGTTTCATTTTCCAGGATTATGCACTCTTGCCGACCTTAACGGCGCTTGAAAATGTGATGCTTCCTCTTTTAATGCAGGGAATCGGCACCAAAGAGGCTTCCGAAAAAGCCCGTAGCGCCCTTACACAGGTCGAGCTTCCGGATAAATTGGACAATCTCCCGAGCCAGCTTTCCGGGGGGCAGCAGCAAAGGGTGAGCATAGCACGTTCCATAGTGCACGGGCCAAAAATTCTTTTTGCCGACGAACCCACCGCAAACCTTGACACCGAATCGTCAAAAACTGTACTTGATATTTTCTCAAAGCTGAACAAACAGGAAAAACTTACGATCGTAATGGTGACCCACGAACAGGACTATGCCAAAATTGCGGAAAGGGAAATGGTCTTATCGGACGGAATGATAATTAAAGACAGGCTCCTTAAACAGCTCA
>JAJYEF010000046.1 GCA_021785915.1 bacterium
TTCGTTATTATAAGCAGGATTTGTTATAGCAGAGGGAGTCGCTTTTGAGATATTCAGCTCGTCTACGGAGTCGCCCGAGGCGTTTCCTCCGGTTGTGGTGTAAGCAACGTCAAAAGAAGAGGATGAAGTTGCCGAAATATCCTGCACTACTCCCTGTCCGGGAAGATTATATATTCCGACTACCGAAGTACCAGGCTTGCACCAGTCGCCGGCTCCCCCTGCCCCAAGCTGTATCTGCCCGTCACCCGGTATCGAACTTCCCGTTGTCGAAGCAATAGTGGTATTCGTAGTTGTTCCGGGAGAAAAATCGGAAACAGTCGTCTGGGTAAACGATAGACTCGTATGCCTGGTAAGGTAAGCGGTCGCGCTGACAGAGGAGGATAGAGGCGTATTCCAGGAAACCGAAACCAGGACCTCTTTTGTCGACGGGTCTAAAATTCCGTTTGTATTCTGGATTATGTCTCCGCTTGCGGATGCCCTGTAAACGTCGGAAATAACAATCTGTCTGGTAAAACCGTTTATCGTCTCGGGGCCGGGTGACAAACTCCACGTAGAACCCGAAATAACCGGATGGAATGTTCCGTCGGTTAAATTTTCCCATCCGTTATCCCTGACAATCCTGACTGCCTCTTCGGCTTCCTTAAGGTATAAAATAGCGGTAACCCTCTGACCCTGCTGCGCCCTTGAATCTCTGGTCAGGAAAAAGCCTGCAAGAAGCGCGGGAATAAGTATTGCCGAAAGCCCTATCGTAATAAGTAATTCTATTAAGGTCTGTCCTTTACTTTTCATATATTAATTTTTACCTGTTACCACCCCGTATCTGTTAAAAGTTACAGTCATAGTCTTTAAGCCCTGGTTTGACTCAAGAGTAATAGTATTCTGACCTTGCGTAAAACCGCTTATTTCACCCGAACCGGGTGAAAAAATAATCTCGCCCCCGGGGAAACTGACGCCGGAAAATGTAATATTCTGGCTAAGGTTGACGGTATAATTTGCCGAATCTGTCGAAGAAAAGACATCTCCCTCAAAAAGGATATATTTGTCGGGCTCAAAGTATATGCCATAACTCGTATCTGGACTTGAACCCTGGCCAAGCATTGCCTTTGTCTGCTGTAAAGAAATATCCGAGATCAGGCTGTCTGCAGTATTATTAAGCGACACCGTACTCTGGTTGGAAACCAGACTAAAACCCACAAATCCGAAGAGCATAAACATTATCCCAATGACTACGACAAGTTCTACCAGAGTAAACCCCTTTGAAGACTTGCTGATTTTGCGGATAAAGTTGAAGCATTCTTTGTTTATTGATTCTTGTTTTTTGTTTTTTGCCATAATCCGTTACTTCACATTGCCGATCTGACTTATCATTCCGTAAATAGGGCCTATTATGGACATCATCATGCCCCCTACAAGAAGCCCAACAAAAACAAGCATCAGGGGCTCCACCAAGGAAACCAGCGTTTTGAGCGTAGAGCTTACTTGATAATCCATATACTCAGCTATTTCCTCCATTGACTTATCTAAAGTGCCTGTCCTTTCTCCAGCTTCTATAATTTTTATAAGAAGTCCGGGAAAGACCGCCTTTTTAGTCTTAAATGCTTCGGATAGTTTCTTGCCGGACTGGACAATTTCCTGGGCATTAGTAATGACTTTTGCGATATCTTTTCGCATGACTATTTCCTGCGAAAGCGACAGGGCGGTATTGATAGTAATTCCCGAAGACAACAGTAAATACATACTTCGCGAAAATCTTACTATATCTATCTCTTTTATGAGCTTGGAAACAACCGGAAGCGCAAAAACAACTCTTAAGACCGCGTTTCTTTTAAACTTAAAAATCAAAAAAATTCCTACAAAAAATAAAGCGGCGCCTGCAAGAAACTCAAACGTGTAATTTAGTAGCACATCGGACATAAAGATAAGTATTCTTGTAGGAAGAGGAAGTGTTACGTGTAATGAGGTAAACACGACCGCGATTTTAGGCATAACAACCACAAGAATTATAGTTAGAACCGCTATAAACAGAATAAGGATTACCAGAGGATATGTTACGGCGGATTTTACGTTATCCATAAACTCCATATCTTTTTGAAGCTGGTTCTTCAGATCTTTAAGGACATCCTCCAAAGTTCCTGCCTCTTCGGAGGCTTTTATTACATTTATTGTTACTTTGTCAAAACTTGAAGGAAACTTGGCAAAAGCCGAAGACAAAGACCTTCCTTGCACCAGATCTTCCTTTACCGACTCCATGATCTTTTTCGCATTTCCCTTAGAATCATCCAGAATGGATTCTGTTGACTCCAGTATCGGAATGCCCGCGGACATCATCGTAGAAAGAGTACTGAATATGCTTAATTTATCGCTGTCCGATATCCTTAAATCGCCCAATTTCTTGATATTTACGGGGCGGTTATTATTAGTATTATTGACGCCGGTATTATTAGTATTATTATTCATGCTCTCTCAACTTTTGTAACCCTTAGGACTTCTTCTATTGTAGTTATGCCTTTTACAACCTTGTCAAGACCGTCATCCTGCATAGTGGTCATTCCTTCTTTAACGGCTTCCTTACCGATTTCTTCCGAATCCTTTTTGTCCGCTATCATTTTTTTTATGGACTCCGTCATTTCGAGGACCTCAAAAATTCCTGTCCTTCCGGAGTACCCGGTATGGTGGCATATTTTACATCCCTTTCCCTGGAAGACTTTCAACTCGTCCCCTTGCGGAAAATATTTGGAAATAAGATCGCCGGAGATATTTTTTTCGAGGTCTTCCCTTTTTAATATTAGCTCCTGCTTGCAGACTTCACATATTCTTCTAACCAGCCTTTGGGCAATAATAACGTTGACCGTTGAGGCCACTAAAAATGGCTCAACTTTCATATCTACAAGTCTCGGAAGCGAAGTTGCCGCATCGTTTGTATGGAGTGTGGAAACGACCAAATGGCCGGTAAGCGCCGCATTTACAGCAATTTCCGCTGTCTCGTTATCCCTAATTTCGCCGACGAATATGACGTTCGGGTCCTGCCTTAAAATGCTTCTCAGGCCGTTTGCGAAAGTCAGGTTTGTCTTTGCGTTAACCTGTATCTGGTTAACTCCTTTAATCCTGTATTCAATCGGGTCTTCAATTGTCGTTATGTTTTTCTCCCTCGTGTTTAAAATTTTAAGGATAGAATAGATGCTGGTTGTTTTTCCGGAACCAGTTGGCCCGGTTGAAAGGATAAGTCCGTAAGTCTTGTTAATAGCGGCGTTCACTTTTTTAAAATCTCCTTCGCTCATCCCCAAATCAAGAAGTGAAAATTGCCTGAAATGCGAAGACAAAAGCCTTAAAACCGCCTTTTCTCCCTCGGAAACTGGTATTATCGATACACGCAAATCCAAATTGTCATCGTCTACGACCATCCTTATTTTTCCGTCCTGCGCCGACAAATGTTCGTCGGTCCTAAGCCTTGCAAGAATTTTAATGCGCGTTAAAATCCTTTCGGTCAGCTTCTTATCCAAATAAATCATGTCGTGCAAAATACCGTCTATCCTAAACCTTACCAGAAGGTCGTTCTCCTCGGGCTCTATATGGATATCCGAAGCCCTATCCCTATAGGCGTAAGTGATTAAAAGGTCTACCATCTTGGCAATAGGCGCATCTTCCTCCGAGACACTTTTTCCTATTTCGTTTTTCAAAAGGTCGTCAAAGGTCTGTTGGATATTTTTCCTATAAAGCTGGAGAGCGTTTTCTATATCGCGGCCTGTTGCATAATAAGGAGTAACTTTAAGTCCCGTTTTCTTGGCAATGCGTTCCATTATATCCCTGTTTGTAGGGTCTACCATCGCAAGCTTAATACCGTCCGGGCCTTTTTCAAAACATACTACTTTAAACTTTCGCGCAAGTCTCTCAGGGACAATATCAAAAATATTTTCGGGGATGGATATTTTTGCAAGAGAAATAAAGGGATACTTTAAGAAATTTGCAATTAATGTGCCGAGTACCTCGTCGGAAATCGCATCTTTTTCAATTGCCGCTTCTTGCAAAGGGGTCCTTGCATTTTTGGCAAAAGTTTCAAGGTCGGCGATATCCGTCTCATTTAGTTTTCCCGAATGCAACAACAGATTCCTAATCTGTTCGTTGGACAGTAGCATACTACCTTTATCGTAGCAAAAATTAGCATATTCTTAAAGGTATCAAGCGTATTTTTTACCTTGTAAGAAAATACACCAAAAAAGCTATAAAAAAACCGATTCCTATAATGCCCGATCCTATTGCAATATACTTAAAAACTATGTAAAGCGGGCTCTGTTTTTTGTTTATTGTTTTCTGCTCCATTTTCAATCTTCTACTATCCGCCTTCTACTTTCCATCTTCTACAACGCTTTTCCTTTTTGAAAGTCCTGCTCAAAATCCTGCGCCATGCTGTTAATAATATCAGGTTGGGAAAGTATTATCCCAAGCTCGCGATTTTTGTCCATACTTTGCGAAGACAGGTTTACCGAACCTACATAGGCGTTTGCCCCGTCGGCAATTATAAGTTTTGCATGTATATAAGGTGACGTAAGAATTTTTACGCTTGCGCCTGCCTTTGAAAGCGCCGTTACGGCCTTCTGGTTAGACCTTATCTGGGTAAACGAGGGGACAATCAGCCTTACGGGTATTGTTTTGGCTTTTTCGGATAAAAGGCTTACGATACTGTCATCGTCTATATCCTCTATTTCTATATCGATGCTTTTGTTTGCTCCCTGTATAAGGGTCGTTAAGGCCCTTCTGGAAGTTTCCGGGCTTTCGATAATATGCGAGTTAGAGTTTACGGTATAGGATTTTCTGTCCCAATCGGAAATAAAAACGTCACGGACCTGAGCAACATCCTCGGGGTTTGTATCCAGAATGTCGTACTCCCTGTTTTTGGAAAAAGAAGAAGCGGTAAGATTCTGGTTTAAGATAAAAGTTTCCCTGTTATCAATTACAATCGCTTTTTCGTGCGTCAGGGTATACGCCGAGTTTGTCCATTTGAAGTTAACTCCGTTCTCCGTCAAAGCGGCTTCGGTCTTGTTATTGATAGTTCCTCCTCCGAACGGATGCTCTTCAAGCATTACGTCAACTGCAACTCCTCTTTTTTTAGCATCCTCGAGACTTTGGATAATATCCTTATCCGATAAAAGATAAACTTCAACAAGCACTTCTTTTTGCGCGGAATTTATGGCATCGGTAATAGGCTTGGAACCCGCTTCCGGCTGGGTGAATAACGCGACGTTGCTGTTTGCTCCCAAAACCTGCAAAGGTTTTTTATTTTGTGTTTGCGAAGATAAAAGGAAAAACCAGGCGTAAACCAATAAAATGAGGAAAAGCATAATTAAATTTTTCCTGAAAAAAGACATAAAGCGATATTAACACAAATTGTCTTTTATTTTGAAAGGTTGAAAAAAGTATTCAGTTTTTTTCCGTTTAAAATAGTATTATAAACAGGTAATATCTGCTGGCTCGGGTTAAGCGCGTAAGCGTTTTTTATATCCGTTGTTGCCTGAGCTTTAAAACCGTTCTTGTATTCAAGGATTGCAACGTACAGCCAGAGCTTGTAATCGTTGGGAAATTTTTTGAGCGCCACATTCTTAATATAACTTATGTTTTGCTTGGGGTTTCCGTATACTATATATAACGCCGCCAGATTTTCATAAGTTATATAATAGTCCCCGAACTTAAGAGAAGACAGATACGCCTTTTGAGCTCCCCCGTAGTCGCCCAAAAATGTGTCGGCAACCCCTAAGTCTATATAGCTTGTCTGTGTCGGACGAAGGGCAAGGGACTTTTCTGCCTGAAGTTTTGAAAGTCTGTAATTACCCTGTTTTGCATAGGCCGAGGCCAATTCGTTTTCAAGTCCGAAAGAAGCGGGAGATACTTTTATGTCATGACTTGCTATTGTAAAATCGTTTTTAAAATCAAAACTGCGCATAAAAGTCCTTAACGATAAAAGTGATACTAAAATTATTGATATTGCAATAATTAACCTTCTGTCCAATTTCATTTTAACGATTTTAATAAAAACTCCAAGCATCCCCAGGAGACCTACAACCGGAAAATAAAACCAGCGGTCCGAAACGGTCTGGTCAAGGGGAATAATCTGTATAAGTAAGAGAGTTCCTATTGCAAACCAGAAGCCGAAGAACAAAAAAAGCTTGAGCCTATCTTTTGATTTTTTGTTTACATAAAATCCCAAATAGGACAAGATTCCCAAAAATACCAAGTCCGATATTAGCGGCAGAAAAAAAGTACTAAAATTTATCTCCCTGTATATCCACTGGTAGGAAATCGCAAGGTTTTGCGGAAATATAAAAGTTTTTATGTAAAAAAATAAAATCGCCGGCATGTCTATTAAACGCTCCCCAAGAGTTAATGCGCTGATATTTGAAGTAAGAGGTGTATTCGGAAAAATACCTATAGCGCTAATCCTTAATACCGCGTATATCAAAAGTAAAACAATTGATGCTCCAAGAGATGGAAGAAATATTTTTCTTTTGTAAATAAAAATATAAGTAAGGGAAATCATCAGAAATAATATCCCCGTTTCTTTGGAAAGAAGCGAAAAAAGTAAAAGTACCGATGCGGAAATTATTGCTTTTGGAGAATTATGGTTTTGAAAAATCAGCAAAGATATACTTCCGAAGAAAAAAAACAAAACCTCCTGCATATCCGCAATGTAATATGCAGACTCACTGTTTATAGGATGGACTAGAAATAAAAGCGACAGGAAAAACGAGAGTTTGGTGTTAAAAAATTTTTTGAGAACAAAAAATAAAATCACCGCGTCTGCTATATACAATAGCAGTTGAATAAAATGGAAAGGAAAAGCGCTTCCGCCGCCAAGAAAAAAACAAAATGCGTAAAAAATATCAAGAATTGGCTTATACGAAAACCCCGCTAACTGTTGCCCGCCGGTATAAAAAGTGCTGCCGGAAAAAAAGGACGGAATGTTAAAAAGGCTTTGGATTGCGGGATTTCTTACAATCTGAATCTGGTCGTCTCCGACAAACCCGTTAAAAAGGCCGAAGAAAAAAACCGCAATGCCGATAATTATTAAAAAACTTGCGGCTTTTGCAGTCGTAAAGGGGACGAAATAATTTTTCAGCGAAAACTCTTCCTGTTTTTTCATAAGTTATTTGATTACAAATTGTACATTTCCGTTTTGCGCCTCAATTTCTATTTTTTTATTGCTTGAAAAAATTGTTTCTATAA
>JAJYEF010000047.1 GCA_021785915.1 bacterium
TTGCGCGAGATCTCGCCTTTTTCTGACGGCGATTTTTCCGAAGACCGGCTTTCGCAGGTTTATAATTCGGACCTTGCAAACGGCTTGGGCAATCTTATATCAAGGGTCGCAAAACTTTGCGAGACCGCAAACTTCAGGCAGGCCCCGAGCAGGGACGACGAACACGTGATTATTGAAAAAGAAATTTACGAAAAAGCTCTTGACGGATACAGGTTTAACGAAGCGCTTTTAGTAATATTTGAGAAAATAACGAAACTCGACAGATACATAAACGACGAAAAGCCGTGGGAACTCCTTAAGCTTCCCGCAGGAAACAGGAAGGTCGAAAATATAGACGCGATTTTGGCCCATGCAGTTAACCAGATCCAGGAGATCGCGATTTTACTTAAGCCTTTTATGCCAAAAACTGCCGTGTCGATAAAAAAACAGTTTGAAAAACCTCAGATTGTTTTAAGAAAGCCCCTTTTCCCAAGAATTTAGTTTTTCCCGTCTTCGCGGGAAAAACTACATATTGACTTCTAAAATTTTCGTGTATACAATTAGCTTGCCATGAAGAATAATAATCTTCTTATAATAGCGGCTGTAATAGTTTTAGTTATATTGTTGGGAGGCGCAGGGTTTATGCTTCTTAACAAAAAATCCCCGCCTGCTGTGCAAAATAACATAGCCAAAACCTCTCCAACGCCGGGCGCTATGACAAATGCGGCAAAAACTTTGGTCGACCTTTTATCTTCAGGACAAAGCCAGAGATGCACGTTCAGCGTTCAAAATACGGATACGAGTTCTACACAGGGAACCGTCTATGTATCGGGCGGTAAATTAAGAGGTGACTTTACAGCTACCGATAAAACGGGAAAAAAAGTAGATACGAGCATGATAAGAACAGGTGACACGAATTATATTTGGGGCTCATTTATGCCAAGCGGCGGAATAAAAATGACTATGTCTTTAAATCAGATTTCATCCAATAAAGAGGCATCCCAGTATGTTGACCCCACTCAAAAAATCGACTACAAATGTTCTCCGTGGTCGGTTGACTCTTCGCTGTTTACTCCTCCGACAAATGTCAAATTCACAGATATGACAAGCCTGTTAATGCCCAAAGCAACCGTCACCGGAACAACCGCACCAAATTCAGACCCTTGCGCATCAATCACGGACCCTGCCACTAAAACGGCGTGCGAAAACGCGCTCAAGCAAAGCGGCAAGTAATCAGGTCATCAAGAGTTCTCCGCCCTAAAGACGGAGACGGCAACCGAAAGACGAACGGTGCCAGTCCGGGAAGGAAGATGAGTCCTTAAGCCAAACTTTAAGGAAAGTCACTCTCAAAATGCCTCTCGGATTTCGGGGGGTTTTTTTATGGATAACTTTATTTTTACATCCGAGTCTGTTTGCGCCGGGCATCCGGACAAAGTTTGCGACTCTATATCCGACGCGATTCTGGACGAGGTCCTAAGGCAGGACGACAACGGGAAAGTGGCGGTAGAAACGCTGGTCACTTTTAACAAGGTCATCATCGCCGGCGAAGTAACCGCAAACGCTAAAGTTGATTTTGAAAAAGTCGCGAGGAAAAGGATAAAGAACCTGGGTTATACAAACCCCGAATTTAATTTTTCCGATAAGTCGGACGTTGAAGTTTACGTCCACGAACAATCCCGCGAGATCGCAAAAGGAGTAAACGGACAAAAAGGCGCAGGTGACCAGGGGATGATGTTCGGTTTTGCGGTAAATGAAACAAAAAGCCTGATGCCTCTTCCGATAACCCTTGCCCACAGGCTCGCCGAAAAAATAGACAGGACAAGGGAAGAAAAAATAATCGGTTATTTAAGGCCCGACGGAAAAACACAGGTCACGGTCGAGTACAAGAACAATAAACCCGTAAGTGTCAACGAGGTGGTTATCGCGGTCCCGCACAACGAGGACGCTCCGCTTGAACAGGTCAAAAAAGACGTATTTGAAAAGATCGTAACTCCGGTTTTGGGAGATTACGGTTTTAAAATAAGTGAACGGGATTTGATAGTAAACGGGACCGGAATCTGGCACATGCCCGGACCTGCGAGCGATACGGGAGTAACCGGAAGAAAAATAGTCGTCGACACATACGGAGGATACGCGAGGGTCGGAGGAGGCGCTTTTTCCGGGAAAGACCCGACAAAAGTCGACAGAAGCGGTGCTTACGCGGCAAGGTACCTTGCAAAACATATCGTTAAAGAGGGGTTGGCACAAAAAGCCGAAGTAAGGCTTGCCTATTTCATAGGAGCAAAAAAGCCGACGATGCAGGAGGTAGAAACTTTCGGGACAGCCAATGCGTCCGATAGAACGATCAAAGACTTTGTCTCAAAACTTCTGGACACATCGGTTGAAGGAATACTGCAGGGGCTCGACCTCCAAAGGCCGATTTACCTTCCGACCTCAACCTACGGACACTTCGGAAGGGAAGAATTCCCTTGGGAGAAGTAAGAATTTGTGCTAAACTAAGCACATGAAGAAACTTCTTGTACTTCTGATATTATTATTCCTTGCGATTTTTCTGGTGCCTAATTTTGTAACTTTTCAACAGACAACCATTTTTACTGCTCCGAGAAGTGCCGTTATTCAAACTCCGACCCTGACGCCTACCCCGACGCCGACCGTTGCCCCGACGCCTACCCCGCTGCCGCCTCCTTCGCAAAATCCGCTGCAGCAGCCGATCTTTAGGGTCAGGGGCGGAGGAGACGATTAAAAGTATCCTAAATTTTTCCCGCGGTATGAATATTCCAACCAAGAAATTACTAAGCGGTTTTGAAATGCCCGTTTACGGACTCGGCACATGGCAGATGGGCGAAGACGAAAGCCAAAAAGACGCGGACGTTAGTGCCGTAAAAGATGCGATTGAACTTGGGATTACACATATAGACACGGCGGAGGTCTATGGAGACGGCGGCGCGGAAAAAGTGGTGGGTGATGCGATAAAGGGATACGACAGAAAAAAACTTTTTATAGTTTCCAAGGTTTACGGAAACCATCTGCATTATAACGACCTGCTTAATTCCTTAAATAAAAGCTTGGATAGGCTGGGTACGGATTACTTAGACCTTTTTCTCCTGCACAGGTTTAACCCCGAAGTGGAGCTTTCCGAAACGATGAGGGCAATGGAGGACGCTTTTGAACAAAAACTGATCAAAAATATCGGGATCAGCAATTACAACGTTGACGAAACACAAAGTGCCAGGAAAAACTGCAAATACCCGGTCGTTGCAAACCAGTTGCATTACAACCTAAAAATCAGGGAAGCGCAGGAAAAAGGGCTCTTGGATTATTGCCAGAAAGAGGATTTGATGCTAATTGCCTGGAGACCCTTAAAACATGTTGACCTTGATCTGCCTATTGTTGCCAACATGGCAAAGAAATACAACAAGACTCCGGTCCAGATAGCTCTTAACTGGCTAATTTCGCAAAAAAATGTGGTCACACTTTCCAAAACCGCAAATGTTATACACCTTAAGGAAAACCTCGGGGCGTTAGACTTTACTATGGAACAAGAAGATATCAAGTCGCTTTTAAACGACTTTCCCGACCAGGAAGAAGTATCGGATACCGTTGCTTTGAGAAATTAATATGATAGACGCGCATTGCCATTTGAATTTTCCCCAGTATGAAAAAGATTTGGTAAAGGTAATAAAAAAAGCCAGAGAAAAAGGGGTCGATAAAATCATAAATGTAGGAACATCCATAGAGTTTTCGAAAAAAGCGCTTGGACTATCGAAAAAATATGAAAACCTCTATGCAATCGTCGGGGTCCACCCGCACGATGCGGACAAGCTGGAAAAAGGGTGGCTTGAAGAGCTCGAGGCGCTTGCCAAAAACAAAAAGGTCCTGGCAATCGGCGAGATAGGTCTTGACTACTTCCAAAGGGAGATAGAATCAGCCGTTGACCACAATGTTCAAAAGGAAATTTTTATAAGCCAGGTCGAGCTTGCGATAAAATTAAAACTGCCTTTGCAAATCCATTCAAGAAAAGCGGCTAAAGACATAATTGAAATTTTGAGAAGTTATAAAAATGAACTTTCCGATACTCCGGGGATGTTCCACTGCATGGCGGGAGATCTGGACTATCTTAGAAACGTTTTGGATTTGGGATTTTATGTCGGTTTTGACGGGAACATTACATATAAAGGGCTTGCCCCGGGTGAAGATACGTTCCTGACAGACCTTGTAGAATACGCGCCGATCGACAGGATCATCTGTGAAACCGACTCGCCTTTCCTTACTCCGGTTCCCTACCGCGGTGGAAGAAATGAGCCTTCCTATGTTATAATCGTGGGTGAATCTATAGCTAAAATTAAGGACGTTGCTTTTGAGAAAATAGATTATATAACGACGGAAAACACCAATAAAATTTTCAGGCTATGAGTAACTTCTTCGGTACAATTTTTACGACCTATCCGGTAAAGACCAGAAGGGCATTAGAAATAATGCCCGGATTTGTTTCGTGGACTTTGATACTTTTCCCTTTGTGGGGTTCGTTTTTATTCCCGTGGGTCGTCGCATATTTTATACTCTTTTTTGACGTCTACTGGTTTTACAGGAGTTTTTCGCTTGCCATTACCGCATATATCGCTTCAAGAAAAATAAAGTCTGCCGAAAGAAAGGATTGGCTCGAAATTGCGAGGCCGATGGAAAATTTTGAAACTGTCTCCCATATAGTCATTATCCCGAATTATAAAGAGAGTTTCGAAAAACTCAGGGAAACGATAAAAAGCCTGGCAAACCAGACTTTTCCGGCCAAACGCATATATGTGGTCCTTGCAATGGAAAAAAGGGAACCGGAGGGAAATGCACGGGCAAACAAATTAATCCGCGAATTCAAGGATAAGTTCGGGGACATATTTGCGACATACCATCCGGACATTCACGGGGAAGTTAAGGGTAAATCTTCCAACGAAAGCTACGCGGGCAAACAAGCATACGGAAGGCTTGTCACAACAGGTATTATAAATTATGACTTTGCGACTATTTCTTCTGTTGACGCCGATTCTATTTTCGACCCCCAGTACTACGCATACCTTACGCATAGTTTTTTATCCGACCCGCAAAAATACTCCAAGTTCTGGCAATCGGCAAACGTAAATTATAACAATTTCTGGAACGTCCCCGCGCCGATTCGGATAATCTCATTCTTCGGAAGCCTCTGGAGGACAGCGCTCCTGGTGCAAAAAGACAGACTGGTCTCAAATTCGACTTATTCACTTTCGCTAAGGCTTATGCACGAAATCGGTTATTGGGACACCGATGTAATTCCGGAAGATTACAGAATATTCTTTAAAGCATTTTTCAGTAAGAAAGGACAGGTATTTATGGAGCCGATATTCCTAAAAACTTCCATGGACGCGCCTCTTTCTTCGTCTTACGTTAAATCGCTTAAGAATAAATACCAACAGGAAAGAAGATGGAGCTGGGGAGTATCCGACGACCCCTTATTCATTAAATGGTGGTTTACGGTGCCGGAAGTTCCCTTTTTCAGGAAAACGATGCTACTTATAAACGTTTTGATCGACCATTTCCTATGGCCGGTAAACTGGTTTATAATAACTATAGCCGCAAACATCATGCCTTTTATAAGCCCTGTTTTCTCAAGGACCGCGCTTGGATACAACCTTCCAAGACTCGCGGGCTTTATTCTGACACTTTGTCTTATCGCAACTTTTGCGATGCTTATAATCGATTTCAGGCAAAGGCCGGCGCACCAAAAAACGTCCAAGAAAAGACAGCTTTTATTCCCTCTCGAATTTCTTCTTCTTCCGGTCGTGGGTTTTTTCCTGTCAGCGTTGCCGGCACTAATATCCCACACACAGCTGATGCTGGGCAAAAGACTGGAATATAAAGTTACCGAAAAAATTTAGGACATGACTTATGAAACTCTTGGCAAGGCTTGAGAAGAACGCCAGCTTTTGGTATTTGACAATAATTTCCGTACTGTTCTTTCTGTTGAGATTTCCTTCGCTGTTTGAACCAGATTGGTACGGCGACGAGGGAGTATACCAAACCGTGGGACTCGGAATAAATGCCGGGAGGCTTTTGTACAGGGATATCTTCGACAACAAACCCCCTCTTTTATATGTTCTTTATGCCCTCGTTTCCTCTAATGAATTTATGATAAGGTTATTGTCGCTTGCGGCCGGGCTTTTTGCCGTTTGGGGTTTTTTTGTGCTTTCGAAAAAACTTCTGACAAACCAAAAGGCAGTCTTTGTCTCGACTGCTGTCTTTGCAATTTTATTCGGACTTCCCTTAATTGAAGGAAATATCGCAAACGCGGAAAACTTTATGCTTTTGCCGACGATCCTGTCCATCATTGTCTTATTAACATCGCTTAAAAAGCCCGGGAGCAAGAAGATCAAGCTTTTGTTCATCTCGGGCCTTATTGCAGGCATATCACTTCTTTTTAAAATCGTTGCTGTGTTTGACTTTGCGGCACTTTTTATTTTCCTGTCGGTCATCAACCTTCCGCAAAAGTTTCCGCATATCCTTTATAAAGAAAACCTTAAAAAACAGTTACGGGACCTTCTGCCCCTTACAGCCGGGTTCTTGACGCCGATTACGATAACGTCCATTTATTTTATTTGGAAAGGAGCTTTCACCAATTTTATAAATGCGGTTTTCTTCAACAACATTTCATACGTAGGGTATGCCAATAACTTGATATTTCCGCAGGGGCTTTTAATATTGAAGTTAATTTTTCTGGCATTATTCCTTTTTTTCATTTTGCTAAAGCGAAGGTCTTTTACAAACAATTTTATTCTTATTTCCCTCTGGTTTGCGCTGTCTATTTTTAACGCCTTTTTCTCCGAGCGCCCATATACCCATTATTTATTGGTGTTTTTGCCGAGTTTTTGTCTTATGGCGGGTTATTTTATTTTGAATACGAAACTGTCCAAACTTTCCGGGGTATTTATTCTTTCTTCATTTATACTAATATTATTAAACTTTAAATTTTATACCAAAACCTTATACTATTACCAGAATTTCATTGCTTTTGTAACTAAAAACGAGAGCGTTGGCAGTTACAGGAACTTTTTTGACAGCAATACCCCAAGAGATTATGAGATAGCGGATTATTTGCTCTTACACATAAACTCAAAAGATAATATATTCGTTTGGGGAAATAA
>JAJYEF010000048.1 GCA_021785915.1 bacterium
TCGACCAAAGTTTTTGCCGCATTTGTCATAGCGCCCGGCGTTGGAGAGGTTTTGGCCATGTTATTTTGCACAGCAGGCGGGGATTTTTTGTTAAGAAGCATAAACCCTGCGCCTCCCAACAATATAACTAAAACTATTACAGCCGCTATTATAAGAAGATTTTTATTCTTCATGGCAAGCTAATTGTATACGCGAAAATTTTAGAAGTCAATATGTAGTTTTTCCCGCGAAGACGGGGAAAACTAAATTCTTGGGAAAAGGGGCTTTCTTAAAACAATCTGAGGTTTTTCAAACTGTTTTTTTATCGACACGGCAGTTTCCGGCATAAAAGGCTTAAGTAAAATCGCGATTTCCTGGATCTGGTTAACTGCATGGGCCAAAATCGCGTCTATATTTTCGACCTTCCTGTTTCCTGCGGGAAGCTTTAGAAGTTCCCATGGCTTTTCTTCGTTTATGTATCTGTCGAGTTTCGTTATTTTCTCAAATATTACTAAAAGCGCTTCGTTAAACCTGTATCCGTCAAGCGCTTTTTCGTAAATTTCTTTTTCGGGAATTACGTGTTCGTCGTCTCTGCTCGGGGTCTGCCTGAAGTTGGCGGTCTCGCAAAGCTTTGCGACCCTTGATATAAGATTGCCCAACCCGTTTGCAAGGTCCGAATTATAAACCTGCGAAAGCCGGTCTTCGGAAAAATCGCCGTCAGAAAAAGGCGAGATCTCGCGCAATAGGTAATACCTTAAAGCGTCTGCCCCGTATTTTTCTATAAATTCCAACGGGTCGGCGACATTGCCAAGGCTTTTTGACATTTTCTGTCCGTTAACGGTAAAGTACCCGTGGACAAAAAGGCTTTTCGGAAGCTTTAGCCCGGCGGAAAGAAGAAACGCCGGCCAGTAGACGGCGTGAAACCTGATTATTCCTTTACCTATCACGTGAAGATCTGCCGGCCACCACCTGCGGTACTCCTTTTCGTTAAGGGCAAAACCGACACCCGACTGGTAAATGTTGAGTGCGTCAAACCAGACATACATTTTTTGTGATTCGTCGCCCGGGACGGGGACGCCCCAGTTTTTTGCCCTTTTGTTGGTCCTTGAAATGCTTATGTCCTTAAGCCCCTCTTTTAAAAACCCCAGAACTTCGTGCTTTCTAAACTCGGGGAAAATCCTGAGTTCGTTACTTTCTACGAGTTTCAAAATTTGCTCTTCGTACTTTGAAAGTTTGAAAAAATAATTTTCCTCGGAGACTTCCTCAAGTTTTTTGCCGGGGTGCTCGAAACACTCGCCGTTTTCGTCAAGTTCTGACTTTTCGTAAAAAAGTTCGCAGCCGGTGCAGTAAAGGCCTTTATAGGTCTTTTTGTAGATGTCGTGTTTGCAAAGCTCCCACAATTTTTGCGACGCTTTGTAATGCTGTGCGGAGCTTCCCCTCTGGAAAACGTCAAAGTCAACGTTAAGCTTTTCGGCGAGGGTTTTAAATTCCTGCGAGTGAACGTCGATAAATTTCTGTACTTCGATATTTGCTTTTTCGGCGGCCTGGACGTTTTTTATCGCGTTTTCGTCGGCGCCTGATAATAGCAAAACTTCGTCGCCTTTGATTTTCCTGTACCTTTTTATAACGTCTGCCTGCACAAATTCGAGAGCATGGCCTATGTGGGGTTTTGCGTTAACATAAGGGATCGCGGTTGTTATATAAAATTTGTTCATAAATCATTAATCCTAAATTTATTTTTTTGATTGTATCAAAGCTGTCAAGCTTGGACAATCACTTGCGTTTTATATAAAATAATTCTATCAGTCCGAACAATACTATTAATAGTAATAAGAAGAGCAGGTGGGTCAGGCCATTAAGCCGCAGAAGAAGATAAATTACCGCAAAAAGCGAAAGCATAAAGCCCCGCCTTTTGCTGTTTAGGAAAAAAGAAAATATACCGTAAACGGCTATAAACAAAAGCACAAACCAAACCGGCAAAACAGGAATTTGAAAATTGGAAATCAAAAATTGATAGTCGGGCGGGTAGTAATAAACTAAATAAGAAAGAGCCGCCAGGCTCAAGACTCCCGGAATAAATAAAAGCCACGGCCTTCTCCCTCGTTTCATATTTCAAGTTTACCAGAAAAACGGCCCGTATTCCCATTTGTCAAAAACAGGGTGGTATAATCAGGACAAATGTTTTACCATACGCACGTTTTTTATTCAAAGAAAAAGGATAAGAGTCCGGACGCTTTGAAAATAGTCGGAAGCATATTGCCCGACCTTGCCTTAACATCAGCTATCACCTGGGACGACCTTCACAAGAAAAAGGACATCCTCAAGTTTTTCGATTTTGTTAAAAGGCAAGAACCTTCCTTCTCGTCCCTTTTAACGGGAATCAGTCACCATAATACTCTTGATTATTTTACTCATATCAAATACAAAAATATAACGCCGGGCTTCGTATACGCGAGCATCACTCCGCAGCTTGAAAAGCTTGCAAAGGAAGCGTTTAATATTAGTAACGATAGGTCTAAAGCATCGGCCCATAACTTGATCGAGGGGAGTGTAGAATATTATATACTTTACGATAACCCGGACCTGCAAATTCTTTTAAGGGATTCAGTCAAGAATATCGACAAAGAAAAACTTTCCTTTTTATTGTCAAAGCATTTCCGCACTTCCAAACAAAAAGTTTTAAAGGGTCTGGAAAAGTTCTTTTATTTTGCAACGTGTTATGATCTGGGAAAACAAAACGAGTGGATGGATTTTTTTGAGGACCTGAATAAATATTATCTAAACGTCGACATCTACAGGGCGCAGACAAAAGAGGCGTTCGATTTGGCTTTGGATATAACAAAAGACACCTATAAAGATTTTTTAAAGTACGCCGTTTCCTCAAAAGACACCAAAATAAAAGACAGCAACTGATTTGACTTAGGGTCCGCGGGAGGGTTGAAGCCTTCTTTTTATTGACAAAGATAAATAATATTGTTAACATATGAATGTATGTTCATATATAAAAGGTGCAGCTGCAGGGCAAACCCCGGAAAATACGACTATACAAACCGTCAGGTTTTGCAACTGGAAGAAAACCTGAAGCTTCTGGGAGTTAAGGCAAGGCTCGAGCTTCTTTTAATGCTAAAGGACGGCCCGCATTGTGTCTGCGATCTGATGACCCACACGAAGCTTTCCCAGAGCCTTATTTCTCACCATCTTTCCGACTTAACCTCGGCCGGTTTTATAGAAAGTAAAAAAGAGGGGAAGTTTGTCGAATACAGACTAACGGATAAAGGAATGAATCTGATGAATCTGTTAGGTCAATTGAATAATTGAATGCATTAAGTGAAAATACAGGTTTTGGGGTCCGGATGCGCAAACTGCAAAAGGCTCTACGAATTAACAACGGAAATAGTCAGGGAATCAAGGCTTGAGGCAAGCGTTGATTACATAACCGACGTTTCAAAAATAATAGAGCTGGGAATTATGCAAAGTCCCGTCCTTACCGTTAACGGAAAGCCCGTAATGACGGGTTTTGTCCCGAACAAAGAAAAAATAAAAGACCTGATATTTAAAGAATTGAATTAATTTTATTATGGACCCTTTTTATCCCGTGCAACTTGTCGCCGATTTTGTGACTTACGGCCTTTTTAATTTGGGCAGAACAAGCCTTTTGGGAAGCGCCCTTGATTTTTTTATCTACGACAGCATTAAAATACTTATCCTTCTTCTTGTGATCATATTCCTGGTTTCCTATCTTAGGACATTCATATCTCCGGAAAGAACGAGGAAATTTTTAACGAAGAAATTCACGATTTTCGGCAATATTCTGGCAGCACTTTTTGGCATTATTACGCCTTTTTGTTCGTGTTCGGCCGTTCCGTTATTCATAGGTTTTGTCGAAAGCGGGGTGCCTTTGGGGGTTACTTTTTCCTACCTTATTTCCGCTCCGATGGTAAATGAAGTTGCGGTAATACTTTTGTTCGGATTATTCGGGCTTTGGGTCGCGCTTTTGTATGCTTTCTCGGGAGTGACAATTGCAGTTTTAGTCGGTTTTATAATGGGAAAAATGCACCTTGAGCCCTTGGTTGAAGATTATGTCTTTAAGATAAAAGCGGGAAGTTTATTAGAGGAACAAAAACCAACAGCAAAAGAAAGGGCAAGCCGGGCTTATCTGTATACCCTGGATCTTATCAAAAAGGTTTATCCCTATGTTTTGCTGGGCGTTGGAATAGGAGCCTTGATCCACGGCTATGCTCCCTCCGATATATTGACAAAAATCGCCGGAAGAGGGAATGTTTTGGCCGTTCCCCTCGCGGTTTTGGTCGGCGTTCCCCTTTATTCCAATTCCGCAGGGACCATACCTATTGTCCAGGCCTTGATTTCAAAAGGTCTTCCTTTGGGGACAGCCCTTTCGTTCATGATGTCCATAACCGCGTTGTCTTTTCCCGAAATGGTGATTTTACGAAAAGTTTTAAAACCAAAACTCCTCGGGATTTACATTTCGATCCTTGCCATAGGAATTGTATTTACCGGATACTTATTTAACATTATTTTGTAAAAACAGGTTCTAACATTTTCAACCACCGGCGGGGTGGTGAAATTTGACTCCGCGAAGACCATAACCCTTGTAATTACGGCAAAAAAATGTATGGTTTAGACTTTCCCGCCCGGGTTTTTAATACTTGAATTTACATTTTTAATCTATATAATTTAAACAATTAAAAATGACAATAGAAGCTGTTAAGGAAAAATTTAATTGGCTTGGTTTAAGGCGCGAAAGGCGAGCAAGGGTTTTGGAATATAGGTCTTGGGAGCAAGAAGTATCACCGGTTATGACATATCATCAAAGTCCAGATGTTGCACTGCTGCATATAGCCCCAATTTTTAAAAGCGAAAGGCAACCGGACGATTATTTTCAATTTCTTCATCCGTTATCGGACAGAAGCTTGGCTGTAAATACAAAAAAAGATTTGTTAGACGATGGAGAAAGTATAGTTTACTCGGGTGATGCTATAAATAAAGCGCATTTTAAAACTGTATATGGCGAAACTATCGTATTTAGAGAAACTAAACCCGGAGACTATCCTCCATTAGGACCCGGGAAAGTCGACACAACAGAAAGGGTGCATAGGCAAAATAATTTTCAACCGGCTCCGTAATACATAAAGTACTTTACTTCAAAAACCCTTCAGGACTTCGATTTATATCTCGCGTTTTGCCCTAAATCCCAAAACGTCTGTAGTATTTCGCCACGGATTAACTGCGACCAATCTTCGGGGGCCAAAAATAGGTCTTGACAAAGTATTAGCAGTTGTGGTATGTTACTGCTAATCCTGATACGACGTTTATAAATACGCAAACATTGTTAAAATCTGGCGTAAAACGCGTATCAAGATAAATTTATATCATGCATGATCTAACAGCAAGGCAGGTCGAGATCCTGAAAAGCTTAATCGAGGAATATATCGAAACTGCGGAAGCCGTAGGCTCGGAGACGCTTGAAAAAAAGCATAACATGTCCGCAAGCCCTGCGACCATCAGGAATGAAATGGTAAGGCTTACGCAGTTAGGGTACCTTAAAAAACCGCACGTATCGGCAGGAAGAGTCCCGACTCCGATGGGCATGAAGTTTTACGTAAAACAGCTCATGAAGGAAAGGGAGCTTTCAACGGCGGAAGAGGTCTCGCTGAAGGAAAAAGTGTGGGACCTTCGGGAAAAGGAAAGGGAATTTCTTAAAGAAGTAACCAAAACTTTGGCCGAAAGGACAAAAGCGCTTGCCATAACGCGTACTAACGAAGGCGACTTGTTTTGCGCGGGGTATGCAAACATACTGGATATGCCGGAGTTTTTCGACATAGACCTAACGAAAAACCTTTTATCGGCAATTGACGAAAGCGACTTTTTCACAAGCCTTTTTACGGGACAGCCGGTAGACGACGAGGAGATTCACATATTACTCGGTGAAGATCTCGGCCCGAGACTTAACGGACCTTACGGGTTTGTATATAAAAGGTACCATACGCCGATGGAATTAAGTGGCGAGATCGGAGTTTTGGGGCCGTCGAGGCTTAATTACATGAGCATTGTCCCGACCGTCAGGTATTTCGGGAGCCTGATAGAAGAGATCGCCAAAGGATGGTAAAGACAATAGGGAAAATCAAAAAATGACAAAAAAACATGAAGAGAAAACTAAAGACAACAAAGAATTCGAGAACCTTGAAATCCAATTAAGAAGGGCTTTGGCCGACTACCAGAATTTGGAAAAAAGGATAGTCGACGAAAAAGCATCCTGGGTAAAACTTGCCAACAGGGATTTACTGTTGCGCCTGTTACCGGGCCTGGACAGTTTGCTATTGGCACAAAAGCATACGCAGGATGAGGGAGTAAAGCTTTCGATAAAGCACTTTCTGGATATTTTCGGACAAGCCGGGGTTAAGAAAATAGAAACCGAGGGTAAGGATTTTGACCCAAAGTTCATGGAAGCTGTAGGAACGGCTGAAGGCGAGGATAACAAGATTTTGGAAGAGACTCGCGCGGGTTACATGTTATTTGATACAATTTTAAGACCAAGTCAGGTCGTCGTAGGTTCTTCAAAAAAGAACCAAGAATAAGGATATATGATCTAAGATTTGTAAAGTTCAGTTAATTTTCAATGAATCATTGAGGCTTGATTGAAAATCACAAATTAAAAAGTATAAAATTTTAATAATATGGCAAAAATTATAGGAATTGATTTAGGAACAACAAACAGCGCGGTTGCGGTTATGGAAGGCGGATCGCCCAAAGTGATCCACAGCGCAGAAGGCCGAAACGTGATACCCTCCGTGGTTGACCCCACTTCGCACGTCGTCGGGGACGTTGCAAAAAGACAGCTCGTCTTAAAGCCCAGGACGACGATCTTTTCCATAAAAAGGTTAATGGGTAAAAAGTTTAAGGACGAGTCGGTCCAATACGACATCAAGTGGCTCCCGTATACTATCAAATCAGGCCGCGACGGAATGGCGGTTGTCGAGGTGGACGGAAAAACCTATACTCCGCAGGAAATTTCGGCAATGATTCTGCAA
>JAJYEF010000049.1 GCA_021785915.1 bacterium
GTCGCGATTTTTTTAGCCTTTGAGTACTTTTGTTCTTCTTCGAGGATAACATTTTTTATCTGTTCGTATCTTTCTTTTAACACCTCGTCGGTTTGTGAATACTCTTTAGCTATTTCTTCCAGCACAAAAGAAAGATCTTCTCCCTCCAAAAGCTCAAAATTATCAAAAGCCCTCCGTAACAACCTTCTTAAGATATATCCGCGCTCTTTGTTGGATGGAATAACGCCTTCGGATGCGATAAATATGGATGCCACCAGGTGGTCGGCGACAATTCTCATCTCTTTGGTGAAATTCTCGTAGGATTTTCCGCTGGTTTGTTCAATCGCTTTTATAACGGGCGTGAGCAGGCTTGTTTTAAAAATATCGGGCGTATCCTCGACCGCGGCAAGAAGCCGTTCCAGACCTCCGCCGAAATCGACGTTTTTTTTCGGAAGGTTTTCAAACCCGTCGGAATTTTTTCTATACTGCATAAAAACCGAGTTAGCGATTTCCAGGAATTTTCCGCATTCGCAATTAACGGGATCGTCCTTGCAATTTTTATCATGTGTTATATCTTTATCGTTAAATCTGTAATAGACTTCGGTGTCGGGGCCTCCGGGTTCGCCAACGGGCATATTTTCAGGCACCCCCGAACGGGACCACCAGTTCTTGTCAACTCCCGCAAAAAAAATTCTTTCCCCCGGGTCCAGATTTTCTTTTTTTAAAACTTCCGACCAGATCTTGAAAGACTCGTCGTCCTTTTCTACACCGCCGTCACCCGCAAATACGGTTACATAGAGTTTTTCTTTCGGAAGGCCCAATTCTTTGGTCAGAAATTCCCAGAGCCAGGGTATTTCCTCTTTTTTAAAATAGTCCCCCAGGCTCCAATTCCCGAGCATCCTGAAGAAAGTCGTGTGTCTTGAGTCTCCGACCTCGTCGATGTCCTGAGCCCTAAAACTGTTCTGTACATTGACAAGTCTTGTTCCGGCAGGGTGTTTTTCGCCCAGAAGATAGGCGATCAGGGGCTGCATCCCCGCGCTTGTGAAAAGCGTTGTCGGGTCGTTCTCGGGGACAAGAGGGGAGTTGGCAATTTGCCTGTGCCCCCTTTTTTCAAAAAAACTTATATAGATATCAACCAATTGTCTTGCCGTCATTAGCTAAATTATATCATTATTCTTGAAGTCCGGCTCCGGATACCCAAAACTTGCCTAATTTACTATAAGATGTTATAATTCCATCGTTATGAAAGACAGGGATACAAGGGAGCCTTCATATACCGACCACCCTTTGGACATGGGACAGACAATTCATTGGTATTTGACTGTTTCGGATAAAATTTTGGACGGCCTTGCCGAAACGGATCGTTCAGGTTTTGTCATACCGCTTGAAAATCCCCGCCACCTGTCTATTGATAAGAGTCAAATCCGGTATCTTATCGGTCTTTTTCCCCCGTCGGCCATTGCACGTTCGGGATTACGGTCTATAAAGGGAGAACCTACCATTTACTTTGATAAAGCGTCAACTCCGGGAGAACCCAAACCAACCGAAAATGTAAGTGAAGCTTTAAGTCCTACTGCGTTTGCTCCTTCCTATACGGATTATCAAAAAGACCCGCGGAGCTCGGGAATAGAATCCGTAATACATCTTTTTGAAATTCCGGCGGAAGTTGATCCCAAAGTAAGGCGGATAATTCACGCCCAGGGTTTTGTACACGAGTATGCGCATTCGATAATTACGCCTGCACTTTACGGTAAAGATTACAGGCTCAAGCTTACAAGCGGCGAAGTTGTTGAAGCGGAGGAATTGTTACAAAGGTTTGCCGGGGAGCAGGAAAAACATACGCCCTTTTCCCATTATTCGAGCGGTTATAGAAGTTCGGGACAAAAATTCGAAGACACCGCCAGACCTAAAATTTCCGTAAACGAAGAATTGGCCGAAGCTATTGCGGCCGAGCTTTTGGGTTTTGTGTATTGCAGGGAAGAGGCGAGAAGGTTTAACCAGTTTTACGACAGACCCGATGTGCGTCAAACAGTAAGGGATTTCCTCTCGGCGGAAAAAGTTTAACAAAGGATTTTACGGTTTAGTGTATTCTGCGGTTTTTTAAGAATATGTCCCAGTTAAAAGAGTCTTGGGTCTCTTCGTTGATAAGCTCGAGGTTTTCTAGTATCTGGCGATGCTCTTTGTACCTTTCCCCTTCTTCCGTCTCAGAGTTTAAAAGCGTGTCGGTAAGTTTTTCAACGATGCTGCTGCTCGTCCGGAAAGCATGTCTTACGATCCCTTTTTCGTCGGTTCTTCCGATCGTAAGAAAGTACATTATCCCCAATTTTTTGTTGGAACTTTCAATCGGGATCACGCTTTCCATGTCAAGGTAAGAAACCGGCGCGCTGCCGAGAAAATTAGCAAGTTCAGCCATCCGCTCATCTGTTTCGTCCTTTTCGTTCGTTTCAAAGTCTTCGGGAAATAAAGGCTCATCGGAGAATATATTCCTGTATCCGGTTATTACGTCAATCTCTGCTTTTGACATTTGAGAAAATATAGCAGGCTTTTTTCTTTGCGTCAACAAGCAACGGGAAATCATTAGGCGTATAATTGCGGTATGAAAAAGGTTTTGGCCTTTCTTGTATTCTCCTTTTTGTTTCTGGCGATTCCGCAGGCGTCAATGGCCGAGACGATCCGCTCTTTTGACACGACCATCCTCGCGCACAAAGACGGGGTAATGGACATAACAGAGGTAATAAAATACGATTTTGAAGGCGCTGTAAAACACGGGATCTACCGCTATATCCCAAACTATACAAAAGTCGGGAATCTCTACAGGAACTATACGATCTCAAACGTAAAAGTTTTCATGGACAAAAGGCCCGAGCCTTTCACGCGAAGCGGTGACGCCGGCCAGACATACCTTAAAATAGGTGATCCGAACGTTACGATAACGGGCTTGCATACTTATACTATTAGTTATTCTGTTGCAAACGGGATCGGAAGCAACTTTTTAACGCACGACGAGATTTACTGGAATACGACCGGAAACGGCTGGACGGTACCGATAGAAAAAGCAACCGCGCAGGTCGATACGGATTTTAGTTCAACACTTAATGACCTCATTTGTTTTACAGGTTCTTACCGTTCGACGCGGCAAAACTGCACGGTTTCGGCAAACACGGCTTCCGCACAAAACCTTTCAATAGGAGAGGGATTTACCGTTGTTGCATCGTATCCCGTAGGGACTTTCCCCAAAAGCGTGCTTTCGCAAAATCCCCCGTCACAATTAAATTTATTAACCGCCGTTCAATTGTACTTTATTTATATTATTCTAAGCTTGTTGTTTGGCCCGGCTTTATTTATAAAATATATTATCAGAACGCATAAGAAAAGTTTAGGTAAACCAAGTGTTAATTTCGACATACCCAAAGACGAAAACGGGAATATAATAAGACCTGCAATCGCCGGAACAATAGATACGTCGAAACTCGAGAGGGACGATGTAGCGGCGACAATTTTTGACCTGGCAATACGAAAGTTCATTAAACTTGAAGAGATAAAAACCGCAAGGAAATTACTTCCCGATACGACGGATAATGTTATCACCAAACTCAAAGACGCCGATAAAAGCTTTGAAGAATTCGAAAAAACACTTTTTAAATCTCTTTTTGACGGTAGGGACTCGGTGAAACTTTCAGACCTTCAAAAAGAAGGTTTTCTGATATTCAGCCAGATAGAGACAGACGTCTTTGACTATCTTGTCGGGAAAAATTATTGCTCTAAAAATCCCCAGACAGAAAGATCGTTACTCCTGGTACTTTTTGGCATTTCTCTGTTAACCTTGAACTTTATTTTGGCGCCGATACTTTTTATGGTTTACAGGAGAACTAACGGGAGGACAAAGCTCGGCGACGAGACAGATTTTAAGATAGACGGGCTTAAGATTTTCCTTAAATCAATGGACCGGAATTACAAGTGGCAGGCGGAAAATCTATTAACCGTCGAACAGATGATCCCTTACGCAATAGCTCTTGGTTATATCGATAAATTTATGGAGGCACTAAAGGCAAATTATCCTGATTACAGCCCCGCGTGGTACTCCGGATATACGGGAAGTTTTTACGGCGCATACCAAGGATTTTATTCCACAATGTCAACAACTTTTGCTCCCGTTTCGGCGTCCGGTGCAGGAGGCGGGGGATTTGCCGGCGGCGGCGGAGGGGGCGGAGGCGGCGGCAGCTGGTGAGAGTCTAAGCGGTTTTGCTCATGAAACATACCTACTATCTTTACATGGTCCAATGCTCGGATAAAAGCCTTTATACGGGAATTACCAATAATCTGGAAAAGCGGCTCAGGCAACATAACGGCGAGATCACGGGAGGCGCATTTTATACGCAAAATAAGCGGCCGGTAACTCTTGTCTACAAAGAGAAATATAAGACACACCTCGAGGCCGCAAGAAGAGAGGCGGAGATAAAAAAATGGAAAAGAGAAAGAAAACTCAAACTCCTGTCAATTTAGCTTCAAAAAGTGTATAATAACGGTGAAAAGAGGTGAGGTATGGCCAAGAAATTTGCCGACAGGCTCAAATGGAACCTCGAGATAATAATCCTTACCTACATCCTGATAAATGTAGCAGTCTTTGCAATTGTCCCCGCGTTAAAGATTAAAGTAAACGATATAAATCTTGGTCTTATTGTCCTTGTTATTTATATTTTTTTAATCTCGGCGGTCTGGCCCGTTTATAAGATGTATCTGGGCTTAGTAAAGGGTGAGACGTGTGAAGGCGACGTCAAACACCTTTTGCAGGGGCTTTCCAAAAAAGGATTTTACCATTTAATGGATGTGAAGGCGGGCACAGGGGGGCAAAGGAAAAGGTACGGATACATAGTGGTCGGCCCTACAGGCATCTGGACAATAGAGGTTAAAAACCCCAAGTATTACGAAGAAACAGGCGAAAAATTCTTAAAGGCGGAGACAAAAAGAGTTTTGGAAAAAGCGGATGTACTTCATAAGTTCCTGCAAAAAAAACATTTTTCTTATAAAGTAACCCCCATTCTTGTTTTTGCCCATAAAAAATCAAAGGCAATCCTAAAAGAAACACCCGTTCGGGGAGTTTATGTTATAAGCCGGGACATGCTTGAACAAGTCCTTACAAGGCATAGGGTCTCGCATTTATCGCCCGGCAACTGTTACGACGTAAATACGCTTTTAAAAAACGCCTGAGAACCGCACTTTACATTTTTAAAATATGTGGTAAACTCACCGTTTAATATGAAAGAAACAAGGATACCAACTAGTCCGGATATACTTGCGGAAACCGATAAAAGGATTAGGGTCCTTAAGATAGTTACCGGCGAAGAGCTTGATATTTTAAGAAGGGCAGCCGTTTGCATCGGACAGATTAAGGTGGACGAGATTGCAGGGCCCGGATCCGTTTATTTCGGTCCCGGTGGGGCAACCTCGATTAAGCTTGAAGCCGACAAGCACGCAATCTCGATACTTGCAACCCGTCAAAGGCAACAATATCTAAAAGTTATGGAATCTAATATCAGGCAGGAAGACCAAGTAAGGCTTAAACAAAAAACCGCGTGATCTAAAATTTGAGATCTAGGCGGTTTTCTTAAACGAATTATAGATAAGTTCGGCGCGCTGATGCCCTATGCCCGAAAGCTTTGCCCAGGACCCCGGCGAAATCAGTCTTGCATTATATAGATTATTAAGTCTGTTATTGCCTAAAGAGATCCTTAGATAAGCATTCGCATTTTCGTCTTCAAGATCCCGGGAAGTCCTCTCAATTGTCCTGAATATTGCAAGTATATCCTGTTTTTGGACAACGGTAAGTTTTGCGGCAATATGTTTCCATAACGGATCATGCGAAAGTTTGTCCGTTCTGTATTCTCCATGTCCCTGCGGGATTATATCCGAGATAAGCGTTTCGTCGGACAAAAACCCCAGAAGCCCCCGGTTAACAATATCCGAAACGCTTGGCGTGTGTCCGTTATTTCGTCCGAGCCTTTGTTCAAAAGGCGACTCGACAAATTTTCTTTGCATAATTTCCAGAATTTGTCTTCGCCTTTTTAATTTTTCAGCGTCCTCGGGGACGGGTTTTGGCCGATCAACTTGTGGAAGGGAAATATTATAATACCGCGCCGGCAGCCGTTCTTCGTTCATGGGAAAGATTATACAGCAACTCTAAAAATATTCAAAATTCCCCTGATACCAGGTAGCATACAGAAATATTTCAATTTATAAAATCTCAACTTCATTAACTTTTTGCCAACTAACTTCTGAAGTGCTAAAATACTGCCCATGAGCGAGAAAGACAGGGGACTAAGACAAAGGGCCGCGGATTTTGTCGCCGGAAACAGGACTGTAAGAGCCGTTTCCCTTTCGGCAACAGCAGTTGGGCTTGTCGGAGGTTACGAAAGCGCAGAAAGAGGGCTTGGCAGCGAACAGGAAGCGGTTGTTTTTTTGGCATCCCTGTTGGTGTCTGCTGGGGGACTGTTTGTTTTTGGATATACAAAAGGCGAGGACGGCAGGCCAAACAGGGGAGGGCCGATGGGCCAATAGGTTAGCAGCAAATGTCAAAAGAAGCTCAAAATTCACATCCTGCCTCAAAAGAAACGCAAAACCCAAATGCTAAGATTATTCTTGTCGACCAGGACGGGGTTTTGGCGGATTTTGAAAGCGAGTTTTTATCCAGGTGGCAGCAAAAATACCCCGACCTTCCGTATATTCCGGTTTCGAAGCGGCGCATTTTTTTCATCCAGGACGAATACCCTCAGGAACTGCGTCCTTTGGTCGAAGGGATATTCCACTCCCGCGGGTTTTTCGCAAACCTTCCTCCTATAAAAGGAGGCATAGATGCTGTAA
>JAJYEF010000050.1 GCA_021785915.1 bacterium
CTGGATCTTGAATACGATCACCCCTTTGGGAAACTTACAAAGGATGACCCAGTTTAAGGAAAAGTCCGAAAAACACGAGGTGAATGCCGGGCTTTTCGATTATCCTGTTTTGATGGCTTCGGACATCCTTTTATATCAGACCGATGAAGTCCCGGTCGGCGAGGACCAGAAACAGCACATCGAATTAACAAGGGACCTGGCGGAAAAATTCAATAAAAAATTCGGTCCTACGTTTAAATTGCCCGTTCCGGTGATCCAAAAAGAAACGGCAAGGATAATGAGCCTGCAAAACCCTTTAAATAAAATGTCAAAATCCGACAACGACCCGCTTGGTACAATTAATATCCTTGATAACGAAGAACAAATTAGGGAAAAGATCAAAAAAGCGGTAACAGACTCCAATACACAAATATCAAAAGACGGCGGTTCGGAAGGAATTTCAAATCTTCTGACGATTTATTCGGCTTTCAAGTCTCAAAAGCTTGAGGATTCGGTTTCCGAGTTTGAAGGAAAACCATACGGAGAATTCAAATCTGTATTGGCGGATCTGGTCGTAGAGCGACTCTCCCAGGTTCAAAAAAAATATAAGGAAATCAGGGAAGACGGAAAAACATTAAGAAAGATCCTCGACGAAGGAAGGAATTACTCTATAGAAAAATCTTCCAAAACCTTATCGGAAGTTAAAGAAAAATTAGGACTTTAACCCCTTTTAATCCGAGGCTATTTTGTGTTATAATTCTCGCGTTATGGCAACGATAAAAAAACCCAAAAAACTAAGAAATTTCAGGACAAAAATGAGGTTTTCGTGGAAAAACATTATTATTTATGTATTTTTACTGCTTTTTACTGCCTTTCTTTTTTTTGGGGTTTCTCAGCCTTCGGGCAATGGTTTTCAGCAAAGCGTTAAAACCGTTCCTCTTTCACAACTCATTAACGAGGTAAAACAGGGTAAGGTTTCCGAAATTAATGTTTACCCGAATAAAATTGACGCGACCGAAAAGACTGGGACGATCGAAAGCTATAAGGAAACGAGCGCCGACGTATACCAGCTTTTTAAAAATGCCGGAGTTTCCCTCGACAGGACTAAAGTTGTGATAAACGACCAGACAGACCTTAATAACTGGCTTAATATTTTGGGCACAGTTCTTCCTGTGGTCCTGATGATCGCGTTTTTCTATTTTATCTTTAGGCAGGCCAGAGGCGCGCAGGAAAGCGTGTTTTCTTTCGGACAATCAAAGGCAAAACTTTTTAGCAAAGATACTCCGAGAACCACCTTCACAGACGTTGCGGGAGTGGACGAGGCAAAACAGGAATTAACGGAAGTTGTTGATTTTCTTAAAAACCCCGGGAAGTATAAAGCAATGGGAGCTCGTACACCGAAGGGTGTTTTAATGGTTGGTCCAAGCGGGACCGGAAAGACCCTTCTGGCAAGAGCTACGGCGGGTGAAGCACAGGTATCGTTCTTCTCGATGGCCGGGTCTGAGTTCATGGAGATGTTGGTCGGGGTCGGCGCATCGCGTGTCAGGGACCTGTTTCAAACGGCCAAAAAAGCACAACCCGCAATAATTTTCATAGACGAAATAGACGCGATCGGAAGACAACGCGGCGCAGGATTTATGGGTGGACACGACGAACGCGAACAGACCCTGAATCAGATACTCGTTGAAATGGACGGTTTTACTCCGAACGAACAATTGGTTGTTATGGCGGCAACAAACAGGCCCGATGTTTTGGACCCGGCCCTAATAAGACCCGGAAGGTTTGACAGGCGGGTCATTTTGGAACTCCCCGACGTTAAAGGGAGGGAAGCAATACTCAAGATCCACGCGAGGGGCAAACCCTTTGATAAAGATGTAAATTGGGAAAGAACAGCCAAAAGGACGGTAGGATTTTCGGGAGCGGATTTGGAGAATATGTTAAACGAGGCCGCAATTCTGGCCGCCCGTTTGGGCAAAAAGGCAATTGACATGCAGGATCTGGAAGAGGCTGCAACCAAAGTAAAACTGGGTCCCGAGAAAAGACGGCTTCAGTCCGACCTCGACAGGAAAATGACCGCTTATCATGAAGCAGGGCATGCACTTGTTTCATGGTTCCTTCCCAATATGGATCCGATCCACAGGATCTCCATAGTCTCACGGGGAATGTCTTTAGGGCATACAATGATGGAGCCAACAGACAGAATTCACGAAACAAAAACTCATTTAATCGAAGAAATTTCGGTGATGCTCGGAGGAAGAGCTGCGGAAAATCTTGTATTTAACGAAATGACGACCGGCGCGTCTGATGATATATCCAAGGCAACGGAAGTAGCCCGAACGATGGTGGTTGAATACGGCATGAGCGACCTGGGGCCTATTAATTTGGACCAAGAAGGAAGGATGCCATACGAGCAAACCCAAATTTCACCCGCAATGGCCTCAAAAATAGACGACCAGGTCAAAAAAATTACGGACGATGCATACAAACTTTCGGTTGATATCCTTAAAAAATTGCGCGGCAAGCTCGATATTTTGGCAGAAGAGCTTCTCAAAAAAGAGACCATCGAAGCTGAGGATTTTGAAAAACTGATAGGTCCCAAAAAACCCGCTCTTGCGACAGCACACGCGGGTTAAATTTGATTTTCCTTGACAACGGTCAATTTTAAGGCAATAATCAGATTGTATGAAGAATACCTCCCCGAAAGCAGATCCCCGAAAAAGATACTTTTCCAAAAAAGAAGCAATAGACTTTGGTTTTGAAGTTGCGAAAAGCAATCTGATCTACTTTATCTCAGTATTGGTAATTGCAATAGTTGTAGTCGGATTTTTTGGGTCGCTTCAATTTCTGGCAGGCAGGAATGCCATGTTGATCTTTTTGGTCGTCATACTGCGCACGATCATAAGTCTTGTCATTTCGATGGGTTTTATAAAAATTTCTCTTCTTTTTGTCGACAAGAAAAAAACAGAGATTTCGGACCTATTTTATATTAAACCGATCGTCAATTATTTTCTTGTTTCAATAATACGGGGGTTCATAGTCTTGGTGGGTTTTATATTTTTGATAATTCCCGGAATAATTCTTTCGATCAAGTTTGGTTTTGCGGAATATCTAGTAGTTGATAAAAACATGTCCGTCGTAGATTCGTTGAATAATTCCTGGGAAATTACCAAAGGTGTCAAATGGAACCTGTTCTTGTTCGGAATCTTGCTCTTTTTGATTAATATGGTGGGATTTATTGCACTTTTGGTAGGCCTTTTTATAACGGTGCCTCTTACTATGGTTGCAAATGCTTACGTTTACAGGAAGCTTTACTCCCAAACGACCCTTAAATAGGCTATAATAAGCCTCAATGAAGAAATTAGTTTTAATCGACGGGAATGCTATTTTACACAGAGCTTTTCATGCCCTTCCTCCGCTTAACAACCCCGAAGGACAGCCGACAAACGCAGTCTATGGTTTTTTCTCTATGCTTTTTAAGATTATTACAGACCTCAAACCCGAATATTTGATAGTTTGTTTTGATAAAAAAGCACCCACTTTTCGAAAGCAAATGTACGTCGGATACCAGGCGAAAAGGCCCAGAATGTCGGAAGATCTGGTTCCTCAAGTTGACATGGTCCATAAAGCTTTGGACCAAGCCAAAATTACTCATTTTGAAATCAACGGGTACGAAGCAGACGATCTGATCGGAACGCTTTCAAAAAAAGGAGTGGAAAAGGGACTGGAGATAATTATTGTCTCAGGCGACAGGGATTTGTTGCAGCTTGTTAATTCACATGTTTTAATGCTGTCTCCGGTAGTGGGAATTACTAATATGACACTTTTTGACACGGCAAAAGTTAGAGAAAAATACGGCCTGACCCCGCATCAGATAATAGACTATAAAGCGCTTGCGGGGGACAGTTCCGACAATTATCCGGGAGTTTTGGGAATCGGGCCAAAAACGGCTTCGGAACTTATCAGCAAATATCAAACACTCGAAAATCTGTACCAACACATATCAGAACTTCCGCAAAATTTACAGGAAAAACTTGCGCAGGACGCCGAACAAGCGGCTCTTTCAAAAAAACTTGCGACAATAATTACAGACGCGCCGCTAACCCTCGACGAAGAAAAAGCGCTTCTGTCAAGGATCGATTTTAAAGGTTTGAAAAGATCATTTGAAGAGTTAAATTTTAAAAGCCTTTTAAAACGCATTGCTCAAATCGAAGCTAAAGAGGATAAAGATAAAGAAAAACAAATAAACGCCGGGGACGATAGTCAAATGACCCTTTTATGACAGGCTCAAAAAACCAAGCACTAAAAATTGCACTAGTTCATGATTACATCAAGGAGTACGGCGGCGCGGAAAGAGTTTTGGAGACCTTATGCGAAATTTATCCGGAAGCGCCTGTTTATACCGCTTTTTATTCACCGGAATTTCTAGGTCCACACAGGGATCGCTTTGAAAAATTTAATATCAGGACCACATGGTTTCAAAACTTCCCTTTTAAAAATAAATTGCTGAGCTATTTTCGTTTGTTTGCCCCATTTGTTTTTAAATCAATAGATCTCTCGGAGTTTGATTTGGTTATTGTGTCTGCGACCGGGACTTATACGGGTCCTAATTTTGTCAAACTTGGACCCAAAACAAAATTAATTTGTTATTGCCATACGCCACCTAGGTATTTATATGGTTATGCAACCGCTGCGCCCTGGAAGAGTGTTTGGTGGAGGAAATTATTATATGTATTTGGTCAGGTGCCGATCCACTTTTTGCGTTTGCAGGATTTCGAGTCGGCACAAAGACCCGATTATTTCATTGCCAATTCAAAAGAAGTTGCAAAAAGAATAAAAAAATTTTACAGGCGTGATCCGACCATAATCTATCCCCCGGTTAAGATAAAAAATTTTTCTCCCGAAGAGAAAAGGGGAGAATATTACCTGGCCGGTGGAAGACTAGCGCGCCCGAAACATATAGATTTGGCGGTTTTGGTATGTACAAAGCTCTCTCTTCCGCTTAAAATTTTTGGCAGGGAATTTTCCGGTTACGGCAGTCAGCTCCATGCTGTTGCGGGCCATACTATTGAATTTTTGGGTGAGATAAACGAGGATAAAAAATGGGAATTGTATAAAAGTGCAAAAGCGTTTTTATTTCCTTCGGAAGACGAAGATTTCGGGATCATGCCCGTTGAAGCAATGGCGGCCGGCACGCCTGTAATCGCTTATAATTCCGGTGGGGTCAGGGAAACGGTCGTTAACGGTAAGACGGGTTTATATTTCGACGAACTTAACGCGGAAAGTTTAGCTGAGGCAATTAAAAAATTTGAAAAAATGAGTTTTGATCCCAAAGATTGCATTGAACAGGCGCACAAATTTTCCAGGGAAAGATTTAAGAAGGAAATTTCCGAATTTGTTAGATCAAAGTCTTAAAATAAGAAGCGCTATGGAAAGGCCGGCCAGAATGATCACGATCACGATGAAAACGTTAAAGATTATGCCGAGCTGAATTGCTCTGCTTGCTGCCGGATTTCTTCCCAATGCCTCGACTCCCTTGGCGGCAGTTCTTCCGAAAGTAAGGAACCCCAGAATAAGCGATCCGAATAAAACCAATGCGGCGACGAGATATTTGAAAATTGCCGAAGGACCGTTTTTTGTAGGTAAAATCGCCAGCTTAAAAATGTCGGACAGTGATCCGGCAAGCGTAGGTTTAGCGTTAAAATAATGCAGTTCCAAGTTTAAAGCGATTTTGTCTACCTGTTTGGTGTTCGGATTAGTATCGTCTTCCAACGCCGTACCCAGAACATATCCGTCTTTGGTTGCTTTAACGCCAACTCCGGGTGTGGTTGACGTAGTTATTTCATCCCCTGTTTTTATCGGCCCGTTTGCGGTCGATACCAAGACATATACCCTTCCAACCGGAATGACGGGTACTCCGTTCTTAACTTCGGTGGAAGTAAAAATAATTGCCGCATCTCTTGCTACAACTCCCAGAACCTGCGGGTCATATGGGATATCCGAGAGTATTGGGCCATTCGGCGATGATGAGATAATGCTTCCGTCTTGTACGCTTTTTGCATTCACTGCAACCATTTGTGCAACCCCCAGACTTGCAGCCCCTTCTGCATTTTGTACCGCTGCGTTTACCGGGGTGGGTGTTTGTGCTAATGCTCCCGGGGCGGAAAATAAAATGTAAGCTATTAGAAATACGCTTATTTTTAAATATTTTTTTATGTTAGGTATACCCATTCGTAACTAAATTATGGAGCAATTTTATATAATTCTCAACCCGAAATTATTTATCTAGCAATATGTTTATTATTTGTTTAAGCGGCATGGTTGCAACTCCGAGCACCTCATCGGCTCCACCGTAATACATGAATACAGTTTCGTTTATTACAACAGCCCCGCAGGGAAATACTACATTGTCTACCTTTCCTTTTAATTCATATTGCTCCTTCGGTTCAAAAAGAGGTTCGTCGGTTCTTGCGATTATATTTTTGGGATCGTTATAGTCAAGCATCATAGCGCCTACTTTGTATGTAAATCCGGGTTCCGAAACCGCGTGATAGATTAAAAGCCATCCGTATTCTGTCTCAATCGGGGGTGCGCCTATGCCGACCTTAACGTTATCCCATTTGTCTTTTCTTGCCTGGGCGATGATCCCTCCCGAAAGAAATTTTTTTTCGGGGAAATCCAGGTCCCGCAAGTGGTCGAGCCAAATAACATCGCCGAGGCGATGAAATGCCAAGTAACCCCCACCTTTTACATTTT
>JAJYEF010000051.1 GCA_021785915.1 bacterium
AATAAACCATTTCAATACAGAGATAGTATCCGTAATACTCATAAGCAAGTATTTAAGTTATAGATATAATAACCTTCCTTGTTATTAGCGTAAACCATCTTAAAATATTTATTAAAGAAAGCTGGATTAATGGTTGCATCTGTGGTGCCATTATTTAGCTCGGCATAATTGATTTTATATTTTTTAATATTATCACAAAAATAATTATAATTATTAGTGTCTAATAAGGACTTCCTCATATTATCCCTTGTAGTCGTATCGTATCCCTGCGACCATGCAAAGTAAGGCCAGCCCAAGAAAATTTTTCTTCCGGCAAGCGAAGCGTTATCGTATAAATATTGGGTATTCAAAAAAACGGCATCGGGTTTTGTATTTTTCATTATCCAGGCAACGTCTTTGTTTACGGGGTAGTCTGCCAGGGCAATTTTTGTATCGTTAAAAATCGGGAAAATATCTATAAATCCGGACAGCGTTAATAAAAGGACAAGGATTATTACCAAAGGCCTCAGGGCTTTTAATTTACCCCAGAGTCTTACCAAAAGATAGGCGGTAAACATGCTTCCGATAATTACGAAATAGTTGAAAAATTTGTGGTTTGCGGCAATATCGGGTGAAAATTCAAATAAATTTCCGACAACAAAAAGCGCGAAATAGGCTATAAGAATAATTTTTGCTTTCTTGGGGGCGATGATAAAACCGAGTGGAATGAGTATTAAGTTAAGCCCTAAATTTTGAAACCAGTAGTTGATAAAACTTGTTATAGTCAAACTGTTATTTGCAAGATAACCCAAAAAAATGGAAGTTTTTGACACCGATTGTTGTTCGATATATAAATACTGCGGAAAAGTTATGACCCCGCCGATAATAATAGTTATTAATATGCTGATCCTTTTTCCTTTGGAAAGTAGAAAAAGCATCCCCAGGATTATCGCCGACATTAACGTAACAGCTATATTCAGGAAAAATGTAATTCCTAAAATAATTCCCGTTATTACGTTAATTTTAAGTTCAGGCTTTTTATTCTCAAGATAAGGCTTGATAACAAAATAGATCAGCAGCATGGAAACAGCATAGGATAAGCCAAGGTGTCTTTGATTAGTATAAATATTCAGGTTCCAGAAGGCGGAAATTATTTTTTCATCGTAAGGCCCGAATGACATAAACTGGTTGTTATTGATTATGTCGGACAATGTATGGGTAGACAGGGGATATTTGGCAAAGAAGTTTAAAAAATCCAAAGACGAATTGCATAGCAAAAAAAGTATACTTAATACACCTACCGCCTTTGACTTAAAGAGTTTAACGGCAAAGAAATATATCGTCAAAAGTAATAAGAAAAAGCCTAAAGCCGAAGGTATATTCAGTGCGTAATCAATTCTAAGTCCAAGTTTTTCCAATATTCCCACAAAAGCAAAAAATAGAAAATGGTATTTAATTGGAGGACCCGAAAAAAGCGGGTATTGGGGCGGAAAATTATTTCCGAAAGCAAACGACCTTATCAGCGGTATGTGGCTTGCAAAATCGCTCCAGGCTTTTGTTGCTATCAGCATCGAACCGTTTACGTATGAAAATGTCGAGAACATCAGCGCTACCGAAAAAAACAGCGAGAACAACACTACTGCGGTTTCCGTTTTATATTTTTTTAAAATTTCCAGATATTTTTTTATCATTTGGTAACAAGAGCTGCGATTTTTTCCCCGAGTTCTACGGCGTAATTCGTTCCCCTGTCCCAAGGGTATACCTGCTCTATATTGGCAAGATAGATATTTTTAAGCGGGGTTTTAAAAGAAGGGATGATCTTGGAATAATTAACCGGAATTATTGGTTGGGCAAAGGGCGCTTTAAAAAGCTCGTAGCCTACCAAACTTTTTCTGTAATCAGTATTGATTTTTTTGAGGTACGGATCAAACTTACTTAAGAGTTCCTCCTTGGTCATTGAAAAATATGTATCGTCATATGCCCTGTAATTCCCAAGATAAAGTAAATTTTGACCGCCATAATTAATTTTATTCATAAAATTCGTATGTTCCACAACGGCCATCACCGGTGCATTTTTATCGCAGATATTAAGCCAGTAAGTCCCGTCGCTAAAAAAAGGCTTATTCAGTTTTAAAACCAGATCGATGGCCCCTAAACCCCTTAATTTTTTTAAATTCTTTCTGTAATCCTGCGGAAGCCGGGGAGAGATTTTCTGGAAAAGAAAGGAATGGAGAGTTACTATTACGGCGTCAAAACTTTCACTCGTTTCCGGTGTTTTATTATTTTTAAATTTTAGCGCCGGTTTACCGCGGGAAAAAAGTTCGGTAACTTCGGTATTAAAATATACTTTTCCGCCGTTTTTCTCTATTTCCCCGACAAGTCTATCCGCGAAGTTTGAGAATCCGCCTTTCGGGTATGCAAGGGACGGGGTCCTTTTTTGTATTCTTGCCCAAAACCAGGCAAGAGAAACTGTCTTTGAAAATTTTCCGAACTTGTTTACAAAAAGAGGCTCCCAGATCATTTCGTATGGTTTTTTACCCATATATTTCGGAAGTACTTCTGACGCTTTATATTTTTCAAGCGGTTCCCAGAAAGGATTTATTTTTAAAAAGCCCAATACGACACTCATTCTTATGCGTTCTATTATTGTCAGGGGAGGGAACTTAAGAACGGATATGGGTGAATCGAGTTGATAGATCCTGTTTCCTACGAACACCGAGGTTTTCGGTCTTTTGACGATAACTTCATGGCCTATTTCTTTGGCAAGGTCTAATATTGCCTTATCATTTGTGAACCAGTGGTGGTAATGTTTTTCTAAAGACCAGTTCCAGTCACTTTCCTTATATCCGACGGCAAGTCCTCCCGCTAGCCGTTCTTTTTCAAAAACAGAAACCTGATGGTTTTGTTTTGAAAGATGATAGGCTGCGGAAAGACCGGTAAACCCAGCTCCGATTACGGCTACTTTCATAGATTATGCGCCTTTCGACAGAAGGAAAAGTAGGCCTCCTATAAGAGAAATTATAAAGCCGACAATCCCGGCAGTAATTATAAACGCATTTCCGGTAGCAGGCAACGGGTTTTGAGGGCTAGCCGAAGGCGAAGCCTGTGTCAAATTATATGCAGTCGGGGTCGGAGTGAAGGTCGGAAGAGGCGTCGGCGTCGGCGTAGGAGTTTGTGAAATTGTTGTTCCGGTCTGGGCGTATACGACAAAAGATTGGGTCAAAGTTCTTAGTATGCCATATGCATCCTTTGTTACGATGGTTATCGTATGTGTGCCGGGTGAAAGGTTTGCGCTTGGCGAATAGCTCCAATTTCCGTAAGCATCCGCCGAAACGGTTGCCTCTAAAACTTGAGCCGAGTGGATCGTGATTTGAACGCTTTGGTCGGGAAGAGCAGTTCCTTTAAAAAGAGGGGCCTGGTCGGAGAAGCCCTGGTTTTGTTGAGGGGTCAATATTTTAGGGGTATAAAGTTTAGAAGACGGGGTGCTTTCAAGACTTGGAAAGCTTTCCGGTTGCGCGGAGGAAGTTGCCGCGGGTGCCTGTTCCGACCTGAAGTCATAGTTATTTGAGAGCGTAATTACCGGTACGTCATTGACCTGCGAGTAATAAATAAGGGCGCTCGAAGTTGAAGACTGCCCCAGAACAAGCATTCTTATTACTGTATTTGCCTGGAATACAAAAGGTTTGGACAGATCAGATGACAATAAATTGTTAAGCACAAGGTCGTAGGTCCCGTCGCTTTTAACCAAAGATGATACGACCTGTGCATTGTCCGCCGTGGCGTAGACGATCGCTTCATTCGGCACGGTGGAATCCGGGTCGATTATTTTCCCCTTTATGTCCGTATTGGAAGTTTGAGAAGAAAGACTTGGCGCGGTTGTGACCTCAAAGTTTTGGTCATTATTCAAATATGTCTCCCCGCCGCTTAGTATGGAAAAGTAATATTTAGTCGAGGGTTGGAGATTTTGTATGGTAATGCTGTGGATGATCCTGTTTCCTATATTTCCCGAAGCATCTTTCTCATCGAATGCCGTTAAACCCAGCGAATTATCCGTTCCATAATTTAGCGTACCGCTTATCGGGCTTTCGGTCCTGTAGGAAACCGTGAAAGATTTATCCGTGACATTGGTTATCCTTACGTCCTGGGGCTGCTTGACTACCTGCGCACCGCTTTGTAAATTGGTCTGATTATTTGTAAAAAGTGTAGCCAATACCAGGCCTACGGTAATTATAAACATTCCCAACAAGGTCGGGATACGGGTTTCCAAGAATTTCAGTTTCATGGGTTTAAGGTTCCTCCGGAACTGGCAGCAGTCGCACTCTGGGTACTTACGGGGGCCGGCGATACGCTTGGTATCGGTAACGGCGTCGGGGTAGGGGAAACAACCGAAGACCCGGTAGCATTGTAAAACGGAGTAACCATTTCGCGTTGCTTAAGTTCACTTATGGTCTTAGTGTCAAAATTAGGATTTATCGGTGCAATTTGAATCGCCTCGTTGTTAGATATGGTTGAGGTTACAAAGTTATGGTAGATATTAAAACCTACCCATATAACTACGATAATAAAAGTTGAAACTAAAATAAGAATTAATTCCCTTTTTTTCATAACTTATTCCTTAAAATATGCGCTGCACTTTATGTTCAGAATCAATGCCTGGTTTTTAGTGTCTGTTGATTTTGAGATTGTAACACTTTCAAGTTTTAAAATCCTCTGAAAGTTAACTGCGGTACCCAAAAAATTAATCAAGCTTTGGTAATCTCCCCTGGCGAGAAAATTAATCTCGTAAGACGAATATTGTTTATTTATCTGCGCGTCTTTCGATATTTCTACCTGATATGCCTGGAGATTGGTTACACTGACCCCGCTCTGATTCGCGGCTGCCTGTATTAAAGCCAGTGACTTTGGTACTTCGGAGGTTTGGGGTACGGCATCATAAACCAACGGCAAATCGTTTTCTATCTTTTGGTATTGTTGTTGGAGACTGGCAAGATCCTGTATCTTTTCCTGCATTTTTTGCTCAAGGAATTTGTCGTCACTTAGCTGTTTTTGCAATCCGGCAATTACCGAAAAAGTCGGATTTATCACGAAAATGATCAGGATTATCGATATCGAAAGAGTGAGGGCGATCGTAATTATCTTCCCGTTCTTCTCGGATTTAAAATCCGGCATCAGTTCCGCATATTTCTGGTAACGTTCTTTTTTGACGTTTTTAAGTATTAGGTCGTTAATTCCCGGTACTTGCATTTGCGCCTCCTTGTCCCTTTAGGGTAACCGAGATGGTTACGGTTATTATTGCGTTTGCAGTATTATTCTCGATCTTATCGATGCTGATAGAATCTATTATAGGATAATTTTTCAGGGAATTTATGAACGTGCTTAAGGGAAATATCGAATTTACATTTGCAACTATTTCTATCCCGTTTGTTCCCGTCGAAAGGCTTGTAAAAGTCATTCCCTGGGGGGCAAAATTCACGATATCTTTGAACGTTTTTACTTGGTCTTTCCCCTGGTTAATTAATGACGCCTCCAAGGCAAGCCTATCCTGCAAATTTCGGTAATTTTCCTCATTTTTTTTCTGCTGGTTTAAAACTGCCTGATCCTGGTTTATTTGAGAATTAACATCCCGAAGTTGTGAGTCTAACATAAACCTGTAAACGAGTGCGCTTAAAACTACAATTTCGACGATAATTATCAACAGTCTTCCTATGGTTAAAGCCCAGTTTATTACGATGTTTGCAGTATTTTCGTTAGAATTTTTGAGCAAGTTAATAGAATCCGGTCTTTTCGCCATACCAAGTTTAGTCTACGTTTTTTTCGGGGGTTTGTCAAAGCAGAATGTGCTTATTTTTTGCTTTTTGGAGCCTTTTTCACCGGCTTTGTTTTCTTAACGCCTTTTGCCTGGGGTTTTGCCACTTTACTCAACGAGGACTTAATCCTTGCCGCTTTGTTCTTATGGATTATCCCTTTCTTTGCGGCTTTGTCGACCAGTTTTACCGCAACTCTTACTTTCTCCGAAGATCTGGACTTTAGGGCGTCTTTAAGAGCCTTTCTATAGTTTAATTTTATCTCTTCGTTGAATTTTTCCCTCTTTCTATCCTTTCTTAGTTTTTTTTTGGCAGACTTTATTACTGGCATGGCGGTATTTTAGCATGGTATACTGTAAAAAACAACCGCTTCAATGCGGAAATTTTATTATGCCGGGAGACTTATTTAAGAGAGGTTTGAATTTCCTTCTAAAACAACAGAGTAACATTTTATCTGCGGCCTTTGTGATAATGGCTACGATCGTATTTTCCCAGATACTCGGGTTATTAAGACAGAGGCTCCTCGTTTCGATATTTGGCGCCTCCAATATCTTGGGGGTTTATCTGGCATCTACCAGGCTTCCGGATTTTCTGTTCCAGCTTATAATCGCGGGAGCGCTGTCGTCGGCTTTTATTCCTGTTTTTTCCGATTATCTTGCAAAAAACAAGGCTCATGAAGCAAACAGGGTGGCATCTACATTTCTCGCGGTCAGCCTTGTGGTTTTTGCTTTGTTTTCCCTTATCCTTTTTGTTTTTGCCAGAGAATTTTCTTCGCTTATGGCGCCCGGGTTTTCTTCAAGCCAATTAACTCTTATGGCAAGTCT
>JAJYEF010000052.1 GCA_021785915.1 bacterium
TATCGCAAGGTTTATCGTCCCGTTTGATTCAACCTGTAGGGCGTTTTGTATGGCAGAATTGTTTATATCGTTTAAAACTAAAGCTGCACTTGCTGTCCCCGCATTTGTAACCGTAAAAAGCCTGGCGCTGCCGGTTGCAAGGGTAAAGTCGATATTACCGTATGTGTCCGTGGCGTTTATGGAGTTGCCTGCCTGATAGGCATCCTGCAGAGATACGTTCAGAGCATTTGATGAACAAAGAGAGAGTTGGTTTGATGCATTTCGACATATAACTGTTGTGCCGACAGTTGCCGAAAGGTTAGGTATCTGCGTAAGGTTTGAAAGTATTATCTGTCCGGTGCCGTTTGGTGCAATGGTCAGGTTGCCGTTACTAAGAGTTGTCAGGTCCGAAGTTGCGCTTGAAAAGGTAAGCCCACTGGAGCCTATCGTCTTGTTGTTTAGAGTCTGCGCCTGGTTTTCAAACACAAAAGTATCATTTGCCGAAAGTGCGGGAATGGTTGCTATGACCGAAGCAGAAGGGGTAGCTGCATTAATCGTAGTTGTATTAGTCTGGCCTAGTATGAGCTGGTTTGATGGTGCAAGTGAGGCAAGCGAACCAGCGCAAACCAGATTTCCCGTAGCATCGGACACGGTGCAGCCCGTGCTTGTAGAGCCTCCTGCGAGCGAAACGTCTCCCGCTCCGTTAACAAATAAAGCAACCGCGCTAGTCGAGGCATTCGTGATCGAGAAGTCGGAATTGTTTACCAAAATTTGATATTGGTTTTGGCCAGCGCTCGTATCAATAAAAGTAATTGACGGAGCAGAGTTTGCGATCGTAATGTTTCCTCCGGAGGTAGTCTGGCCTGTTAAGTATAAATTTCGGTATTCAAGGGTAGGAGAGCCTAAGTCATACACTCCGTTTGCATCCGGACCTATAGTTCCGTGTACCTCAAGAGCAAAAGGGTTGTTGCTGGCGTCAAGAGCGCTCGGTGTAGCCTGGATACCGAGCCTTCCGTTTGGTATGAGGATCGTATCCGAAGAAAGGTTTATCGTTCCAAGCAGTGACCCCAAGTTAAGTGTGTTGACCGCGGCGTTGTTAGTTCCTATGTTTATCGTTTTGGAACTGCTCCCGGTGCCTAAGTTGAGCGTGCCCGTTGTTCCCGAGTCGATAGTCAAGGCGCTAGCAGTTGCCGATGTTATACTGCCTGCGCCGCTGAATGTTAGGCTCGAGCCTTTAATGTTGAAGCTGTTGTTGGTCCCGATTACGGAATTCAAATATTGTGCAAGCTGGATATTAACCTGGCCGACCGGCGATTGGGTCAAGCTAAAGTCGCTATTGGTAAAGTTTAACGTATTGGTCGTGGTGGATACCGGCACTCCGTTTTGCTCAACGGTTGCAACGGCAAACGAGCCTACGCTTCCCCAGCTCGGGACTCCCGCAACGCCTATGACCAAGAACTGACCGGCTGTGCCTGCCGGTAAGGTTGTTAAGGTAGCCGAACCTGAGGCTGCGTATATTAAATCTCCCGGGTTGTAGCTGGTGATTCCTGTGCCTCCGACTGTCTGAGAAATTACGCCAGTTTTTATTGCTTCGCCTGCTATATTTCCGGTTGAGTCGATTGTCAATGAGTTCGAAACGTCTGAGTCAAGAATGCACGAAGGACAGCCTCCTCGTGCCACAACGGATGCGAGGGTAGAGGTGTTGCTTATTGTAAGCCCGCTTATGGATATATCGCTTCCTGCCTGCAGGGTGATGTCTCCCGTTTGGCCTTGCAGGCTTGAGACGAGGCCTGAAATGTCCGCCGAAATTATCGGGTTTTGGCTTGCCGCGTTGGTAATTATGATATGGTCGCCGGCTTTTATGCTGTAGACAACGTTAGGGGCGGTTATATCGCCCTTGAATACGCTTGTTCCTCCTACCTGAAGATTTTTTTGAAGAGTTACGCTCTCTTTCTCGGTTAAGGGAAGGGTAAACAGGATGCCTCCGGTAATTTGGTATTTGCTAGTCGAAGCTGCCAGAACAGCAGGACCGTTTACGCTGCTAAGATAACCTTGGGTTTGATTTGCATGGTTAAGCTTTTCAAACAGGAAACTGAACCTGTTTTGCTGTGTCAAAAGTCCCAGCAAGACCAAGGCTAAAGAGATTCCGACGATCGAAAGCCTGCTCAGATTCGATTTTCCCGAACCTTTTTTGTCAAGAGCTTTTTCCTTACTCTCATTATACTGGCTGGCAAACTCATCACGATAAAGGCCGTTCTCGATTAGCCTCAAAAGTTCATAAAAAAGCTTGTGTGGCCTTTCTTCTAAGGCTTGAGGTACACCTCCTTTCGTAGGGGGTTGTTGCTCGCCTTGTGTGACAACCTCGGACCCAGCTCGCCCAAGCTGATCTTGAGGTTTTGATTCTAAAGAAACTTCAGTTTGAGTCTGTTCTTGTGTTTCCGAGGCTTGCAATTCCTGGCCTCTTCTTGACTCCTTAAATTTTTGTATCTGGTATTCGGAGTAGTAGCTTTTGCCGTTAAGGCTTACCGAGGGCTTAAGAATTCCTCTTTTTTTCCAGGCAAGAAGGACGTTAACAGAAACCGCTAAACTTTCAGCAGCCTGTTGCAAGCTTAATAGTTTTGGATTGGCTGGGCGAGCTTGGTCCATTAATGATTTTAATTAATTCCCTAGGCTTAAAAATGCTTGTGAAAATTATTACATTTTTGTGCCTAATTTCAATCTAGGGCTTTTTATTATAGTAGTCAATAGGTCAAACCCTATCACTTAGCCTCAAATGGTACCAATTTTGGGAAGTATGTTTGGATTGTCTTGACAAGCTATATTTAATATTTAGAACATTTAAAATTATCGCAAAGCTAATTTTATATTGTTAAAGCTATTATTTCTTATTTACAGCACGACTTTGAGGCCAGAGGCTGTGAAAAGTGGTCTTTTTTGGGTTAAAAAGTAGAGGATTAAGCAGCAGTTTCGTCAACAAAAAGGGTTTCAATCCCTAGGAAAATGTGGACCTGATTTTGCTTAACTTTCATAATTGCCTGCTCAATTTTTAATTCTTTTATTTTTACATTCTTTTTATAAACTGCAATTTCTTGGTTGATTATTGAAATAAAATTTGCGTGCATGGGGAATATGTCAAACCTTCCGACTTCGTTATAGGAGCTTACCCTATCCGCTTCTCCCTGGAAGATGATATTTTGGGTATCGCGTATAGTTACGTTAAGTATTTTATCGTTTGACATACTTCGATATATTACGTCTTTGCCGGTTCAGCGCTGGCTGTGGTCGGTTGAGTTTCCGCCGTTTGTGGAGCAGGAGTTTGTGATTGCGTTTGGCCCTGAATTGTTTGTCCGTCCGAAGTGGATGCCGACTTTTTCGACCTTTTAAGCATAATTTTTTCCTCTACGTCTTTAAGGGTTCCGATATACATAAGATCTTCCGGCTCAAGCTCGTCAATTTTACCTGTCATAATAGCTTTCACGTCAGCAATGGTATCCTTGAGCTGGACGTACACGCCTTTTTTTTCCGTCTGGTTTTCTACGACCGTAAAGTTTTGCGTCATGTAATTTTTAAGCATCTGGGCTCTTTTATAAGAGGTTTGGTCTTCTGCGGAAAGTTCGGTTTGGCCAATGAGTGATACGATCCTTTCCAAAGAAGTTGCTTTTTTAAGAAGAGTCTGGGCTTCGAGAGCCGTTTGATAATGGTCCTCTCCGACTACATCCGGATTGAGCGCCGAAGAATTCGACGAGAGTATATCAATTGCCGGAAAACGCCCTTCCTGATAAACAGAACGGGAAAGTATAATGCCCGAATCAAGGTATGGAAATACTGCCTGGACGCCCGGGTCTGTAAGGTCGTCTGCCGGTACGTAAATTGCTTCGAAGGTTGTGATAGAGTTTTTTAGGGTTGATACCAGTCTTTCATGGAATGATGCCATTTCCGAGGTGAGCGTCGCCTGGTATCCTCCTTCGGATGGAATTGCGTTCATAAGGGTTGAGAGCTCATACCCGGATTGAGCAAAACGGAAGACATTGTCTATAAAGAAAAGTACGTCTTTTTCCAAAATATCCCTGTAATATTCTGCCATGGTTACTCCAGTAAAGGCAGTCCTGAACCTTAAGGCAGGGTTTGCCCCCATGCTTCCGTAAATAAGCGTTACTCCTTGCATGACTTTGCTTTCAATTAAAGTTTCGAGAAGTTCCTCTCCTTCTCTTGTGCGCTCTCCTACGCCGGTAAAAACGGACACGTTTTTCTTTGGGTTAAGTATGACGAGGTTATGGATGATTTCGGAAATAATAACTGTTTTTCCGACTCCCGCTCCTCCGAAAAGTCCGGCTTTTCCGCCCTTGACTATCGGGACAAAGAAATCGATAGCTTTTATACCAGTTTGTAATAGTTCTTTAGGTATGTTTACATTCGAGAAAGGAACGGCGTTTGCAATTATGGGTTTTAGTTCTTTTGTTCTAATTTCGGACAGTCCGTCCTGGGCGTTACCAAGCGTATCTACTACTCTTCCCAATAGTTCCTGTCCGACTGGCACTTTTATGGGTTCATTCGTATCTACGACAATTGATCCGTGATTAAGGCTATCTATTGAGGTTAGCGCAAGGCAGAAAAAACTATTTTCCGAAGCTGAGGTGTAAGTTTCCATTTTTGTGGAAGGATCGTCTTTTAATTCCAAAACGTCATAAATACGAGGTTTGTCTTCCAGGAATTCGACCTCGATTATCTGTCCTCTGATGCTGACAACTTTTCCGCGAAGCATACTATTATTTTAATATACATTATCTTCCCCATAAAACCAATCCGGAGATCGTTTCGAGCTGCTTTTTGTTCTGCAGAGTATGCCTTAGCCTGTTCTTAACCCTGTTTAAGACTTTGGACTGCTCTTCGATATTCAAAAGCGCCTGCTCCATGGCGTTTACCCTGGAAACGTCCCTTGCGAGCTGGTTTTCAAGAAGCGTTTGCGAGAAAAGGTTTGTCATAATCTGGGTTTCGAAAAATCGGAAAATCTTCTCAAGGCTCGGTTCAAAGATAAATCGGTCCTCCCGCGTGGTAGGGGTGAGTTTTTCGGTTTCAAAAATACCTTCGCCGGTAATGCTGGTTTCGGTGGGGGACTGCTTTACCACGTTTCCAAACTTTCCGTAGTATACATAGACTTTTTCGTATTGCAAGAACTTTTGCATCAGGAATTTAATGTGTTCTATGTCTACTTTTGTGTCGGGGAGTTCGAAATATTCAAAATTCCTGTGGTTTTCCAGACCTTCGTACATTTCCTTTCCCGCGCTTCCTATTATTACGATATCGGCATTTTGATATTCGGGTTTTTTAAGGTCAGATATAAAAAGCCTAAAAGTGTTTTGGGTAACTGCGCCGTAGAGTTTTGCGTTGGACGAAAGATAAACGAGCAGAATTTTCCCTTTTTTCTGCAGAATCGGTTGAAGAGTCCTGTCTCCCGCTTTTCTTCTTTTCAAAAGGTCGTCTACTTCCCTTGTGTAAGACGATTTTAAGTCTACAAAAACGTCGGAGAGGTCAATAAGAAAAGTACGGGTTTTTAAGACGGAATTCCTTATCCTCTGCATCTCGATAGCGGCAATTTCCTCGTAGCTTTCTGCCAGGTCTTTTATGTTGTTTAGAGCTTCAAGCTCTTCTATTATCAGTTTTCTCTGCGCCATATTCTAATTTTGCGCAAGATCCATAAGGACTTGCTTGTTTTTTAACACATTCTCGTCAAAAGCCTTAACGTTCTTTGTCTTTGTAATTTCATAGATTATTTTTTGCTTCCCCCTGTCATAATATGCCGCAATTAGCCCCGCTTTTATTCTATCAAGCGTAGACTTTTTGTCTATAAGATTTTGCATTATCATTGACAAAATTATCATTTGAACAGGCTTTGGAACAGTTATCTGGTAAGGCTGGTTAAAAAAATCGTAGACCATTTGCCCAAGACGTAGGTCTTTCTTTACCTCGTCCGTCAGCTCTTGGCCAAAATGAGAAAGGTTTTGAAGCCGTTCGTAGGAAGTTAAAAAAGAGATCAGATTTCTGTTCATTTCGCGTGACAGTGTATCGAGAGTCTGCCTACCTACGCGGGTTACCGAGAGGGGGAGGTTTATGGCCGGGCGCATACCTTGGTAGTACATATTGCTGTCAAGATATATATGTCCGTCTGTTATTCCCATTACGTTTGTTGCTATATATCCGGTAAAGTCTCCCTCGACTATTTCTACTACCGGAAAGCAGCTTATGGATACTTCTCCTTTGGTCGGGTGCTTAAAATTCCCGCTTCTTTCCAAAAGCCTTGAATGAGCGTAGAAAATGTCTCCTGGGTAAGAGTCACGGCCCGGGAAGCGGCGGGCAAGTAGTGAAATTTCGCGGTAAAATTTAGCGTGTGTTGAAAGGTCGTCAAGAATTACCAGTGTGTTTAGTCCCTGGTCCCTGAAATATTCGGCTATGCTCATTGCCGCGTATGGGGTCTGGTAGATAAGACTGGGGGAGTCGTATGAGCTTGTT
>JAJYEF010000053.1 GCA_021785915.1 bacterium
TAGCACTTCCTTAACGTGCGCGGCAATAGCCTCGCCTTCCCTATCCGGGTCTGTTGCCAAGAAAATATTTTCTGCACTTTCGCCCGCGGCTTTTAATTGCGAAATTACCTTTTTCTTGTCCGGCATCTGCTGGTAATCCGGTGCAAAATTGTTTTCTATATCGATACTTAATTTACTCTTGGGAAGGTCCATGATATGGCCCATTGAAGCCATAATTTCATATCCGTCACCCAAAAATCTGGAAATTGTTTTTGCTTTTGTAGGAGATTCTACAACGACTAAATTTTTCATAAAGACTAACAACAAATTGTAGATTAAACTATACCATGCTTGTCAAGAGTTAATTTGTCCCCCAAATTAACTCGCAGTTCCTGAACATGCGCACATGTGAAAGGGATAAGTTCCTTTTTTATTATTTTTTTAAAAAGTACGCAGTGCACTTAAACCGTGCACCAAGGAGCAAATTTAAAATTGACAGCAAAATAAGTTTATGTAACACTTTATTCAATGGATAATTCCGGTAAAGCACCAGACCAGTCGCTCGAACCGGCAGAGCAGATTACAGTTCAACCACCCTTTTCTCCGTTTAAACCTTCCGGAAACTGGAAATGGATAATTTTTGCCGTTGTCTTAATATTCATAGTTATCCTGTCTTTCTCGGGAATCTACATGCTTGAAACAAAAATAAACTCAAAGCTTGCCAAAGAACATATTAAAACTGCGTTACAGACTTCAAAGACTCATCAACAAACCTCTTTTCTCCAAAATACCGCAGTTAGTACTACTAAATGGAAAGCATTTTCCGATAGCACCGCCGGCTACACAATCCGGCTTCCTTCAACATGGAACGAAATAGCTTCCGACGTTTCGGGTCTTAAAGAGTTTGGGTCGGAAAATTATAAAGAAAATGACGCAGGCTTAGGTCTAAAAACACTCGTCAGCGGAAACTACTTTTCTGTTCAGGAACAATCAGGCTCAGAATACAAAAATTACGAAGATTATAAAAATTTCATTGAAACAAATAATCAAATACCCAGCACCAATAAACAATCGCAAGAAATTTCAGTAGATAATAATAAATGTTTACTTTATCCAAACTACGGTAACGCTCAATGGGCCGGCGCATATGTATCGTATTGCCATATGTTTTATAACGGTAAAATTTATGATCTAACTTTTGAAAGCACTTCAACAGATTATTCCCTATTCTTAAAAATCCTTTCAACCTTTAAATTCACCCAATAACCTCTATTTGACACGAATAATTGGCTTGTAGCATACTTAATTTAATGGATATTCTCCAGCAAGAACAAGACCAAACGCCTCAACCTGCTGAACAAGTAGTTGTGGAACCGCCTTCCTCGGCAAAGCCTTCGGACTACCAAAATATTAACAACGTAACTTCCCCCACTAATCCGTTTTTCTATCACCGCTCTTCAAAATTAAAAGATATTCTGATTGGCGTACTATTTCTTGCAATCGTTATCGTCCTTATTATTTCCGGCGCAAATTATATAAGCAAAAATAATCATGTGAATAATCAACGCGCGCCATCGGCAACTCCCACTCCCAATCCCCTTTCGGGATGGAAGACTTATGTAGACAGCCAAACCGGAATTTCTTTTAAATATCCTCCGGATTTTTATCTGGTTGCGCCAACTACAAGCGGCGGGGTTATTTATCTTAGCAACAGCAAAGATACCTTTGACACTTTTACTTCAAAAAAGCCCCTGCAAAAAAATCAGCTTCTAATCTCTGTCACAAGCTTGATAGAAACTTATAACGGCATGCAGGAACTTGCAGATAAAATTGCCGGAGGCACAACCAACGTAAGCTATTCTACTGCTGAAATTAACGGCGTAAAATCGGCAAAACTGACAAATAACAATGTGGAAAGCTACGGTATCCCTATAAATGAGGGGTTTACCCAAATATCGGCCCAACCGGCTGACTCGGACATGATAAATACGTTTGAACAGGTTGTTAAAACATTTACCGTTTCTGCACAAATATCACAAAACGCCGCAATATCAACCGCCGGCTGGAAAAAATATACGATGCCCCACGAAAAACTTTCATTTATATATCCTCCCGACTGGAACGTAGTCGCGGGGCCTGCCTACGGATCGCAGACCTGCGAAAGGTCAAATTATAATTGTAAAACTATAGCTCAGGATAGCGTTACGGTTAGCGGACCTAACGGTTTTGTTTTTACCATTCAGCAGGGGAATGCAACCCTTGATAAACCTTACGTAATAGGACAGCAATGCCCTAACCCTTCCGACACCTGCACACATTATTTTACAGAGCCTGCGGAAATTAACGGAAAAACTTTATTTTTGGTGATAACCGGATACAAGAGCCAGGGCTCGGAGCAGATGGAACTTGGTCTTTCCCCCGTTGCCGACTGCATTTTAAATTGCAGGGACGGTCTGGGGCAGGCAAAATACCAGGAAGGGCCGCTTCAGGTTTTTGCGGAGTACCCGGGCGATTACAGCTTTACATCGCAGGAATTTATAAACGACATCAACGTACGGAAAGCCGAAGAAATAATGAAATCTCTTTCATACTAATCCTTTTATTCATGCCAATGAATAGTTACCGCCTGAAATTTTAACAATACCTTTTATTTCCGTCGTCGAAACAAGACTACACGTTCTGGAAGTATAGGTCCTTAGTCTCCTTGCTATCCCATCCGCTCCCAAAACTCTCGTTTTTTAATACCGCAACCGTTTTTCTTCCTGTTTTCATACATGACCAGACGGCTTTAGCGCCCGCTCACATCGCAAGCGGAAACCGTCCGGAGCAAGCTTGGATTAAAACGCCCCCGTCGCCCTTGATCCATAAGCCGTAATTTTTCTTTGTACCCCTTGGGGCATCCTATATGTGCTCCATAAATTTATTATAACAAAAGGTTACTTACCAAAGTAATACTGAAGAATTTGCTTGGCTATAGGACCCGCGACGTTACTCCCCTCTCCGGAGTTTTCCACCAAAACTGTAACTATAATCTGGGGATCATAGGCAGGCGCAAAAACCGTCATCCAAGCCTCGGGCAACGTAGTGGCCCCTCCAACTTGGGCAGTGCCAGTTTTACAAGCAAGCACAACATGGCGCATATCGGATGAGGCGGATGCAACAGGCAGTATGTTCTTTCCGTCTATTTTAAGGTTGGGATTTTTTACTTCAAAATTAAACAATGGCCACGCTACACCTCCGGGATTGCAGCTCTCGACCATGCCTTCCCTTATAAGATTGGTCGCATTGGTATCGAGCAAATTAGACGAAATAATCTGCGGCTGCTCGTTTTTGAGAAGATGGGGTCTGTATAAAGTGCCGCCATTTGCAATTGCCTGTGTCCATCCGTTAACCTGCAAAGGGGTCGTCAAAAGATAGCCCTGCCCTATGCCGTAATGGTAAGTATCTCCCAAATACCATGGCTCACCAATATTTTTCAGCTTCCATTCCTGAGTCGGAACAAGACCTGATGCCTCTCCCTGCAAGTCTATTCCCAAAGAGGCACCCAACCCAAATTTTTTTGCCATTTCGGAAACCTTATCGACCCCTACTTTTCCGGCAAGGGTATAGAAAAAAATGTCATTTGAACGTTGGATACCCTTTACAACATTTACTTCTCCGTCCGTTCCCCCATAATCTGTATAGAACCAGTTGGCAAAGGAAAAATTTCCGACCCGCAGAATTCCCGTGTCCTTTATCTGCCAGTTACCGTCAATTATTTTATACATAAGCCCTGCCGAAGCTACGATTAGCTTAAATGTCGACCCGGGCGGATAAACTCCGGATATACTCCTATTTAAAAGCGGCTGGTTTTGGGAGTCATCAAGTATACTTTGCACCGTAAAATAAGAACTGTTACTTGCGGGCCTGTAGCTTTGTCCCATTGTAAAAAGGTTGGGATCAAACGAAGGTTTTGACACCATAGCGAGTATCTCGCCTTTGGGGCTTGAAACAATTGCCGCCCCTCTTTTTACATCCTTCATAGCTTCGTTAACTGCCAATTGAAGCTTTAAATCAAGAGTGGTTGTGATGTTTTTGCCCGGAATCGGGTCACCCTGTCCAAGCTTTCTGACAAGTTTACCCGTAGCATCGACCTCGTAAAGCTGCTTCCCGTCGATTCCCTTAAGGGAACTTTCGTAGTACTGCTCAAGACCTTCCTTGCCAACAACGTCATTGGCGCCGTAGCCCGCGTACAGTGGCATAGAAAGCTCGCTTTGCGAAATCTGTCCGATATATCCCACGACCTGTGCAAATGCTTCCTTATACGGATATTCCCTTAAGCTGTCGACCTCGAGATCGTTGTTGCCGTTTGCAATCATCGACAACGCAGTACTTTGCGAAAGAAAAACCGTTTTTCCGTTTACCGTTTCCCTGAAACCGGGAGTATTGTAAACCAGAGGAACGCCGTTTCTGTCAAAAATTATTCCCCTCGGAGCATGAATTACGACCGTTCTGGTCCTGTTGCTATCGGAAAGATTTCGATAATAGGAGCCTTCAACAACCTGAAGGAAAAAAAGTCTTGCAAAAAGTATCAAGAATAACCCTGCAAAAAAAAGGGGCAAAAAATAATTCCTTATCCCCTCTTTATGTTCCCCAAAATCCCTGCCTCTTTTTTGGGTTGTCTCTTTAATTATGAAGTCGCCAAAAGCAACACCGGGTTTTACCATAAAGGTTCAAATAAAAAGAATATAAATTTATGAATTTGACAAATGAAACTTATCGGGCGCGTTCTTAATTCTTTTGAAAATATTAAATATTAAAATTCCAAAAACCGCACTTGTTAATGCCTCTAAAATTATATACCCTTGGAAAGAAAAAATAAAAATGTACAAGAAGCTTCCCAAGAACGTGGCTATGAACACAAAGTAATTCGTGGAGATTTCGAGCTTTGACTGGTATAAAAGCATTAAAAAAATAAAACTTACAAAGAAAATGCTTGAAATACCAACATCTCTAAATGCGAAAAAATCGAGCAATAGTCCAAATAAAAAAGCAAGAAAAAACATGAAGTTATTTCTGTAAAATGGGACAAAAGCCACAAGCAAAATAAAAACAAGCGGAATACTCGTTAATGTAATTTCAAGCGAAAATGCCAAGAAAAGTAAAACTGTCGCTAATATTCTCATTGGGAATTTACAACAAATACGGTATCTATTTTCGAAAAATCAACCAGACTTTCTATTTTTGCTTTTTGAAAAAGATCGCTTGCATTTTTGCTTATAGAAACTATTTTGCCGACAATTAATCCGGGCATAAAACCAGCTCCCGAAGCACCGACGTCTCCTTTGGTTAAAACTATATCGCCCGCTTTCAAATTATCGGACAAAAGGACATTATCCAAAATCATCTCTCCTCCGCCCTGACCTTTTACTATACCCAAGGCATTTGTCTCCATGGTCGTTGCGGTAAATGATGAATTCTCGTTTGTTACAAGAAGCACACTTGATAAATAATAATTTACTTTTGTAACTCTTCCTATAAGATTGTTTTTCAAAATAACAGCTTCACCCGCCTTGATACCGTCTTTTGAACCTACATTAATTGTAAAAGTTTCAGGAAATGAGATTCCTGGTATAAATCCGGGAGCGCCGACTATCTGAGCGGGAACAAGGATAGTGCTTTTAGGAGTTACCGTTTCGAACTGATCCCTCAGAGCCTGGTTATCCTGTTGCAATTTGGTCTGATCAACCAGTTTTTCCGTAAGGGCAGCGTTTTCGTCTTTTAGTTCTTTCACTTTTGAAGCCGAATCAAAGTTGGTTATACCGGAGAAGCCGCTGTAAACCGCTGAAAAAACCGGAGAGAAAACATTTTGCAAGGGACGAGAAATAGGTTTTAAAAGATTATCCTGGAATGCAAAATAAAAAAGCAGCGATAAAAAAATAAATATTAGGAATAGAGAAACTTGTGAGCTTCTTTTTTTCATAAAAGCATTTTAGCCTTTTTAAAATGAGGATACAAGCTTTCAGAATTCAGGAGTTGTATGAGCAAGGTGAGCAAACTTCAATTTCGGAATCCACACATTTAAACGAACTTGTATCAGTTTCTGCTTAAGGATTATTATCGGAAACTTTTCTTTAAAGAGTGTGTTATTTTTATTTATGCCTACCTTTTTATAATTTCCAATCTGCTCTTGAGAACAACAAAACTTCCGAGCCTGCAGCTTTTTTGAGGGCATGCATGAACCGTATCCCAAAAGGAAAACATTAATTTTGCATATTCCATGCGAAAACTGCTAAATTCCGTTCACCCTATCTGAATTTAACAAAGCGGTATTGCATTTATCTTTCTTTTGAAGCGTTGGGCCTTTGCAATTCACGGATAAATTCTTCACGCATTTCATCGTAAGACAATGCTTTCGGACTTTCCCAAGCTTGCTGTAACCACTGGGTAGTATGCCTTGCGCCCAAATTGCCGATTTGCGGAAGCGTATGGGATAGTTTTATCGCTAATTCCCTCCCCCTATCT
>JAJYEF010000054.1 GCA_021785915.1 bacterium
ATTATGCGAAAGGGTACCCCCAAATAATATCAAACCTCGAGCTTGCGGGACTTGTCTTGTCGCTTCTTATCCCTTTTGTGTACTCTTTTTGGACAAACAGGTCGCTAAAATTGTGATTTGCTTGAAGTTCAAGCATAGATTATAATTATCCTGATGCAAAAACTAATAAAGTTTAGAAGCGAAATTCTTCTTGGCGTGGCTATTATTGCTTCTTATTTTTTTTTAAGACTTATTTACATCAACCGGCTTCCCATATTCACGGATGAGGCGATTTACATGCGTTGGGCTCAGATTGCGCTTCATGATGCTTCCTGGAGGTTTATTTCCCTTACCGACGGCAAACAGCCTATGTTTGTCTGGTTTTCGATGGTGTTTATGAAGTTTATTAAAGACCCTCTTATTGCAGGAAGATTAGTGTCGGTTACAAGCGGATTTTTTACCATGCTTGGGATTTTTGCACTTTCCTATGAAATGTTTAAAAATAAGACGACATCGTTTCTTGCGGCGATTTTATATGTTTTTTATCCCATGGCGCAGGTTTACGACCGCATGGCGATAATGGACGGAATGGTGGGAACATTTTTTGTTTGGGCGCTTTATTTTTCGGTCCTTCTCGTAAGAAAAGCAAGGCTTAATGTTGCCTATACCTTAGGATTTTTGATAGGCGGCGGGACTCTTACAAAATCGACTAATTTTTTCAGCATTTATCTTTTGCCTTTTACGCTAATACTTTTTGATTTTACAAAAAAAGGGCTTCCGGCAAGGTTTATAAGGTGGGCTTCGTATGCTTTATTTTCTGTTGTAATAGGGTACGGCTTATACAGTATCTTAAGGCTTTCTCCGCTTTTTGGAATGATTACCGAGAAAAACGACGTTTTTATATATCCCTTATCCCAGTGGATACACCATCCGTTTACGTATTTTTTCAGTAACTTCAGCGGACTTTTCAGTTGGTTGGTGCAATATCTGAAAATTCCATACATCGTGCTTATTTTAGTCGCCTTGATCCTTATAAAAAAGAGTTTTAAGGAGAAGCTTTTGCTCTTTTTATACTTTGTACTTCCCTTTACAGCTCTTGCCTTATTTGGAAAACTTATATACCCGAGGTTTATTTATTTTATGTCGCTTTCGCTTTTACCGCTTGCGGCCTGGGGGTTAAATTACGTAATCGGCGAAGCATTAAAGTACGTCAGGGGCAAAGACAGAGTTAATTTAACCAGAATAACGGTGCCGATAATTGTCGCGGTATTTGTTTGGTATCCTCTTTTTGTGTCCTTTCAGTTTGCTCAAGATCCGATAAATTCCCAGATCGCAAATGCGGACAATTCACAGTATGCAAACAGTTGGGCCGCAGGATGGGGAGTCAGTCAGAGCATTGCGTTTTTCAAGGAACAAGCCCAAACGCACAAAATTTACGTCGCAACGGAGGGGACTTTCGGGCTAATGCCCGAATCAATGGAAATGTATCTTTTGGAGGATAAAAATATAACGGTTAAGGGCTACTGGCCGCTGGACTCTTTCCCCAAACAAGTCGAGGATGCAGCCAGGAGCATGCCGACATATTTTATCTTTTACCAGCCTCAGCACAGGATTCTGCCCTCAAGCTTCCCGTTGAAGCTTTTGTTTAAAGTCCGACAGGGAAATACGAATTACTTTTACAGGGTTTACCAGGTAGTTCCGCAACAAAAGTAATGAAGTACTTACGTAATTTTTGGCCTTATTTTGCCATTGGCTTAATAGTGCTTGCATTTTTTTGGCCCGTTTTTAAAGGCTATATTCCTTTTCCCGGAGATTTGCTCGTTAGCCAGACTCCCTATAAGGCGCAAAGTTATTTGGGTTATCCTCCCGGAGGATACCCGAACAAAGCCCAGGGGCCGGATGTCATAAACGAAATTTATCCGTGGAGATTTTTTGCCGTCAGCCAGCTGAAGCAGGGCCAGATCCCTTTCTGGAACCCTTATAACTTTTCCGGTAATCCCCAGATGGCGGATTTCCAGAGTGCGGTTTTTTACCCGTTCAATTTTTTATATCTTCTCCTGCCGTTTAATTTTGCATGGACTTTGATAATTATGCTCCAGCCGCTTCTTGCGGCTTTATTCATGTACCTTTTCCTTAAAAAAGGAGTTGGGCTCAAGGACTTTCCGGCTTTTTTGGGCGGGGTAGCGTTTGGGTTTTCGTCTTACATGACCGTATGGATAGAGTATGGAAATATCGGGAGCACGATTTTATGGCTTCCCCTAACTCTTCTTTTTGCAAAATCTTACTTTAAAAAACCAATGGCTAGAAATTTTTTAGGAATAGTTTTATCGTTAAGCGTTGCAATAGTTGCGGGATATATTCAGGGCGTTTTTTATACCTACGTAGTTTTGTTCCTTTACTATGTATTTTTAATTTTTACGGATAAACAGAATATTAAAAATTACAGGAAAAATCTTTTGTTTATGGCCTCGCTTATAATTCCTTTTTTCCTTACCTCTTTCCAGATTTTGCCTACGCTCGAGCTTTTCTCTCAGTCAACAAGGGGAGCGTATGCGCTTTCACAGATTGAAAAAAATCTGGCGCCGGTTTATTACTGGGTTACGGGTTTTTTCCCCGATTTTTTTGGAAATCCCGCTACCAGAAATTACTGGCTTAACGGGACATATATAGAAAGGGTCTTATATCCCGGGGGGCTAATAATGTTTTTTGCGGCTTACGCCATTTTTAACAAAAGTAAGTTTTTGGAAAAAAGATTCTTTTTAATTTTGGCCGCACTTTCTTTAGTAATTGCGACGAACCTTTTCTTTATTAAGTTTTTTTACCTTATTCCGATTCCCGTCATCTCTACAACTGTCGCAACAAGGGAGTTCAGCGTTTTTATATTCAGCGTTATTGTATTGGGAAGTTTGGGGCTGGAGCATTTTATAACGGAGGAAAAATTCAAATGGAAAACCGCGTACCTTTATATATTGTTTTACATCCTTGTCTGGGCAGCAGTTCTAGCTCTGATAAAGATTAGCCCTAATTTATCTTTAAATTTAAAAGTAACAATAAGAAACCTTGTGCTTCCTACACTAATACTTATCGGTATCCTGGCAGGAGTTTTTATCAAAAAGTTTAGCGTAAAGGCTTCGATGGTCTTACTGACTTTAATCTTGGTTTTTGACCTTTTCTATTTTTTCAACAAGATTACTCCATTTTCTCCTCAGGCCCTTATCTATCCCGAAACTCCCGTTCAAACGAAACTCAAAGATATTTCGGGCATTAGTAGGGTGTGGGGATACGGCTCCGCGTATATCCCCGCTAATTTTGCAACGGTTGATATGAATTATTCTCCGGAGGGAAACGACCCATTGCATATTTCAAGATACGGCGAGCTCCTGGCATCATCAGATAATGGCAACCCGCCCGTAATGCTTCCGCGCCCGGACGCGAATATAGCGCCTGGCTACGGAGTCAGCGACCTAAAATCTAATTTTTACAGAAAAAGGATACTGGATCTTTTGGGAGTAAAATATATCCTCAACGAACAGGACTTGGTAAATGCATGGCAAAGTCCGGATTACAATACTTTTCCTCAAAGTTCGTATACTTTGGTATCGAAGATTTATCCCTGGCAGGTTTACCAAAATAACGGCGCATTGCCGAGATTTTTTGTAAGCGGCGATTACAAAGTTGCAGAAAATAAAGCCCAGGCGCTTTCTCTTATATACGGAACAAATATAGACCTTGGGAGAACGGTCATTTTGGAAGAAAACCCTGATATTAAAATTGACGAAAATTCAACAGGTTCTGCTAAGCTCGTGTCCTACGGGCCAAATGATGTAATTATTGACACTAAAACTACAGGAAACGCACTGCTTTTCCTTTCGGACAACTTCTATCCCGACTGGGCGGTAAAAATAGACGGAAAACCTTCTACGATACTTCTTGCCGATTACGCGTTTCGGGCGGTTGCGCTTACGTCCGGAAACCACAGAGTGGTATTTTATTATAAGCCTGAAAGCTTCATATTGGGACTTGGTATCGGTGCAGCCGGTTTAATTATGTTATTCTTCCTTACTTTTTATGTTAAAAATAATAAAAAAATATAAATTCTTAATCCTTGCAATTATTTTTGCGGTTCCCTCGGTTTTGGTGTTGGTGCATCCGGGATTTCCCTTGACCGACGACGGGAACTGGATGGTTATAAGGCTGTCGGCTTTTTACGAAGCATTAAGAAGCGGGCAGTTTCCGGTAAGGTATTTATTAAGGCTAAACAACGGTTACGGATATCCGGTCGCGGATTTTTTGTATCCCCTGTTTTTGTATATAGGTTCTTTTATTCATTTGTTCCGATTCGATTTTGTAACGAGCGTAAAAATAATTCTTGGGTTAAGCCTTTTATTGTCCAGTGCCTTTACTTACCTTTGGCTTAGAAAAAGTTTCGGAAACCTTGCTTCTTTTGCAGGCGCACTTGTTTACACCTTTTTTCCCTACCATTTGGTAGACGTATATAAAAGAGGATCGGTGGGGGAGGTTTTATCGCTCACAATTGTCCCCTTTATACTTTTGCAGATAGAAAGAAGGAGTCTGTTTTATACATCGCTTGGCGTATTTTTGCTTATTCTTTCGCATAACACCCTCGCGCTTTTATTTATTCCCGTGCTTTTTATTTACGGACTTATGAGAAATTTTAAAAGTTTGAAGTTTCTTTTGGTTTCATTTTTCTTGGGGCTTATAAGCGCATCTTTCTTTATTATTCCCGCACTTTATGACCTTCAGTTTACCGTATTCGGAAATACGCCGGTATCAGACTTTTATAATTATTTCTTAAATCCGTCGACTTACGGATACCTTGCTTCCATATTTGCGATTTTGCTTTTGGCCTCCGTTTACTTAAGTTTTCGGAACGGTTATAGAAAAAACTGGTTTTTTGTTTTTTCGGTTGTCGCAAGTCTATTAATATTATTTTTGGTCCTTCCCGTTTCGTCCGGATTTTGGAGCCTGGTTCCCTTTAAAGGTCTGATCCAGTTTCCGTTTAGGCTCATATCCCTGGTTTTGGTATTTTCTTCGTTTCAGGCAGCAGTTCTGATACAAAGTGTAAACAGCAAAAAAAGAATCAGAATAAGTATTGCGGCCCTAATTGTTCTGCTTGTCTTTGTCTGCGCATTCCCTTATTTGACTAATATAAATTACCAGTATTTTCCCGATACTTTCTATTCGACCAATATGGATACGACAACTGTAAAAAACGAATATATGCCAAAATGGGTTAAGAACGTACCGGTTTCGTATCCTTCCCAGAGAGTATCCCTTAAAGGGAACGCAGTCATAAACGGACTTTTGGTATCGGATAGAAAAATAAGTTTCCAGACGGATTTGTCCTCCGAAACAAAGGCAACAATAAATGTAATTTATTTCCCCGGCTGGAAAGCTTTTGTAAACGGAAAACAGGCAAAGATTAGCTATAATAATCCCGCAGGATTGATCAGTCTGAATCTTGGAAAAGGGATCAGTAACGTTAAAGTAGTTTTCAAAGAGACTAATTTAAGGCTTTTGGCTGACATGCTTACTATAATAGGACTCGCAGGAATTTTCGCGCTGTCGTATTACAAGAGAAATAAAAATAAATTTTTATGAAATTTTTAAAGATATTGGCGCCATTTATTCTGGTAATAATTTTTGCGTATTTTGCGTTTAAACCTCTTTTAATTCAGGGTTTTTACCCGATGCATGACAATACCCAGGTTGCCAGAACTTATGAAATGACAAAGGCGCTTGGTGACGGCATGTTCCCTGTACGGTGGGTCCAGGATCTTGGATACGGATACGGATATCCGCTTTTTAATTACTACGACCCGCTCGCCTTTTATGTATCAGGTATCATCGGTTTGACAACAAATGCTTTGGCCGCGACCAAGACCATGATTATTATAGCGATCATATTGTCGGGAATATCCATGTACGTTTTGGGGAAAGAGTTTTGGGGTATTAAGGGAGGGCTTGTTTCGTCGGTATTTTACATGTTTGCGCCTTACCACGCCGTTGATATTTTTGTAAGGGGCGATATAGCGGAAAGTTTTGCATATGCCCTTATTCCGTTTCTTTTTTACGGACTATGGATCTTGTTTAAGCGCAAGTCAAAACTTGGCGGAGTCTTGGTTTCTGCACTATCCTTTGCGGGAATCATAACGGCACATAATCTTACGGCCCTTATGGTGGCGCCTTTTGCGGTTTTGTTCGCAGTATTGCTTTTGCTTTTTGACAGGAAAAACCTAAAGAGAAATGCAATGTATGCCGCAGCGTCTTTTATTTTGGGGGCGGGTCTTTCGGCCTTTTACTCGGCGCCCGCGATACTTGAGATGAAATATTCAAACGTCCTGTCCCAAGTTGGCGGCGGAGCAAATTTTAGGGACCATTTTGTCTGTCTTTACCAGTTCTGGACAAGCCCCTGGGGA
>JAJYEF010000055.1 GCA_021785915.1 bacterium
GACCGTAACCGTTCCCGTCGCCTTATTTCCCACGTCCTTTTTGCCGGTAGTATTTTGCGTAACGCTTCCCTGCTCCGAAACGTTTACCGCCTGGTATGCCAAAGTGTTGTTCCCTATATCTGTCGTCGAGGAAAATGTAACGGGGGTCTGCTGCTGTTTGCTCTGGGCATTCACCACAACACTCACCTGCGCGCTTGTCTTGAAAAGGTAAACGTACAAAATTCCCAGCACCAAAAGAATTAATAAAGCCGGCACTATCAATAAAAGTTTGTTTTTGCCTCCGGCTTTGGCAAGAAGGCTTTTATCAAACCTGACCTTTTTTAAAGCCGATACTACCTTTGGCAAGACCTGTCTTATTTTTTCCGTCACAAACGCGGCGTTTACCGGAACGGGGAATTTGCGCTCCTGCGCTTCTTTTATTTCTGTCGGGAGTTCTCCGATTTCGGCTCTTATTTCCTCTTGCGGAATTTCTTCTTTGGGCGCTTCGGGCAATTGGGTACCTATTATGTCCTCTCCTTCCAAGAATCCGAAAAATTCCAAGGATCTTTCTTCTCCTCCAACGAATTCACCCATCGCCTCGGGATTTGCGAATTGTTCGAGTTCTTCCTTGCCTATCTTACCGTGTTCCAACTCTTCCGTTCCGGGAACTATCTCTTCCTCGGGTTCTTCGTAAGCCTGTGGTTTTGAAGGAAATCCTGTTTTCTCTTCGTCAACTTTCTCCACCTCGTCTTCCAGGTTTTTGGAATAATGGTACAAAAGGTTAGAGTCCATCTGGGTAGCAGCCCCAAGAAGCATCGCCTTGACCGAGGCGTCTTCGGGAAGGCTCACGATTTGCGGAATGTGCAAAAATGACAGCCCCTGGCTCCACTTATGCGAAATAAATTCCTGTGTCAGATCCTCCTGGTCCGAGTCAAGCAGTATCACTTTGGACGGAAGGTTGCCGGGTGACTGGAAATGTTTTAAAAGCGTATCGGTCGTAAAGGTTGGGGACTCGTGGATCTCTGACGACTTTGTCTCGAGGATCTTCCCCGCTTTTATCCATGAAACGGTAATATATTTTTTCCCGATTTCGGCGAGAACGGCCGTAATAGGCGCTCCCTCCTCTTTTGTCAGAAGGTTTATTACGCTTTCGGAAAATGCCAGAAAGCCTATCGGCTCGAGAGCCAGTTCGTCGCTCGCTTTCTTAAGTTTGTCCAGGTACTCCTTTTTGATCTTATCGTCCGCGATCCATGAATCCTTAAGCCCGAATAGGGTCTTGTGGGTTTCTATTTCTTCCGGAAGCGCGGTCTCGGCCGTAGTTATCACCTTGTCTAAAACGTCGAGGAATTCTTCGGTTTCCGCGTCCTCGATCGTGTTTTTGAAATATTCCTCGTCGGAGGAAATGTATCTTATGGTTTGTCCCTCTTTTTCAAAAATCACCGAGGTTGCTTTTTCGTTTCTTAGAACCAGCGCGAGGTAATATTCAGCCTTTTCTTTTTTCTCTAACAAATGTACAGGCAATTTCATAGATTATATTCTCTCGCAGTTTACGATTTTTTAAACTTGCGAGTTAACTTTGGAATAAATTCTCTTCTGTCCCTTGCCTAAGTTCTCCTGCTTTATTATTTTAAACTTTTTAAGTGTGCCTGTAAACTCAACATGGGGCCCGCCGCAAAACTCGACAGAGTACCAATTGGTACGGGGTTGCCCAGATGCCGCCGAAGGGTTAACAGGTCCGCCTATAAAATATACTTTTACGTCTTTGGCATATTTTTCGTCAAAAAGGCCTATCGCGCCTATTTTCTTTGCTTTTTCAAGCGGCATTATCTCAAAATGTACCCGAAGGTTTTCTTTTATCTTTGCGTTCACTATGCCCTCGACTCTTGTTAACTCCTCCGGAGTTAAAAGCTTGTCAAAATTAAAGTCAAACCTTATCCGCTCGTTCGTAATGTTACTGCCTGTCTGGTGCACCTTATCGCCTAAAACATCCCTTAGCGCCTGGTGCAGAAGGTGGGTCGCGGTATGTCCCATAACGGTAAGCTGCGAGTGGTCGGCGAGGCCTCCTTTGAACATGCCCACTGATGCGGTCCTTGAAAGTTTGCGGTGCTCTTCCATAAGTCCTACGAATTTTTTATCGTCAAATGTAAAACCCAAAGATTTTATCTGTGTCGGAGAGAGGCCGTGAGTCGAATAAAGGATGTAGGCGTCCTCGGCTTTTATTTCCCTGACCGGGGCGGCGCTATCTTCGGCGTTGCCGTATTTTTTGATAATATAGTCGGTCGCGATTTTTTTAGCCTTTGAGTACTTTTGTTCTTCTTCGAGGATAACATTTTTTATCTGTTCGTATCTTTCTTTTAACACCTCGTCGGTTTGTGAATACTCTTTAGCTATTTCTTCCAGCACATAAGAAAGGTCTTCTCCCTCCAAAAGCTCAAAATTATCAAAAGCCCTCCGTAACAACCTTCTTAAGATATATCCGTGCTCTTTGTTGGATGGAATAACGCCTTCGGATGCGATAAACAAGGATGCCACCAGGTGGTCGGCGACAATTCTCATCTCTTTGGTGAAATTCTCGTAGGATTTTCCGCTGGTTTGTTCAATCGCTTTTATAACGGGCGTGAGCAGGCTTGTTTTAAAAATATCGGGCGTGTCCTCAACCGCGGCAAGAAGCCGTTCCAGACCTCCGCCGAAATCGACGTTTTTATGAGGAAGATGAGAAAATGTTCCGTTCGATTCTTTTTTATACGATATAAAGACCGAATTTGCTATTTCTAGGAATTTTCCGCATTCGCAGTCCACCGGGTTATCGCCTCTGCAATTTTTATCATGTTTTATATCTTTATCATCAAATCTGTAATAGACTTCGGTGTCCGGTCCGCCGATTTCTCCGACCGGCATATTTTTAGGCACTCCGGAACGTGACCACCAATTCTTATCGGAACCTGCTCTAAAAATCCTTTTTTGAGGGTCTACTAAGGAGGACTGGCGCATTAAAACATCAGACCAAATATCATAAGATTCTTTATCGAAATATACTTTTGCGTCTTCATCCCCGGAAAATACCGTTACATAGAGTTTTTCTTTGGGAAGGCCTAATTCTTCTATCAGAAATTCCCAGAGCCAGGGTATTTCCTCTTTTTTAAAATAGTCCCCCAGGCTCCAATTCCCGAGCATCCTGAAGAAAGTTGTGTGTCTTGAGTCTCCGACCTCGTCGATGTCCTGAGCCCTAAAACTGTTCTGCACATTGACAAGTCTTGTTCCGGCAGGGTGTTTTTCGCCTAAAAGATAGGGTATCAATGGCTGCATCCCCGCGCTTGTGAATAGAGTTGTCGGGTCGTTTTCGGGGACCAGGGGGGAGTTTGAGATACGTTTGTGACCTCTTTTTTCAAAAAATGAAATATATATGTTTATTAGATCTTTGGCCGTCATGATATTTGATAATAGGTCATAGAAAATAGAAGATAGGGCCCAAATACCCGGCAAAACCCGATATCCACTTTCTGTCATCCGACTTCTATCTTCCGACAACTATATGTCTTATTATACCAACCTGAATCTATTATTTATACTTATGAATTTACTGCGGTCAGTGGACCCTGCGGTTTTTTAAGAATATGTCCCATTTAAAGGAGTCTTGGGTTTCTTCTTTGATAAACTCGAGATTTTCAAGGATCTGGCGATGCTCTTTGTACCTTTCTCCTTCTTCCGCGTCAAAGTTCAAAAGCGTGTCGGTAAGTTTTTCAACGATGCTGCTGCTCGTCCGGAAAGCATGTCTTACGATCCCTTTTTCGTCGGTTCTTCCGATTGTAAGAAAGTACATTATTCCCAATTTTTTGTTGGAACTTTCAATCGGGATCACGCTTTCCATGTCAAGATAAGAAACCGGCGCGCTGCCGAGAAAATTAGCAAGTTCAACCACCCGTTCATCTGTTTCGTCTTTTTCGTTCGTTTCAAATTCTTCGGGAAATAAAGGCTCATCGGAGAATATATTCCTGTATCCGGTTATTACGTCAATCTCTGCTTTTGACATTTGGGAAAATATAGCAGGCTTTTTTCTTTGCGTCAACAAGCAACAGGAAATCATTAAGCGTATAATTGCATTATGAAAAAGCTTTTAATTTTTATTGTATTTTCCCTTATATTTTTGGTAAATCCGCAGGCTTCAATGGCCGAGACGATCCGCTCTTTTGATACGACTATCCTCGCGCATCAAAACGGAGTAATGGACATTACCGAAACCATAAAATACGATTTTGAAGGCGCTGTAAAACACGGGATCTACCGCTACATCCCAAACTATGCCAAGGTGGGCAATCTCTACAGGATCTATACGATCTCAAACGTAAAAGTTCTCATGGACAAAAGTCCCGAGCCTTTCATACGAAGCGGCAACGCCGACCAGACATACCTTAAAATAGGGGATGCGAATGTTACGATAACGGGCTTGCATACTTACACTATTAGTTATACTGTCGCAAACGGGATCGGAAGTAACTTTTCAACGCACGACGAGATTTACTGGAATACGACCGGAAACGGCTGGACGGTCCCTATAGAGAAAGCAACCGCGCAGGTGGAAACAGATTTTAGCTCTACCCTTAATAACCTTATTTGTTATAAGGGCGCATATAAATCTAAAGAGCAGAGCTGCACGGTTTCGGCAAACACTGCGGCAGCTTCCAATCTTACTCCGGGCCAGGGGCTTACAATAGTTGCTTCGTACCCCGTAGGGACTTTCCCTAAAAGCATCCTGTCCCAAAACCCCCCGCAGACATTCGCGGGGAAAGTATTTAACTTTATAATGGCAAATTTCCTGTATATCTTCATATTCCTGAACGTATTCGTCGCCTGGGTCATCTTCTACTGGTATTTAAAACACAAGCGCAAGGAAAGGTTCGGAAAACCGGCTGTTAATTTCGATGTTCCGAAGGACGGAAGTGGAAACATCATAAGACCCGCAATTGCGGGAACTATCGATACATCAAAGCTTGAAAGGGATGATGTTGTTGCAACGGTTTTTGACCTTGCTATCAGAAAATACATAAAGCTTGAAGAGAAAAAGGTTGTCAGAAGTCTTCTGCCCGATACAAAAACGCAGGTCGTAACAAAGCTTAAAGCAGACGCCGTTAAGCTCGAGCCTTTCGAAAAAACACTCTACGACAAGCTTTTCGAGACCGCGGATACGGTTGATGTGAGTGATTTAAAGGCGGGTTTTTACTCCACCTTTGATAATATGGAAAAGGATGTTTTCGACTCCCTCGTTAATAAGGGTTACTATACGAAAAACCCGAAATACCAAAGAGGTTTTCTTCTTGTTTTATGCGTACTTTCTTTTATAAGCCTTAATGTAGTATTGGGCATCCTGTTTTTTTACCTTTCGCGGAAATTAAACGGCAGGACGCAAATGGGTGACGAGACGGACTTTAAAATAGACGGGCTTAAGATCTTCCTTAAAAGCATGGACCGAAACTACAAGTGGCAGGCGGAAAATCTTTTAACGGTCGAACAGATGATCCCTTACGCAATAGCCCTGGGGTATATCGATAAATTTATGGATGCCCTAAAGACAAATTATCCCGACTACAGCCCTACGTGGTATGCCGGTTACTCCGGAAGTTTTTATGCAGCATACGGAGGATTTTATTCCTCGGTGTCGTCGACTTTTGCCCCAGCGTCTTCAAGCGGCGCCGGGGGCGGAGGGTTTGCAGGCGGTGGAGGAGGCGGGGGAGGCGGCGGAAGCTGGTGAGCTAGGGAAACAGCGAAGCGACGAAGTGCCGAGCGAATGGCAAAAAAAGATAAAATCTTTATAAGCGGCGGTCAATGCCGGACCATTAAGCATAAAATTCAATTTTCTATGTCATATTTTGTTTATATCCTTAGATGTTCAGACAACACTTTATATACTGGCATCACCAATAATCTGGAAAAGCGGCTCAGGCAACATAACGGCGAAATCACGGGCGGCGCATTCTATACGCAGAATAAGCGGCCGGTAACTCTTGTCTACAAAGAGAAATATAAGACACACCTCGAGGCCGCAAGAAGAGAGGCGGAAATAAAAAAATGGAAAAGAGAAAGAAAACTCAAACTCCTGTCAACTTAGCTTCAAAAAGTGTATAATAACGGTGAAAAGAGGTGGGGTATGGCCAAGAAATTTGCCGACAGGCTCAAATGGAACCTCGAGATAATAATCCTTACCTACATCCTGATAAATGTAGCGGTCTTTGCAATTGTCCCCGCGTTAAAGATTAAAGTAAACGATATAAATCTTGGTCTTATTGTCCTTGTTATTTATATTTTTTTAATCTCGGCGGTCTGGCCCGTTTATAAGATG
>JAJYEF010000056.1 GCA_021785915.1 bacterium
TTCCGATCTTCCGTGATGATCAATTCCTTTATCACTTCTCTTCTTTTCAGGGCAACTCCCGAGGAGGTAAGGCTTATAATGATAGACCCCAAAAGGGTAGAGCTTACTGGATACAACGGCATCCCTCATTTGATGACCCCGGTAATCGTTGAGGTCGACCAGATCCTGGCGTCGCTTAAGTGGGCACTTGGGGAAATGGATAAAAGGTATAAGACTTTTGCCGAGCACGGAGTAAGGAATATAGATTCATATAATGAACTCGCCGGATTCCAGACCCTTCCCTACATCGTAATTTTCATCGACGAGCTGGCCGATCTTATGGCATACGCTCCGGTCGAGGTCGAGGATGCAATTGCGCGCCTTGCCCAGATGGCAAGGGCAACGGGGATCCATCTTGTCGTGGCTACGCAGAGGCCTAGTGTCGACGTCATAACAGGACTTATCAAGGCAAACATACCCTGCAGGATAGCGTTTAACGTATCTTCGATGATAGACTCGCGTGTAATACTTGATACCCCCGGAGCCGAAAAACTTTTGGGGAGGGGAGACATGCTCTATATTCCCCCCGACCAGGCAAAGCCGACGCGCATACAAGGTGCTTTTGTTTCGGAAAAAGAGGTAAGAAAACTCGTCGATTTCCTTAAAGCAGAAAACCCGCCTGTTGTATATAACACCGAAGAGGTCCTTGCCCCGCAAAATCTGATCCTTAAAAAAGGCGGCCCGTCAAAGGGTGCGGGCGGAAAGGACGAGCTGTTCCAGGAAGCGGTAAGGATCATCGTCCAACACAATACGGCATCTGCTTCATTCTTACAAAGAAGGCTTGGTATAGGATTTGCCAGGGCCGGAAGGTTATTGGACCAGCTCGAAGAAGCAGGCGCGGTCGGAAGGGCGGAAGGGAGCAAACCCCGCGATGTTTTAATCAGGGACCCCGACGAATTTTTGGCCGGCTTGGGTTGATCCTAACCCCAAAAACATATGGTTACAGCAGCTGAAAAATTAAAGGCGGCAAGGCTACAAAAGAATTTAAGCCTTGAGGACGTGTCAAAGGCTACAAAGATAAAGGTCACTTTTTTGGACTATATAGAAAAAGGGGAATACTCAAAACTTCCTTCTGTCTCCTACGCGCAGGGGTTTGTCAAAAACTATGTGAGGTATCTGGGGCTTAATGAAGAAGAGTTAATGGCGCTTTTTAGGAGGGAATTCAGCGGAGAAAAAGCATTCAGCGTCCTTCCCAAAAGCTTTGAGAAAACAGAGGAGTTTTCCGTTTCAAGGTTTAAGATAGGACGCAGTTTTATTCTAATTGCGCTGGTATTCCTTATTTTCTTCGGCTACCTTCTTTTTCAGTACAGGGGCGCTATCTTTAACCCGGCGCTTACCATAATAAGTCCGAAACCGGGCGCCGTAATTTACTCATCCGAAGTAAGGGTGGTCGGAAAAACCGATCCCGATGCGACTGTTTACGTTGACAAAAACGAAGTAAGCGTTGACCCAAACGGAAATTTTTCTAAAACGATAAATGTCTTTCCCGGTTCTGTTACCATAGATATACAGGCAATTAATAAATTCCGAAAGCAAACGGAGCAGTCGGTGACCATAAATGTGAGGGGCTCTTGACTTTAATCTAAATTTAAGATAACTTAAGACCATGAACGATCCTGCCCAAACAGCGCTTTTAATAATAGTAATAGTATTGACTATTCTTCTTGTAGTGCTCGGAGTCCAGGTATTTTTCATATTAAGGGAGCTTCGAAAAACTCTGGATAAGGCAAACAAAGTCCTCGACGATACCGGAACAATCACTGAAAGCGTTTCCAAACCCATATCTTCTCTTTCTTCGGTTGCGATGGGACTAAAAGCCGGGGCAAAACTTGCAAGAATTTTAAACGCAGGAGGGGATAAAAAACACAAAAAAAATGAATAATACGGGAGACAGCAGATTTTCAACAGGATTTATCCTGGGCCTAATTATAGGAGGAGGTCTCGTGTTCTTGCTTGCGACAAGAACCGGCAAGAACCTTTTAAAAATTGTTTCCGAGCAGGGCTTTGACGGATTCCTGAATTTGCTTGAAGAATACGACATCGCAGACCTTGAGGAGTATGAAGAAGTCGAAGACGAAGAAAACGCCGACTTAAGGGAAGTAAAACCCGGATCAAACGGCCACGCAATTAAAAAAGAGCCGGCGGGTGAGGAAAAGGAAGCATCAACCCCCAAACACAGGTTTTTCAAGAGAATAAGAAGGTAGGAAAAGTCGATCGACCATCATAAAAAAACATACCCCGTCTGTTTCCTGGTCTTATGAACCTCCGCCGTATTTTTGGATGTTTGCCTCGTGGCCCTGTAGAGTCGTGGCAAAATGCAAATGCCCCTTACTGTCGGCATAAAAGTAGAGGTAATTCGTGTTGGCCGGCATAAGCGCTGCTTCGATCGCCGAAAGCCCCGGGTTTGAAATAGGTCCCGGCGGAAGGCCGGTGTTCACTCGTGTATTATATGGCGAATTTATCGCAAGGTCGTCTACGGTTAGATTCTGTTTCCACCAGGTGTTTGTACTTTTTTGGTAGCCGAGCGCGTACTGGACCGTAGGATCCGACCCCAGGGGCATCCCCTGATTTAACCTGTTGACGAATACCGATGCGACCAGGGGCCTGTCCTGCGGATATTTTGCCTCCCTTTCAATAATCGATGCCAGTATGACTGTTTGGGCCTTCGTTAAGTCCGTGGTTTTTTTACTTGCGACGCTTTGGTATTTTTTGTCGAAATTATCCCTCATAAGTTTTATTACAAGGTCAACGGTTGCGTCTTTTGGTATAAGATAAGTATCGGGGAAAAGATATCCCTCGTTTGCAACAAGCTTTGCGGTCCAGGAATCGTTAAAGCTCGGGATCTTGGACTTTAGTATCGCCGCGATTTCTTCGGCCCTCAACCCTTCGGGTACAGTCACCCATATATCGAGTATCCCGTGCGTTAGCGTATTTGCTACTTCCTGCGCGTTCATCGAAGGACTGATCCTAAAGTCCCCGGCCTCGATTTGCTTGTCCAAGCCCTGCTGGCGTACGAGAAGGAAGAATACGATCGGGTCTCTTATCAGCCCGTCGTTTTTCAAATTGTTTGCAATTTCCCTTACGCCTTCGCCGCTTTTTACGATAAAGACTTTTGTGGTCCTGTTATTGACATTGACGGGCAATAGTCCGTTTTGCCACCAGAATATCCCGACGATTACGAAAAATGCGATCAGGCCTAAAAGTACGGTTATCCTTTTCATTAAACTTATTTTCCTCATCATTATTGTATTTTTAAAATCTAATAATCGGGAAATTCAACAATGACTCTTTTCCTTCCTTAAGATTATACACATTTTCCGAAAAAAGTGTATATAATGCATCGCCTTTTTGAATTTTGTCCCCGATCTTGCGGTGGAAGTATATGCCCGAACCTTTCTGTTTTGGCGCGCCGAGGACTTTTGCAACTATAGTTATATTTTTGCTGTTTAATTCCTTTACGGTCCCTTCCTCGTCCGCCCTTTCGATAAAAGAATATTCGCCTAAGTTTAATTCCTCGCTGTCTATCTTGGGGTTTCCGCCCTGGGCCTCTATTATTTCCTGGAATTTTTTAAAAGCAAGCCCCGTCCTTAATATATGCATTGCCCAGGCGTAAGCATTTCCGTAAGTTTTTTTAATTTCCTCCTGTTTTTGACTGGGGGAATCTTCAAGGCAAAGCTCCAAAAGGTTACTCGCAAGGTTGATCGACCTTACTTCCAAATCCAAAGGTCTGTTTACTTTTTGCTGCAAAACCCTTAACGATTCCCTTATTTCCAAAGCCGGGCCGATCCCTTTTCCCGCGGGTTCTTCGGTCCTATGTACGAGGGCCCTTAATTTTATATTGAATTTTTTGGCAAGGGTCACGAATTTTTTTGCCAGTTCCTGCGCGTCTTCGAGACTGTTTACTTTTACGCTTTTCCCCCAGGGAATGTCGATCACTACGTGGTTTGAGCCGAAAGCGATCTTTTTTGCCATTATCGAAACCAGGACTTTATCGAAGCTTTCAAACATTAATGGTTTTTCTACCTGAATGATTATGTCGTCCGCTGGAGCAAGGTTAAAACTTCCTCCCCAGACAATGCAGCCGTTAGTTTTTCCGACAATCTCATATATTTTTTCTTTGCTGAAATTAACCGGTGCGAGCACCTCCATATCGTCGGCGGTGCCGTCGGGGGTGGTTATTGCCCTTGAAGAACTCTTCGGGATCTTAAATCCGGCTGCTGCGACGATAGATACGACTATCGGAGTGGTCCTTGTTCCGGGAACTCCGCCGATTGAATGTTTATCGGCGACGATGCCCTCAAACGAGAGCTTTTCGCCCGTTTCGACCATCGCTTTGGTAAGGTAATACAGTTCGTCCGCCGAAAAGCCTTTGGAGTATCCCGAAGCGGCAAAATAGGTCGTTAAGACATCGCCGAATTTTTTCTGGACGATCTGGTCCATTATCGCGTAGATGTCCTTATACCTTAGTTTTTTGCCGAGCAGCTTTTTCTTTATCGCGTTGATCGCGACCTGTTTTTCGTCTACCATTTTTAATAATCGTCGTAACCGCCTGATTGTATCTGATCCAAGACCATACGTATGAATTTTTTGAATAACAGCAGGAAATCAAAAAAGAAACCTTTTAAAAGCCTATAAAACCTCTGATAAGAATTATAAATTATATTCATGATGAATTTTCTATCCTTGCTCTCACCACCAGTCTTTTCCATATTGTACCCGGCGGGGTACAGGTGATAAGCGTTAAGAAACTGTCGTCATAATCCTGCTGCAATACCGTCGTATTCTCGGGGTCGACGACGATTATGCTTTCGACCCTATACTTATATTGCACGTTACCGACGTTCACGTCAATCTCGTCCCCCGGAGAAAGTTTATAAAGGTAGGTAAAAACGGTTTTGTAATCCTTCGGGTTATAAAGTTGCGGAAGGGTCGAGTGTCCGAATATAACGGCGTTTCCTTTTTGCGGAGGATAAGCGGTTCCCGAGTAATTCACGAGGTGTTTTGACAAATTTGTATCGACGGTTGAGACCACGGCGTTATTTAGATTTATCTTGGGGATCGAGATGGTGTAGTACTGGATCACGGGCTTGCCGCTTTTCCCGAACTTATAATTGGGGAACCAATTCTTCGGGTTGTCGTAATTTATCCCCGAAAAGCTCTGCGACGCGCTCGTAAAAAGGTTGGCGACCGACGTATCGTTTACGAGTGTTGATTGGGGTATCGGTTCCTGTATATCCTGCTGTGTGAATTCGTTGGCAAAGTATATCTGCCAGGAAATTAAAGGAAAGAATACATAAAGGATTATCGAGACGCCTAAAACCATCAATAAAATGCTCACGATCCTCAGGATGAATTTTTTTCGCGGGTTAGGTTTGTGTTCGTAAAAATAATCAAGCATTATCTGGAGTTTACAATTATAAATATTTTATTCGGGTTTGACGGCAGGTTTTTGGGAAGCAGCGGAATAAACGGATTAAAGGATATGTTTACGCTTTGGGCCTCGGGGATATTCATCAGGATATTGGTCGCTTTCAGAACGGAACTTCCCGCGACCTCTTTTCTTAGGGACTCTATATCGACCTTGGGAAGTATGTCGGCGCCGATCGTCAGGTCGGCGGTGATGTCGTTATTTGTTCCGCTTTTTATGTTCTTTGCGGTCACGTTCAAGTTCTGCGCGGAAAAATCCCCCGATGAGGAGAAAAGCTTATCGGCGAGCGTTTGCATATCGGAATTGTTATAAGAAATTGCTTCAAAGTTAACGGTTCCCGTAAGGGTTACGCTCGATGCCTGGTCCCCCTCGTTTTTACTGTAATGTTTGTTCGTTACGGTCTCGGTTATGAACTGGGGGATTATCGTATTGCCGCTCGTAGTTTTTTGTGAAAGGTCGGACCTTGCTTTTTGCTCCAGGTTTTTGGGAAGGGCTGTTAAAAGGTTATCAATGTCCTGGGACGAGACGATCGTAATTGTCTGTTTTGTTCCCCCGGAAAAAGCGTTGTCGTTTTTTGCCGCGACGTTGGGGTCTGTCCCGATCGTGAACTTGGTCCCCGAAGGAAGATTATAGTTCTGTCCTATGTCGGATGCCGTAACGTTAACTTTTGAAGTCCCAGGGGTTGTTCCCGAGAATACGTCCCCGGACGCCGAGGCAACGGTTACCGAAGAATCAAGGGTAAAATCAAGATTATCGGAAGAGGTTATCGTGGCGCCCTGGGGAAAGCTTACCGGCGAGCTG
>JAJYEF010000057.1 GCA_021785915.1 bacterium
CAGAAGTTTGTCCGGCGCTATTTACTAAAGTTATTTGGTTTCCCGAAATAGTTATACTGGAACCACAGGCGGATGCGGGATAACACGTGACATTTGTGTTTGATAAATTATTAAACGAAAATCCCGAAGCAGAAGGGGAGGCTGTATTATTTGCAACGGTTGGAAAAGTGAGGATAATCTTACCCGCGCTTGGAATTGGATCTGTTGCCGTAAATTTAAAAATGTGTACCGCAGTTATTGGCGTAATTAAAGCAGTGCCTGCGTGATGCGCGTTTGCCACAGTATTGGTAAAAAATACGATCCTTTGGTTAGTTGAAGGAGTGTTGGCGGCAGACATTGACGCTACAGTCACTGTTGACAAAGTCTGCCCGGAATCTGCTTGCAATACAGCCGAGTCGGATGCAAGCCATAAAGCGGAATTATAACCCGTTGTCGGTAAATCAATCACTGTTGCCTGACTGTCATTTACAGCTTGATTTGTTGCAAGCGGCGCTGCTGCAGAAGGTCTTGAGGTAGATAGGGTGTCCGATGCGTTGGAGAGTGTGGCGGCATGGGCATTAGAGGTAAAGACCAATCCCACAAAAAGAATCAAGAAACTGGGCAGTATAAATTTTTTAATAATTCCGGCCATCTATTTTTTCTATACTATATTAAATTAATAGTAAGTAAGGTCTCCATATCTAATATGTAATTTTTTTCACAAAATGTCAAGTGGCAATTTTAGTTTTCACGCCAGCTTTTTCCTTACGCGCATTACTATATATAGTAGTATTCCGATAATTATTAATATCCCTAGGATATACTGGGCGGGAAAAGCAAAAAAGTAAATGCTTTTCTTAAAAACAGGGCCAGAAGAAGACAAGGATATTGTAAGATCCGCCTTGTAAAGCCCGATAAGGAAAGTTTGCGGCCATACAGCGACAGGGTATTTGCTGTTGTCAACAAGCGCTTTTATTTTATTAAAATCAGAATTGTTGCCTGCCTGAAGCTTATCGGGAATCCTCCTAACAGAATCAGAAAGGATATTAACAGGCAAAAGATTGACTGATCCCGCGTTTTGGCCCAACATGTTGGTTATTTGGATATCACCTGTTGGGGTAATGTAATGGTCGCTTGTATTTTTTAGCCTCACGGTAAAAGGAACCGGCCCTTGCAGTAATAACTGCGGAGCCGAAAAGTCTTCCAAAACCCCCTGGGTTTTGCCGATCGGCCCGACAGTCAAAAGAATATTTGTTGCAACTGCGCCAGTTGCCTGCGTAGAGGTTGAATCGCCCGGGTTTTGCCCTGCGGAAGAAAATACAAGCGAAAAATAATAGTCTCCTTTTGGCTCGTCTTGGGGGATTTTGAATTCAACGCTTAACGTTTTGGTCTGTTTGGGCGAAAGCGTAATATTTTGTATTTGTTTATTTCCCTCAAACACGATAATTCTTTGGGTAATCAAAGGATCGGGGTATTGGATATTTTGTGAAAAATCCACCTGCCCGTTTTCGTTTGGCGATGCCTTAAAAGGCTTTAGTGAAATGTTAAGGCTTACGCTATTTTGCGAAAAATTTTCAACGTATATCGGAACTTTGACCTGTGCGGGCGGAGTCGTCTGGGCCTGGATAATCGGGGGATAGATGCCTATATCAAGCGCGCTTTGCGCATTTGCTGCGTTAGTATTTAGAACAAAAAACAGAGAAATTACAATTAAAACTAAAATTATTTTTTTAAATACAGAACTGTTTATGATGTTAAATTCTTTTTTCATGTTCTAGTAACTTGGTGTTGCTATATAGTTTAATACATTTGTATACGTCCCAGCCGCCTGGTTCTGCGGGATATTTACCTTATAAGTTATCGTAACCTGCTGGCCGGTTCCGACATTTGGGTTTGACATTACAATTACGGCCGAAGGCGAAGAGGCAAAGGGCCTGAAATAATTGCTGTTTGTAAAATCGGCCGGACATTCGGTTCCCGATGTATTTGCGCAGTTATAGCCAAGTCCGAAGGAATTCACCGAATCGGTCCAGCTGTTTGCGGAGGTTGTCGTGCATGGCGTCGACGAGTCACACGTGGTTGCCGGGATTTCCTGACCGGTCGTATTTACCCGCATGTTGTGGTTTTGTGAAACAGTGACTTCGTATCCGTAAGCGGAGCTGTTGTCAACCGTTAGGACGTTACTTCTGGTAACAGGAACAGTAGGGGAGATAATTCCGAAATCTACCAAAAGGCTTGAAATGCTAAACCTGAACGGTGTAAAAGGATATATATATTGGAACCCCAGTTTTACTTTGTAGTTCGGGCCGCTGAAAAGGTTTGCTCCGGTCTGTCCGCCGGTATAGGTCACGTTATAGGTAGGGTTGGAAGCTTGTCCGGAAAAGGAATTCAAATTTCCCATCTGGAGTATATAGTCGGAGTTTGTCATTGTCTGGGCGTTTGCCGATTGCATATAAAGCGTGAGGTAGACTATGGCCAATATCAATATAAAATAAAATGTTTTAATCAAATTTGAATCGATTCCCAGCTTAAAATTTTTAATTTTCATTGATTTGCTCCTTCCGTGCGAAGTTCTTCGGTTTCTTCCAATACGTCGTTAAGTTTTTCTACGTCTTTTTTGTCAAGAATACCTTTTTCGTCGTCCAGAACTTCGTCTACGTCTTCCGAAATCGTGTCGGCTGCTTCTTTTGCCCCTTCCTCTAATTCTACTATTTCTTCCTCATCTTTTTCACGGTTTCTGTATTCCTTGCCGAAAAAGTAGGCAAGGGGGGAAATAAGAACCAGTGAACTTAATTTTATCATATTGTCTGTAAGGTCTATCCTAAAAGCGTCGGGCAGTAGGATTATAAGCGCGCCGATTATAAAGATAAAAGTAGTTGCCGGCTCAAATACAAAACTTATTCCAAAGCTTAGGAAGTACAAAAGGAAAAAAAGCGGTGAATTTACCGAACCGGTTGCAAAAACCAGGACAAAAATAAGCGTGTTCAGGATAAATATTCCCCACGGACCGTCTCCGCCTAAAGTAATAAATCCTTTACCGCGTTTTCGAAGCGATAGGATTAAATATGTTGCCACCAAAAGACCCAGGAAGGGAGCGGTTAGTGTCTGGAAATTCCCGGATGACCAGGCAAGAACTATAATAAAAGATAAAATCAGAACTAGAGACTCTTCTAGAACTTTCATACTATTATCGTAGGTAATTTAGAATAAAACTTCAAGTATGTTATACTTAAAAAAATTTTCAATTTATAATTTTCAATTTTCATTGATTTTAAAAGCTTAAATTTTATTGAAATATATTGTAAACTGAAAGTTGGTATTTGAAAAATTGGTATGACTCGTTATTTTCCAAAAGAAATTGAAGAAAAGTGGCAGAAAGAATGGCAGGAGCAGGGAATTTATAAGTTTGATTTGGAAAAAGGTTCCAAAGGTAAGTATTATAACCTAGTCGAGCTTCCATATCCTTCCGGAGACCTTCATCTGGGGCACTGGTTTGCTTTTGTGCCGGCAGATGCACACGCAAGATACAAAAGAATGTCGGGTTACAGAGTTTTCTTTCCCAACGGATTTGACGCTTTCGGACTTCCGGCGGAAAACGCGGCCATAAAACGGGGAATCCATCCCAAAGATTGGACCATGAAAAATATCGAGACCATGACCGGACAGTTTGCGACAATGGGGACCATGATCGACTGGGATTATTCGGCGATCACGTGTCTTCCGGAGTACTATACCTGGAACCAATGGATTTTCCTTAAGATGTTTGAAAAAGGGATTGCATACAGGGGGAAGGCTTTATCGAACTGGTGTCCGGTGGACCAGACCGTACTTGCCAACGAGCATATCGAGGGAGGCAGGTGCTGGAGGTGCGGCTCGGAGGTCGTGCAAAAAGAAGTGGAGCAGTGGTTCTTAAAAATAACAGATTACGCGGACGAATTAATCTGGAGTCAGCCTCCTCAAGCCCAGTGGCCCAGGCAGGTGAGGGAGGGACAGAACAATTGGATTGGCAGATCGGAGGGAATGCTGCTAAACTTTGAAATTGTAGAAAAGGCCCGCAAAGACAATAAAAACAAAGAATATATACAAGTCTTTACAACGCGCCCAGATACGACAGACGGCGCGACTTTTTTGGTTGTGGCGCCGGAACACAAATTTGTTGCCAAAATTTTGGCAAAAGAAATATCAGAATATGTCAGAAAAGCTCAAAGAAAGACAGAAATGGAGAGAAAAGAGGACAGGGTCAAGTCGGGGGTTTTTACCGGTAAATATGTGATAAATCCTGTCACAGGGAAAGAGATACCGGTGTGGGTTTCAGACTACGTTTTGGCCGGCTATGGAACGGGCGCGATTATGGCGGTTCCTTATGCAGACGAAAGGGACAGGGAGTTTGCCGAAAAGTTCAAATTGCCGATAATTAAGACCAGTTTTAAGGCAAAACCAAAGGGAGAAAAGAAAATAAACTACCATTTGCGCGATTGGTCGATTTCGCGACAGCGCTATTGGGGGACCCCGGTTCCGATTGTGCACTGCCGCAGGTGCGGTTTGGTGCCTGTTCCTTTTAAAGATTTGCCGGTTGAGCTTCCGTATAACGTTGATTACACCCCGAAGGGTAAGCCGCCTCTAGCGACCGACGAGGAGTGGCTGAAAGTTAAATGCCCCAGGTGCGGTACCGAAGGTGCAAAACGCGACGCCGAAACGCTTGACACGTTTTTTGACAGCGCGTGGTATTTCTACCGCTATGTGAGTCCGCACTTCGGTGATCTTCCTTTCGACAAATCAAAGGTTTCGGAGTTAATGCCGGTTGATGTTTATTTCGGCGGTTCAGAGCATACGCTGGGTCATACCCTTTATGCGAGGTTTTTCACGAAGTTTTTCAAAAATTTGGGTCTTGTGAAATTTGACGAATTTGCAAAAAAAAGGGTGCAGCACGGGGTGATATTGGGACCCGACGGAAACAGGATGAGTAAGTCAAGGGGTAATGTTGTAAATCCCGACGATGTAGTCAGGGAGTACGGGGCGGACACCGTAAGGCTTTATCTTTGTTTTATGATGCCGTATGAAGCGACTTCCCCCTGGTCTTCGGGGGCGATTTCGGGGATTTACAGATTTTTAAAAAGGGTATGGGACCTGGGCGAAAAAATCGAAAAAGTAGATCTAACTGTATCAGACCTTACAATGATGCACAAGACAATTAAGAAAGTTGGGGATGATTTAAACACTTTTCAGTTTAATACGGCGGTAGCGGCACTTATGACATGGCTTAATTACTTAAGTGTAAAAAAGGTATCAAAAGAAGAATATGAAACCTACCTGAGGTTACTTGCGCCGTTTGCTCCACATATCGCCGAAGAGCTCTATCACTCTAAAGTATTAAGCGCTAATTCTGTTCATTTAGAAAATTGGCCGCAATATCAAGACAAATATTTAGTGGAAGAAATGTTGCAAATTGTTGTACAGGTCAACGGTAAGCTGAGGGATACAATAGGGATTCAAAACTCGGAAGTCAAAAATCAAAACTATGTACAAGACCGGGCGGTCAATAGCGAGAGGGTAGCAAAGTACCTTAACGGACAAAATATAAGAAAAGTAATATATGTGGAAGGAAAGCTTATAAATTTTGTTGTTTAACGATGAATGCTTAAGAAGTTTCTTCACGACCAACTTCTTTTTTCAAGAAATACCTGCTTCCTCTGACATTTTTGTGCTTGGGGTGATATTTTTTGTATATGGTTTGATATCTTTGTTTGAAACGGTCAACAAGCGGAATTTAGCCGATTTTTTAGCCTCGGAGACTGTTACTCCGGCGCCGGTTTTACTTTTTGCAGACGTTGAATGGTCTGTTGCAACTCCGGGAGTTTATAAACTTAAACAGGGTTCTATAATTCAGACTGCAATGGTCCTGGCGGCGCGCTTTCGGGTGATGCAGAGAGATTATGTTTGCAAAAAAGTAAATTTGGCGTCAAAACTAACGGATGGAAAAAATATATTTTTCCAAAATTGGCGATAACTCTTTGCCAAGAACGGCTCAATCTTTAAGCAGCTAAGCGGGTCTAATAAATTAACAGCGTCTGAGAAACAGAACTTGACTGTTTGCCCGTCTCATATGACCCGTAACCGCTCAAAATTCATAAATTCCAGGACTTTTTCTTCGGTAGATGATCTTTTAAACAACAAGATTGTTTCAAGCAAAGTTTTTGATGGGATCAAAGACAAAATAACCGCATTTTATATGGAAGCGAAAATATAGCTTTTTAATTTTTTCCTTTGAGC
>JAJYEF010000058.1 GCA_021785915.1 bacterium
GCCGCTGCCTATTTTTTACCATATCAATTAAAGCCAGTAGTGAGAAAATTGCCATAAAACCCAACGCGGTCGACTTTATAAAGTAGCCGATACCAAGTATCAATCCCAGCATAAAAGCCGGTTTGGCGGTTCTTAATTCGAAAAACCGTATTGCAAAATATCCGCTCCATACCCCCACAGCGGCAATTGCGCTTTCCATCAGAGCCTGCCTGTCGAAAAATGAAAATATCGGTATTGCGATATAAAGAAGGCTTGCCAAAAGCGCAGCCCTTTTCGTAAAATATTTTTTCCCGATAGCATAAATTCCCAAAAGAGTCAGAAGCCCGCACAGAACCGATACAATTCTTCCTGCAAACAACGGGTCGGAAAAAATTTTTTGACTAATTCCGAATACCCACATAAGAAGAGGCTGTTTTGCGTCATAAAGGGAATAAAATAATAATCCCGGGACCGTAGTTTCCCTCCAGCCCCAGTCCAAATAAATCGACTCGTCGTTGTAGACGGGAATAATCGTAAGATTCCATATGCGCAGAACAAGGTAAAGCAGGATCAAAATCAGGAAAATATTATTACGCGAGGCTATCCTGAATACCCGTCTTATTGCATGTTTAGTCATATTTTACGTACATCGTAGCATTTTGATTTATTCATAATCAATTACGAATTTTAGCATCTGATATACTAGTAAAATGTTACGGTGTACGCCTTTTCTACTATTTGACGGGGATTGCAAAGACGCAATGACTTTTTACCACGAGTGCTTTGGCGGCAAATTGACCCTCACAAGACTTGCCGATACGCCGATGAAAGACAGTTTTCCAAAAGAAAAGTGGGAAATGCTTATTAACGCTAACCTTAAAAGCGGCGGGATTGAGATCTCTGCATCAGACTGGATGGCCTCACCTCAATACGAGCCAAAACAGGGCGACACTTATTCTATATTTGTATCCGGTCAAGATCATGACGAATTGAAAAAAGTATTCGACAAACTTAGTAAAGGAGCCGAAAAAGACAGGTTCCAGGATTTACATGATATGCCCTTCGGAACCTACGGACAGCTTACGGATAAATTCGGCACCCGTTGGATTTTTAAGGGGGACCGCAAAAAATAATTTCTAAAATATTTTCATTTGACCTAGCACTCCGGTAATTCAGAACCGGCGCATCCCCGGTTTTTAGATGATATAATTTCTTCATGGAAACCCGAAGCGGCGAACTAAATCCCGATTCCGAAATCGGTAAAGTAGAGAGAAGGCCGGTTTTAGAAAGGCTGAGAGTATTAACCGACAGGATAAAATTCAGGGAAAATCAACAGTATTCGTGGAGTAAATGGAGGCAGACGATAATCGATAATAGGGAGGAAGGCATTCCGGAAGGAATGGCTCCTAAAAGTTTTGCAATTTCCAATACATTTTTGGATATCTTTCAAGAAATGCTTCCCGTTAAGACGCCCGGCGAAATTGATTCAAAATTACACCCCAAAGCAGCCTACAATGCAAAAAAAGGCGTGGAGGTCTCGCGAAGCATTGTTATGGATGCATCAAAAAGACACCTTTTAGTTAATGTTATAAACGGGGGCAAACCGACTGTTATAGAAGGAAGGTCGGGAGTTATGCACGGCAGACTTAGCGGTGAGATAGGGTCGATCCATACTCATCCAACAAGCGATAACTTGCCAAGTTCTGTCGATCTGACACCTTATCTATACGACAGGCAGGCTCTAGGGTATATCCTTACCCCGTACAGGGCCATAGGCATTTTCCGTACCGACCGGACTCCCGAATTTGCCAATCGGGAAGACGCAAAGGAATTTCTGCAACAGATAGGAACTGATAGGGGTAAACTTCCAACTCCCGACGGATCAAGCGTATGGACACCGGATTATAAAGATTTAAACAAGCTCCATATTTTAGCCTATGAGGCGCAGAGGAACAGTAATTTGTTCGTACGCAAAAAATAACGTCTGTTGAACGTCTTGGCTATTTTAGGTCATAATATAATCAAAGGAGGTTAAAATATGGATATTATAACCAGGTTTATTCTGGCGGTAGCGATTATAATTTTTGTCGGCAGCGCCTGCCTATACTTTCTTCTTAACAGGTACGGAATGAGTTTGGGCCCGGACTTGATCGCGCTTATCGGCGTTTTGGAAGTTTTGGGGATAGGTATGAATGTCGCATACTGGTTTAGAAAATACCAACCCAGAAAGGACTAGCCCGCATTTATGGAAGAAAACAAAAATTAAATATCCGCCGCCCCGGTCATGAGTATACCCTGTTTGCCGGCCGGCATATAAAGGCAGAGAAGTAGCCTCCAAATTTACTGTTTTTTGATATCGATCTTGGTGACTGAGATATAGATTACGAATATAACAATAAAAATGGTTAGGGCAACGCTAACCGGCCCGTCACCAAGACTTAGGCCCCCCAAAATAGGTTTTCCGAACCAGTCGGCAAATGAGGCGCCCAAAGGCCTAGTAATTACGTACGCAAACCAGAAGGAAAAAACTTCGTTCCACCCGAATTTCCAAAAACCGATCGCGGGAATTATGAAAAGTATTGCAAACAGAACTCCCGAGTCAAAATAGCCAAGCCCGAGCGTTGCGGCTGTCATATCGCCCGCCGCGGTTCCCAACGCAAAAGTTGCCATGACGGTTAACCAATAAAATATTTCCCGCCGCGGCGTATTAATGCTGTGAATTGACAAGGTTTTCTCGACCCTATACCAGACGATAAAGATTGCGGCGAGAGAAACCGAAAAAAGCGTCGTGGTAATTATATAAGGGATGCCTATTACAACGTGCAGAACATCGGCGGCCATAGTTCCGAAAACCGCAACCATTACGATTGCAAACCAGTAAACCCAGGCGATATATTTTTTCACCCAAAGCTGCAAAATGAGCGATACCAAAAGCCCGACCGCGCCGATGATCACGGCGACGTAGGGGTTTATGTGGAATACAAAATAGTCCGAGGTCGATTCCCCCATTGCCGTTGACAATAATTTTATTATCCAAAAATAAATTGTGAGTTCGGGGACCTTCCTAAGGGTTTTTGAAGAAAGATAATTTGATATGATTTTTATCATTTATAATATAGTCATTCAAAACAACATTCTCAAGCGTAAACGCATAGCGTAAAAATGTCAATAATTTAGTGTTATACTTTTCATATGTTCTCGCTGGGAGATATTTTTCTTTTGTGCTGGGCAATTTACCTTGGCTACTGGATTATTAACTGGAGGAAAGTTAAACCCACCAAGGAAAAAAGACTCGGCATCATTCATCTTAGATTAATAGGCATAATAGTAATCGTGATTGCCGTTTTGGTTTTAAAAAGATTCCATGCTTTACCGTCGTGCAGGTTTACACAGGCGGGATGCAGCTATAGTATCTTGATTTCCCAAAACGCATTTTTCGCTGTCCAAGCCATCGCAGCCCCCATAACAATAGCGGGGCTTATAATTGCGGTTTTTGCAAGGAGAAAGCTGGGGCGCAACTGGAGCTCGAACGTTGAACTAAAAGAGGGACACGAGCTGGTAACTTCGGGAATATACGGGTATGTAAGACACCCGATCTACTCGGGAATAGGGCTTATGGGTCTTGGGACGCTTTTATATGTCCAATCCATAATCGCGCTTTTAATTTATGTTTTTGTATTTTTAATTTTTGCCTACAGAATTAAAAAAGAGGAAGAACTCATGACAAAAACATTTCCCAAAGAGTACCCCGAGTATAAAAGAAAAGTTAAAGCCCTAATCCCTTATATTTGGTGACCAATGTCACTGTAAATATGTTCCCCGGTTAGTAAATTAACAGCATGAGCAAACAGCTTATAAAAGACACTCTCGGTTGGGGAGTTGCGCTTTGGTCAATAGGCTATGTGCTTGGAATAATATTGTTCATAATATCTCCTTATTCGCTGATAGGGTGGTTTATCATGCCGGTTGGGGTTGCCGTTTTGCTCTGGGTTTTGCTTAAAAAAATAAAAAGCGAATCCCTGAAATATTATTTAACGCTATCGATTTCTTGGACAATAATTGCCGTAATTTTTGATTACATATTTTTAGTAAGACTTTTTAAGCCTCAAGACGGCTACTACAAAATTGACGTTTATATATATTACGTTTTAGTTTTTGTTCTGCCTTTATCGGTTGGACGGCTAAAATCCATGGGAAGTCGGTTATCCCGTCCCGGCTCTTTTTTGCACGGGATACATAATATTTACAAGATCAATAAAAATTAGGACTATGGAAGTTAAACAAATAATTTGTCAAAGTTGCGGGATGCCGCTTAAAAGCGAAGATGATTTTGGAACAGACCAAGGTGGCGAGAAAAACAGGGAATATTGTTTCTACTGTTTTTCTGACGGAAAGTTTTCGGATGAAGGAATAACCATGGAACAAAAAATTGAGAAAAATGTAAAATTCGCCGTTCAAATGGGAATGTCCGAGGATAGTGCGAGGAGCATGGCAGAAAGTATTATCCCGCAGCTTAAAAGGTGGAAAAATCAAGACTAATTTCTGATTTTGTCTTACTTACTACAACTCGGCCAGGCCTGTAAATCCCCCCTTGAAATCTTAAAAGCTGCAGTTTTTATCGACTCTTGCGCATTTGTCCTTAATGAAGGGTTGTTGTCTTGCCCCATCAGCGCTCTCGTACTCATCCAGGTATCGGTAGAAAACTGAAAAAGTCCGACATAGTCTCCCGCTACGGCACCGGGGTTAAATTTTGATTCGCAGTAGGCTATTTTTTCGAGCATATTCTTGTCAACGCTGTAATAATCGGCGTATTTGGTGAAAAGGTTTTCAAGGTCAGCGGAAGTTAAAGGAAGGGGTGTAGGAGTCGGCGTCAAAGTCGGAGTCGGCGTAAGCGTGGGCGTTGGAGTAGACGTAGGGATAGGAGTAGGAGTCGGCGTTTCGGTTGGGGAGGGTGTAATTTTTTGGGCGGCATTGACGCCTTCCAAAGGGGATATTATTTCGGGAGTTTTTGTCGGCAAAGTAAATGCTAAGAGCAGAATTGCTACCAGCAAAAGTGGAAAAAACACGAACAGGCGTCTGTATTTCACCAGCATATATTACCATAACGGAGAACAAAAATCTTTTCCGCCGGCGAGTTTATAAAATCTTAATGTAATTAATGCAACTAAGGCAATAAGGAGTTCAGTGAAATTAAAAGATAAATTGCCATTGTTACGATCAGCGAAAATTTAAACATTTTCTTTGCCCACCGTGTTTCGTTATTTGTTTTAAATCCGCCAAAAGCAAGTATCAGCCAGGCAACTCCAAGAATTATTGAGGCAACGCGGAAAGTAAGGCCGGTAAAGCCAAAAACAGACAAAAGAGCGCAAAAAAGAGTAAAAAGTAAAATGGACAAGATCATGGCTATTTTTGTTACGTAAACGCCTTTTGTCACGGGCAGAATCGGAATTTTTGCTTTCCTATAGTCTTTCAGCCTGTAAATCCCTATCGCGTAAAAATGCGGAAGCTGCCAGAAGACAAGTATAAAAAACAACATCAACGCCCCAAGGTCAAAGTTATTGGTAACGGCAAGGTATCCGGCAACCGGAGGAGTTGCCCCGGGAAGGGTCCCTATAATAGTTGAGTAAACTGAATATTTTTTGGAAACAGTGTATAAAAATATATAGGAAAAAAATCCTATAAGACCGGTTAACACGGTTGGAATATTCGTAAAAACCCAAAGGACTATCGTCCCAAGGATTAATAGTACCGCTGCCAGAACGAGGGCGTACTGAAAAGGTACGAGCTTTTTAACAAGCGCGCGGTTTTTTGTCCTTTCCATTTTTGCGTCAATGTCTCTGTCGATATAATTATTAAAAATTCCCGCCGAAGCAATGATTAAAGCCGTCCCGATAAGCATTTCCAGAAGAAGCAAAAAATTGATGTTTGTTTTTGAGGCAAGCAGAAACCCCGCCGCCGCGGTAATTAAATTTCCGGAAACTATTCCCGGTTTGGTGATTGAGTAGTAATTCTTTAACAAGTTATCCCAGCTTTCTAGGGTATCGCGTCCATTTTTATCATGTACTGGTAAATGTCTTTGGGGGTCATATTATAGTTTAAATTTTGCATAATCCACAAAGATCCCGCAACCAGGATCACAATGACCGTAAATGCAAAAAGAAAAACTATCAGATTCCAGCGCGATTTAGAACCTCTACCAAGGTGAAGAAAGAATATCAGCTGCACGATAAACTGGGTTAT
>JAJYEF010000059.1 GCA_021785915.1 bacterium
AAACTAAGCTTATTTCCCTGAAAGCCTGTAGGCAGGTAGGAAAGGCAGGATTCGCTCGCTATGTCATATAGGCACGATGTTACTCCGGCGCTGCCTGAAAAACTGAAGGAGAAATTGCTTAAAATATCGGCACCTTGCCCACCGAAGTTTGAAGGGAAAAGAAGGCCATAGGGGATAATAATACAAAGTGGGCCCTGTCCTGTCAGCTTGATCCCTCCCCGGGTAAAGCCTGCGGTAGGGGAAGAACCTGTATCACTGCAGGAGGAGAAGAACGGGTTCATATTCCCGAACGTGTTGGAAATGGGAGTTGCTGCCTTTTGGTCGAAGAAAGAAATCGAGTTGTCACCATTGTCAAGAAGGGTTTTCCCCGCAATAACCGGAGTATTTTGGGTAAGGTTACCAAGGCTAAACAAATCTTTTCCGTTAACGGAAACAAAAAGCGAGGAACTTTGGCTTGGGACATCTACCGTACCCGAGGCCGGGAATGCAGCCGGAGTGTTGTCAAATGTCGGCAAAATAGGGTCTACGGTTAATGTAAGTTTTGTTCCGTTTAGGGTGGTAACCAGGTTTGCCGGGATCGTATTAAAGCTTTCGGGCAAAAGGTTTCCCGGATAGCCTGTGACAGTTTTTGCGGGGGAGAGTGTAATCTTGTCGTTTCCTATACTTGCGATGCTTGAGTGAATCCTTGACTGATTATTTATTAAATTCCTAAAAGGAAAGGAAACATCGGAAAAGTAAGCGGACGTTGCTCCTGTCACATAATTCCCCAATGTAGAGTATGCGACATCATCGTACATGCTTGTGGTTTTTGGCGAAACGTTAATGTCGGTATTTACTGCTTCAACTTCTTGGGGAGCGACATTTAATTTAAATAGGTCAATTGTCCCGAATGTCTTTTCTTGGGTTACAAGCCCCGTTTGCCTTATTAACTTTTCACTTTCGTCAAAGTACAGGGATTTGGACGGGTTCTGGGGGTTAACTACGCTCTTATCTACGAAAATATACCCTATTTTATATTTTTTTATAACGTCTGCAAGAAGGTTTTTATCCTCTTTGTATACGGCATAGGAAACTTCACGGTAATATGATTCATTGTAAGGGCTCCAGCGGTCAAAATCCCTGTCCAGAAGGGGCTGTTTTATGCCAAAATAAAGAAATCCGGCCCCCTGGAAGCTTGGAGAATTCCGGTTCCAGTCGTAATAAACCCATCCCCATGGTGAATCAACGGGGAAATTTGCAACACGCAAAGATGCGGGCTGGGTGTTCAAATAGTTGAAAAGTTCAAAATACTGGTTTGGGATGTTGATCCTCATGTAGTAGTTTATAAAATTTCCGGAAAAGGCCGGAAACATGTAATAGACCAACAAAACTATAGTAACGCCGGTGAATAAGGCTTTAGGGCTCACTTTTAGTTGTATTTTTTCGATTTTTTCAAGGACGAAAAGGCAGAAATAGCCGAAGAACACCGAAATTACAAAAACATAAATATTTAAAATCTTGTCGTCCGGAAACCTTAGGGCTTCTCTAAAAAAGGGAACGTGATTTTGGAAAAAGGAAAAGACAAGCGAAAAGGGAAAGTTATCGTTAAAAAGGAACAGGAAACAAATTAAAAGGACCGCAAAAATGGGGATTGATTTGGCTTTTAATTTTAATGCCTGGTATATAGCCCCGATTATCGCGCCAAAACTTAAAAGGTAAGCCGTAACAAGAACCGGAATGCTGTTAAGGTGTTCTATCCAGGGCCGCAGGAGGTCAACGAACTGGTTGTTGCCGGCATATATTTGCCAGTCAAAGTAAAAACTTTTCATAAGAAGAATATCAAACACATTTCCAAACTCCTTATTTTTAAGAAATGCCTGATCGGAGAAAAGCAGATTAATATTCGCGTTGGCGACCTCGGCGCCGTGGCCCAAAATAAAGTAAATATTCGGCACAAGCCAGAAAAAATTTACGGAAAGAAGGGTGACGATCAAAACAAAAAAATTACGGAACGCTTTTTTGTCGTGCCGATATCTTAATAGTGAATAGAGAAAGAAATAGGCAAAAAAGCAAATAAAGAACACATACCATAAAGTTGCGGCATATGCGGCAGGCGCGGTAAATAAAACCCAAATTACAAAATAGAATAAATTATGTATTCTTCTTTCTTTGTACTCTAAAAATGAAATAGCAAAATAAAAAACAAAAGGAAGAGTTGCATAAAGGGTAGTAAACATCTCAAACGGGACGTTAAAAATCTGCATTGTCCCGACGTTAAGAAGATAAAATAAAGCCCCAAGAAAACTTGCCACCCTTTTCTTAAGAAAGTGTTTTTGCAGAAGAAAATACATTCCCAAGGGGCCTACGATCAGGTTTAAAAATATATAGGAGTACCGCAAAAAGTTTTGGGGAAGAAAAAAGTGGGAGATATACAAAATAACTAGCCATGGAAGGTCGCCCATAATGGAATGCGCCGCTACCGCACCCAAACCCTGTTCGACCCTGAAAACCCCGTTTATCGTCCTTTCAAAATTCAACCCGAAGTTAAATTCAGGGTGCAGCGTGTCCCAGCCGGATAGCCATGTGCCGGGCGTATAATTTAGCGCGCAAACTACAGCAGAAATTACAAGAAGCAAGAAAACAGGCCAATGTTTTTTAATTATTGGCATATATGACTATTATACAGATTTTATCAGCGGGGAGAAGAAGGCGCGAAGCGATGTTTGGTAATCGTAGAGCTCGCGTGATTTAATCCAGAGCTTAAACAACGAAATAACATTCCTTTTTACGTCGGAGAAGTAGACTTCGGGGTTGTTCCTGTGGAAGTGGAGGAACTGGTCGAGGTTTGCAAGCTTTCCGTAGGTTGAGATCTTTATCAATGCGTCGGAATAAACAAAAGGGTTTGAGCCCGTATGGAATTTTAAAACGTCTTTTGGCAGAACCTTTTTATTTATCAAAAGCGTTTCAAACTGTATGGATATACCGTGCAGTAGGTTTTTGTAAATAAGGTCATTATAAAGCGGGAAGTCGCTTCTTCCGATTTTTTTGCCACTCTCGTTAATAAAAGTAACCTGCGAGCCTACGGCCACGACATCGTCGTTGTTGATAAGGAAATTAAGCTGCTTCTTCAGCCTGTTGGGGCTTGAGAAATCCTCCGTATCCATAAAGGCGATAAAGTTCCCCTTTGCCCTTTTTACAGCCCTGTTTAGAGTTACCGCAAAGCCGTACCTTTTTACGTTTCTGTAGACGCGCAGGCGTTTGTCTTTTAGCTTTAACCTGCGGAGCAGGGAATAGGATTTGTCCGAGGAGAAGTCGTCGACAGCCACAATTTCGAAGTTCTTGTAAGACTGGTTGAAGATACTAGTAACACATTCCTCAATCGTTGAGGCAGAATTGTGAACCGGCAGAATGACCGTTATAAGGTTTTCCTTCATGATTTGACTTTAGTACGAGGGTACAAAAGTTCGAGGTTAATATAGACAGAAAAATAATTAACCCAATAAATTCAACCCGTAAAGTTTATCAGGTTACCTTATTAATGTCAACCTTAGAAGACCAATCAAACCTTTTCGCTAGGAAGCGAAAAAATTAGTTCCAAAAAAGGAAGCAGTGCTTTTACGGTGTTGTTATCTTGAAGCTTTGACCGCCGTGTGCGAGTGTTTGGGTTGCTTCCGCAGCTCCGATCGCCGCGTTAAACTGTTGGTCTGTTGCGCACGGTTTCATAAGCGTTACGCTTCCGCCGTTTGGAGCCTGAATTCCGGTCAGATCCGCAAAGGAAGAAAAATCAACTATAACCGTTTCTCCGGTCAAGGGGTCATTGTCCGGTCCGTATCCCTGTATAGTTACGTCCCCAGTTATAACAACCCTTTTTATATTTAGTAGTTCCGTCGTCTTTCCGGGAGCAGTTACCGAGAGCGGAAAAGTTATATTATCAGGTTCACACGCCTGTGCTGTCGGTGGGTTAGACTCCGCATAAGGATCTGTGATCCGATGGGTTTCTTCCGCGTATTGGCCGTTACCCGCCGGAGTATTCTTCCTTTCCAATCTTCCAATCTCTTCGTTAAAATAGCTGTTGGACGCGCATGCATTAATTTTTTCAAGGTATGCTCCATACTTTGAAACAACCCCGCCTAAATCATAGTAATTTGCAAAGTCTATCACTATCATTTGGCCCGTTGAATCTAAGCTGTCGGGAGCGATTCCCTTATCGGCAATTGAAACATCTCCGACGATAATTCCTCTTTTTATATTGTCGATCGTTTGAGCACCGTCTTTTGCCTCCAGGGTTACGGGAGTATAGGGTATGCATGTGGCGTCAAACCTTATTCCGCCGTTTGTATCTGGGTTATTAACGCTTGCTTCTACCGTGCCAGGCGCAGCCATGGATAGGCCGAGCGCTCCGGCAACAACTCCTGCCGCGAATCCTTTTAGTGTTTCTCTACTCATTTTATTTCACCTCCTTTTCTTTAAGTTTGCTGGGGCAGTGGGCAGTTCAAAATTATTAACTTATTGGATGCTTATTCTAGCAATATCCGCTTAGCAAGTCAAACTTACTTAAACTGGAACGATATAGCAGTAAGTTGATGTGCCGTATTGGGCCATATTCCCTTTGCAAAATAAAGCGTGCCCGATCCTTGTGTTGAGCCGTCCGAAGTTTCAGACTGATCGCTTAAAAGGGTGGGGTAACTGACCCATGTATCTCCAGTTTGTCTGTCTGATTGTGGTTGCGCAAAACTATAGAAAAGTTTTTCGTTTGTCCAGTTTATTCCGTCTATAGAAGTTGCCTGTACAAAACCAACGTTTGTTTCAAAAACCGCAAAATACTGGTCAAGATATTTGTTGTAAGAAATGCTTGGCAAAGAAGCATAATCCGCATTTGCAAAGTTTGGCATGCTTATAACAGGAACCAGATTGGAAGGGCTTGTGTTAAAGCCTGAAGTCGTATAATACTCAAAAGCTCCAAGGCCTCCGTCGGGGAATATCTTGGTCCTTGCAAGGTAAATTGCGTCGGGGTGGGAAATTTTATTGCCCGCCGCCCAGTCTACAAAATAAACATAAACGTAGCCATTTACGATTATTGCGCAAGGTTCTCCCGCGCCCGAGATCTTGGTTCCCGGGTCTATGTAGTCGTCGCCCCGAATAACAGGGCCGTAATCTTTCCACGTATTTCCGCCGTCTTTTGACTCCAGAAGCCCGATTGAAGCCGTAAACGTGCTGTAATCGTATGTTCCGTCGGCACCTTCGGCCTGCTGCTCATATTGGGTAAAGGCAAACAAATGGTAAAGGTTTTGCGGGTCGGTTTGTACAACGGATGCAATAGTTGCGTAATTATTCCTGTATGAAATGCCGGGGTCGGGCCCGAAAACTTTTTTTATGCTCGGGTTTTTGCTCAAAGCCTGTGCAAGAGTAACCGGGGTCGGGGTGTCTATTACATAAGCGCTCTGGTTCCCTTCGATAAAAAACCTCCTGTTTCCGTTTGGAAAAGTCACATACGAAATATGGCCGTCGGGGTCCCACTTTATGCCCTCAGGTAAAAGCGAGAGGTCCTTTTGGCTTCCCAACAGGTTAAGGTTCATCTTTTTGGAAGACGCGCTTGTTATACCGATACTTGCTATAGAATGGTTTTTGGTAAATACGTCGAAACCCGCGGTAGCAAAACCGAAGATAAGAACTAAAATCAAGGCTAAAACTGCCAAAAGTATCTGCTTCATAGCAGGCTTAATTATAGCAAAGATGAGGCCACCTGTCAACTATAGGATATTATTTATCCTTAAGTTTGAGTTGTAAAATCGGCTACTGCAAGCTCTGCGGGGATTATATTATCTCCTATAGAATGGTAGACCTTACCGGCAGCGCCTATTATCGCCGAACTTGGGTATTGTTCTGATAGCGGAGTGGGGTAATATATCCAAGGTTGTCCAACCGGGAGCCGGCTGTTTGGTGCACTTACAATCATATCCGGTGTGGCCGAAGGCCTGGGTATTGCATTGGGATCAACATAAACGTGCGGAGTTGAGAAGTCCAAATTTACTCTCGGGCTAGTCCAGTGGACCAGGTCTTTTGAGTATGTTTCAAAAAATCCCGGATCTCCTACTCCCTCGATCTGGAATTGGTTTAGTGCCGTGCTCCAGGAATATTTCGGAAGAGCAACGAATACAAA
>JAJYEF010000060.1 GCA_021785915.1 bacterium
GAAAGTTGACACTTTTAAGCCTAGATGCGATACTAGCTAAATGCATAAAAAGGAAAGGATCCATTGGGTAGACATCGCAAGAGGAATAGGCATACTTTTTGTTATGTATGCACACGTCTTGGGAAATCAGGGGATCAGATACTGGTTTTATGCTTTCCATATGCCACTTTTTTTCTTTCTTTCCGGAGTCGTGTTTAAAAAATACGACAGCTTTGGCACATTTTTTAAAAAGTCCGTGAAAGGACTTCTTATCCCCTACTTTATTTTTGCAATTCTGATGTACGGGATATGGATTATAAACCGCGGAGACTTTAATCTTCTTTCGAATACAAATGTCAAACAATTTTTGAGCATTTTTTACGGTAACGGAAACGACGGCCTAATGCTTTTTAACGACGTTTTATGGTTCTTGCCGGCACTTTTCGTAACAAGAGTAATATTTGCCTCAATTGTGTATGTAACAGACAAAACAAAAAGGGTAGTTCTGACGCTTTTTGTCTTTTCCGTTGTTGGCTATGTATTTTCTTTACTTTTTCCATCAACAAGGCTTCCGTTTGGCATAGAAACCGCTCTTTCGGCAGTAGTCTTCTATGGAGCGGGGCATCTCTGGTTTAGTTCGGAAAAAGGAAAGGAAATTATTATTAAATACAGAAAAGTTTTGTTTCCTTCGCTCATAGTCGTAATGACCATACTTGCAACCATAGGCTTTAATTACTTCGGCCACCAGATAGACATGCGCGCAAACAGGCTTAATAATTATTTCCTGTTTTACTTTGATGCTTTTGCCGGCACATTTGCTTGGATTGCCTTTAGCGTAATGCTTAATAAAAATACCATGCTGGAATATTTGGGAAGAAACTCGCTTATACTTTTTGCGTGGCATCCGATAATATTCAATTACCTAAGGCAGTTCGTAACGGGCAATTTTAGTTCGGATATTATAAACAATATTAAGTTTTCCCTGCCGGCCATATTTACCGCAATAGCCGGGACCGTGATACTATCTGTAAATCTTCTTCTTAAAAAGATCAGAAATTTTAAGACTTTAAACCTTCCAGGCCGCTGAGTATTTCTTTTACGCTTGTAAGCGGGTTAATTTTTTTATATGTCTTAACTATATTCCCCTCAGGGTTTATTATATAAGTATCCCTTGACGTGCCGTAGTACTCTTTTCCCATAAATTTTTGCTTTATCCACGAACCGTATTCCTCAATTACGTTGTGTTCGGGATCGGATAAAAGGATAAAATTTAAGTTATATTTATCGGCAAATTTTTTATGAGACGCAACACTGTCTTTGGAAACTCCAATTATTACCGCCCCCATTTTTTCAAACTCGTTTACGTTATCACGGAAATTGCAGGCTTCTTTTGTACAACCCGGCGTATCGTCTTTCGGGTAAAAGTAAAGAATTACCCACTTTCCCCTGTAACCTGATAAATTATGCAAATTCCCGTTCTGGTCGGGCAGATTAAAATCAAATGCTTTCATGATATTTAAAATTTTGAAACCTCGGGAATAATTTCTTTACCGAAAACTTTAAGGGGGTCTATTTTATAAACGCTTCCTATGCTAAAAATTACGTGGTCTATTCCTATTTCTTTTAACTTTTGACAATCTTTGACCACGTCGTGTGGGTTAATATTGTTTCCGTCGACAAAAGAGAGCGCCGTTTTTTCTATTTCGTTGTAGTCCCTTCCAACGTCCTTGCAATGCTTTTTTAGAACTTCTAGTTTATGCACTACTTCCTCTGTACCAGACCTTGCAAAAAGGTTGCACGCATCCGCGTACTGGGCCACCAATCTTAGCGTCTTTTTTTCTCCCCCGCCCCCTATTAAAATCGGAGGGTGGGGTTTTGAAACAACCTGCGGGTGGTTCATAGGTCTTTCAAGTTTATAATGTTTACCAACAAAAGGTTTTTCGTTTTCATCAAACATCTGCGTCGAAATTTTTAATGCTTCCTCGAGCATTTCAAACCTTTGTTTAACGGGCGGGAAATCAAACCCTAAAGAGTTTGATTCGTATTCGTTCCATGCGGCGCCAACTCCGAAATAAGCCCTGCCGCCGCTTAATACATCCAGGGCGCTTACCGCTTTTACCAAAAGCGCGGGTTCTCTGTAAATAATACCCGTTACCATGGTGCCGAGTTTTACTTTTTTGGTAACACCCGCAAGAAAACCAAGAGTTGTGTACGCTTCAAGCATCGGCTCCTCAGGCGCACCCAGATGCCCTATCTGGAAAAAGTGGTCCATGACCCAGACACTGTAAAAACCCTGTTCGTCTGCAGTCCTTGCGACATCCGTGAGCGTTTTGCCCAAAGATTTACTTCCTCCGGGCCAGCTGAAATTATTTATCTGAAGTCCTAACTTCATATTATTTCTCCATTGACATTTATAAACCCGCTTACTATACTCTGTCAAGTAGTTACATTTCGTATAGCATGAATAGGGACAAACGCGCCAAAATTTACTACTTTTTAGGACACGAACAATTCCAACCCGAAAAACTTGTTGAAGATTCGGTGACTGCGGAGGAGGTCGGGTTTGACGGGCTTTTTGTTTCAGAACATTTTAACCCCTGGGTTTCGGACCTTGGAGCTGCAGGGTTTGCACTTGCAACTATTGGGGCAATCGCCGAAAGGACCAAAAAAATTGAACTAATGACTGGCGTTATCTCACCTCTTTTCAGATTCCACCCCGCGGTTGTAGCCCAGGCCGCGGCAACTTTGGACAGGCTTTCGGGCGGTCGTTTTTACTTGGGTGTAGGAACAGGAGAATCTATTAACGAGGTGCCGCTAGGTTATGATTTTCCGGGTTATGTAGAACGTTCCGAAAGAATGAAAGAAGCTTTGATAATAATGGAAAAACTTCTTGGCGGCGAGAAAATAAACTACAACGGTAAATTTTATGCGGCAAACAACGTCAAGCTTTACAGCCCTCCTCTAAAACGCGTGCCTACCCTTCTTGCTGCCGGCGGGCCAAAATCCGCCGTAATTGCCGCGCACTACTCTGACGGGATTATTGTAAGCGTCAAAAACCCCCACGAGTCGCTTGAAAAAATAATAAACCCATACATAAAAGAAGCTACGGAAAAAAACAAAATTCCCGAAATAGTAACGACCCGTTGGACAATATTCGCAAAAAACAAAGAAGACGCTTTTAAGGCTATAAGTCCATGGAGAGGCTTAAGGGCACCGCAAAGACATCTTGCGAGAGACCCCGAACATTTGCAGGAAAAAGCGGACTCAATGGAAACCGAGGATATTCTTTCACGCTATACTCTGGTAAAAAATCCCGATGATTATATTAGGGCATACTCTCCGCTTATATCGCAGCTTAAGGCGGATACCGTAGTTATACAGACTACGTCATCGGGCAATCAAAAGGATTTGATACGTCTTTTAGGTAAACATGTATTACCCGCTCTTAAAAAATACGTACAAAAATAAAACTTATCTTTTCTGCAGTTGTTTCCAAAGCCAGAATCCAAATAATATGGCGTCAACTAAAAATACTACAAGAAAAAGTAAAAAGAAAAATTCAAAAATATACGGAAAGCCAAAACCGTAATGGGCAACTTGCGGGCCATAACCGTGATAATATCCTCTCATCCTTTTTACCACCTCCTTTAAATTAATAACGTTTTTTTATAACCTCTTCGCTTCGTTTTATCCACCATTTATCCTGCTTTTGCGAAAACCACCAGTCGTCCGAATTTGTCCTTAAAATCATTTTTGCAAGATCTTTTGCTGTTTTTGTTTTAAGCCTTTTAACGGTCGACGGAAGCCATGTGACCGCCCTTTTATTACCAATATCAACCTGTTCTTTTAACGACAAAAGCCATTCAAGATTATCCGCGTCCTTAGCAAGTAGCGCTTCCTTCGATTTCCTTTGTTTATATTCTTCCAAAATATTTAAAATTTTATTTCCGAAAACAAGGGTATCCGTCAAATCTTTAATAGCCTTCTCTTCGTCGGAGAAAGTATATTTCTGATGAACGTAATTTAAGTCGCCGGTGCGGGCTTCCGCAAGGTCGTGAAAGATACACATCTGCATAACTTTTGCGCTGTCGACATTCTTTTCAAGCGTTGCCAAAACAAAACCCACATATACGGTTCTTGTCATATGTTCGGACACCGATTGCTGACCGCTACCTAAAAAATGGAAGCCGCTCCTTGGAGTCTTTGAAAGAATTCCTACCTCAAATAAAAAATCTACAATTTCCTTGTTTGAGTTTTTCTTCCCAGCTCTTTTCACAAAACCATTGTAATGATTTTTGGCGTATTGTCAATCAGAATTAATGATGAGGGTATTTATATTCCCGTGATGCTGTTATAATATAAACTTGAATAGATGAAAGTACTTTTTGCCACGTGGGAACTGGACCCGTTCTTTAAAATTGGAGGCCTTGGAGATGTTGCGAGATCTTTGCCTGGAGCCTTAAGGACAATCGACGTTGATATCAGAACCATAACACCCTATTACAAAGCAGTAAAAATGGGAAGAAACAAAAAAAATAAGGTCGCAAACTTCTACGTGGAATACGCCGGGAAAAAACGAAAGGTTGAGGTCTGGCAAGTGACACACCCATATACGAAAGTGCCCGCATACTTTCTCAAAAACGAAAGATATCTTGATAAAGTAACCCCTATGGAAACTTGGGGCTTTTTCGATAAGGCAGTAATTGAAGCAGTAAAACAAAACGTACTTAATTTTAGTCCGGAAATAATACACGTAAACGACCAGCATTGCGGGCTCATCCCCCTTCTTGTTAAAACGGAAAAACTCCACGTTAATACAATACTTACCATTCATAATCTTGCTTACCAGGGAAAAACTTCCGTTGACGTCATCCAGGATGCGGGCATTGATCCCAAATTCTGCAAAATACTCATGTGGGAAATTAAATCAAGGAGGATAAACTTTCTTCAGGAGGCAATTCTGCACGCCGATATCATAACAACCGTCTCCCCCACTTATGCCAAAGAAATAATTTGCGAGGAATACGGACAGGGATTAAATGAAATTTTAAAAGGAAGGGAAGGGAAAATATTCGGAATTTTAAACGGAATAGACATCGACTGGAGAAACACCACGCACGACAAGTCTGTAAAATTTCCGTATAACTCCAAAGAGAAAAAAGAGGGAAACACCATAAAATATTACCATTGGAAAGACGGGAAAAAATTAAACAAACTTTTCCTGCAAAAAAAATTGGGGCTAAAACAGGGAAATGAGATTCCAGTTATAAGCTTTATAGGAAGGCTTGACGCAAAACAAAAAGGCTTGGACATAATGCATGCAATGCTAAGAAGGACTACCTCTAATCCCGAGTTTGAATTCGTACTTCTTGGAGACGGTGATAAAGACTGGGAAGAAAGATATACATGGTTTTCCGCATTCTACCCAAAATACGTCTCCTGCAATTTCCGCTTTGACGAAACACTGGCACACCAAATATATGCTGCGTCCGATTTTATTATAATTCCCTCCCTTTTTGAACCCTGCGGACTTATACAAATGATATCTATGCTTTTCGGGACACTACCAATTGCGCATAAAACCGGAGGGCTACGTGATTCGATAAAAGACGATTTCAATGGATTTTTGTTTGATAGTTATACTTCAGAAGCGCTTGAGAAAACTGTCCAAAGAGCATTGAAAATGTGGCACGGCGACAAATCTAAATATCACAAAATGGTTGAAAATGCGATAAAAACCGACTTTTCCTGGACAAAAAGCGCTAAGGAATATTTATCGCTTTACCAGCAGCTTAAGCAGGAAAAACTCTGAAATCTCCATTTATTCTCTTACGGACTCAAGTTCTACTTGCACATATTTCGCCGAAGGCACCTCTTTTCTTACCCTATCTTCAATTTTATCGATAAGGCGTTCGAGTTCGCGCGTAGCAAGCCCAGGCTCCATATGAACGAACAGGTTAACCAAAAGTTTTTCTGTCCCTATATGCATTGTTTTAATATCCAATATCCCGTCCACTTCCTTAATTTCCCGAGCGGCTTTTTTTATTTTTGCCTCGGTCTCGGGAGAAGCACTTTTACCGATAAGAAGCTCCCTTATGCCCATAATAAGAAAAAAAGCAAGTATCGCAAGGGTTACGCCTATTAT
>JAJYEF010000007.1 GCA_021785915.1 bacterium
CAAGGAGGTAATAGACAATGCTCCCCTTTTGCCTTATTTTGAAAAGGAATTTAGGGAAGACGCAATGGTAAGGGCGGTACATTACGGAACTCATATTGAGGGAAACGAACTTAATTTGTCCGAAGCGGAAAAAGTTTTAAAGGGCCAACAGGTGGTTGCCCGTGACCGCGATATAAAGGAGGTAATTAATTACCGTAAGGTAATGGATTACATAAGCCGCTTCCACCAGAAAGACAAAAACGAAGCCATAACAGAGGACATTATAAAGGAATTGCATAAACTAACTGTTGATAAAATTTTTCCGCCCGAAGAATGCGGGGTTTTCAGAAAAACACAGGTGGTTGTTAAAAACACTTCAACCGGCGAAATATCATTCCGGCCGCCGATGGCTGTTGCAATACCTTTTCAGATCCGCGACCTTCTGGAATTTGTTAACTCTGCAACAGAAGACGAAGTGCACCCTGTTATAGAAAGCGGGGTAACGCATTACGAACTTGTAAGAATCCATCCGTTTTTGGACGGAAACGGAAGGGTGGCAAGGGCATTTGCAACTTTAATTTTATATAAAGAAGGATACGACATAAGAAGATTTTTTTCTTTGGAAGAGTATTTCGACAAGAACGCTTACGGATATTACGATGCTTTACAAAGCGTTGAAAAAAAGGAAGGGGATTTAACATCGTGGCTTGAATATTTTACCCTTGGGCTTTCGATAGAGCTATCCAAAATAAGGCAGAAGGTCGAAGGGATTTCGGTTGACGCAAGGCTTAAGAAAAAACTCGGGGGTTCTCCGATACTTTTAACGCCGAGGCAGCTTAAGATAGTTGAATATATACAAAAAGTGGGGTATCTTCAAAACCAGGCATTTGAAAGTTTGTTTCCAATGGTTTCCGAGGACACGATCTTAAATGAACTAAAGGGTTTGGTTAAGGCAAAAATAATCAAAAAACGTGGCGTAACCAAAGGCGCGAAGTATATAATGAGCTGATATGAAATTTGAGGAACTTACAAAGTATTTTGAAAAATTGGAGGAGACATCCTCAAGACTATCCCTTATAGATATTCTTTCGGATCTTTTCAAAAAAACTCCGGAAGCCGAAATCGAAAAGATTGTCTATTTAATCCAGGGGCGTCTTGCACCTTTTTTTGTACCGATTGAAATTGGGATGGCGGAAAAAAACGTGGCAAAATCCATCGCTTCTGCATATGATTCAACTCCGGAAGAGGTCACGAAGGAATTCAACAAATTGGGCGATATGGGTTTGGCGGCTGGGCATTTTGCGTCAAAATCAAAGCGTAAAACTTCGGCAACAACGGTCGACGAGGTCTTCAAAATCTTGGAACAAATAGCAAAAACTTCGGGTGAGGGGACGGTCGAAAAAAGGCAGAATTTACTCGCTAACCTTCTTAAAAAACTCGATTCGCTTTCTGCAAAACATCTGGTAAGGATTCCTCTTGGCAATACGCGTCTTGGGATTGGCGACCCGACCGTATTGGACGGGTTGGCGACCGCAAAACTCGGCGACAAGTCAAAGCGGAAAGTATTGGAAGATGCCTATAACAGGACTTCGGACCTGGGGCTTATTGCCAAAACCTTATGGGAAAAAGGTTTAACAGGAGTTGGAAAACTCGAAGTAAGGGTCGGGTCTCCGATACGAAGCGAACTTTGCGAAAGGCTTCCGACGCCCGAGAAAATAATCGAGAAAATGGCGGAAGTTGACGCGCAGTATAAATACGACGGATTCAGAGTGCAGATCCATAAAAAAGGGCAGGAGGTAAGGATGTTCTCGAGAAACCTCGAGGAAATGACGCATATGTTCCCCGAACTTATTGAGGCAACCAGAAAGCAGGTTGGGGCCGAAAGTGTAATTTTGGATTCCGAAGCTCTAGCTTATAACCCCGAGTCAGAGGAATTTCTTCCCTTTCAGGAAACTACAAAAAGAAGGAGAAAGCACGGCATTGAGGAGGCTGCCCAAAAGCTTCCGCTGAAGGCTTTTGTTTTTGACATTTTGTATAAAAACGGCAGACAGCTTTTGGATGAGCCTTTGAAAAAAAGGATGGAGATTCTAAAAGAAACCTTGCCTGACGACGACATCTTAATAAGAACTAAAAACCAGGTTATTAAAGACCCAAAAATCCTGGCGACACTTTTGGATGACGCGATTTCAAAAGGGCTCGAGGGCCTGGTCGTAAAAAAACTTGAAAGCCCATATGAAGCGGGAGGCAGGAATTTTAACTGGGTAAAACTCAAGCGCCATTCGGCGGGTGAACTTAATGATACGATTGACTGCGTTTTATTAGGATACATCACCGGTAAGGGGAAAAGGACCGCGTTTGGCGCCGGAGCCCTGCTTGTCGGGCTTTACGATAAAAAGAAAGACGAGTTTGTCACCGTTTCTAAGATCGGTACGGGGTTGACCGATGAGGAGTGGAGGGAAATACATAAAAGGGCGGATAAAATAAGTATAGATAAAAAACCCGCGAGGGTAAATTCGACGATTATTCCTTCGGTTTGGATAAAACCCGAAATAGTAATCGAGGTTCTGGCCGACGAGATAACGCGCTCACCCGTCCACACTGCCGGCAAAACCGATACGGAATCGGGATACGCGTTAAGGTTCCCGCGTCTTGTTTCGTTTAGGGGAGGCGACAAAAAAGCCGAGGATGCCACAACGGTTGACGAGTTAATTTCGATGTACAAGCAACAGGGTAAATAGTCAATTAATGGGCCGATGAGAATACCCTCATTGCTCTTCTTAGCGTAGAACGCCTTTGAGGTTCCCGTCCGTTTTCAAGCGCATCCCGGACGTCCTCCGGGGTCCTTACTATTTGTATAACAGTTCCTCCGGGAGTTGACGTTTCTATTTCCACCCTGCTGGAAACCGCTCTTTCAGATTTTTTGCCTGGGTAAAAAGCATTTCCTCTTACCACACCAGCACTTTCGGGCGGGGTAGTTCCATTATGAAGAAATGCGGTTATAGGATTTAAATCTATTTCTTGCCTTGCCATTAGTGAAAAATAAGTTCTATATATTCTATAATTTCACTATAAGCCTAGTTTGTCAAGGGGGTAATTTGGATGTGGTAAAATGTGCTTGTAGCTTTAAAGCACTGTTATGGAAATAATAACCGATTTGCATTTGCACTCCAAATACTCCCGTGCAGTATCACGCGACATGAACCTTTTTAATATGGCCTTGTGGGGCTCTAAAAAGGGTCTTGACATATTATCAACGGGTGATTGGACCCATCCTTTATGGCTAAGGGAAATAAGGCAGTTATTAACAGAAGATACGGAAGGAATCTATAGGTTTAAGGACGATAAAAACTTTAAAACGCGCTTTATTCTGTCGGTTGAAATTTCAAGCATCTACTCGCAGGGAGGTAAAGTAAGACGCATCCACAATCTAGTTTTTTCGCCGAATATTGAGACTGCGGAAAAAATCGGAAACGCGCTTATCAAAAGGGGATGCAATTTAACTTCCGACGGAAGGCCTATCATAGGGCTTTCATCAATACAGCTTATGGAGCTTATTTATTCAATCGACAAAAACGTCCTTTTGGTACCTTGTCATGCATGGACTCCTTGGTTTGCTTTATACGGCTCAAACTCGGGTTTTGATTCGATAGAGGAGTGCTTCGGAGAGTATGCGGACAAGATTTACGGGGTCGAAACCGGGCTTTCGAGCGACCCCTTCATGAACTGGCAGATAAAAGAGCTTTGGAACCGTTCGATTATTTCAACTTCCGACGCGCACTCCTTGCCCAAAATGGGAAGAGAAGCGACGGTTTTTGTGACCAGGGACCCCGAGGAAAAGGGTTATAAGCCAACCTACAGCGATATAACCGGAGCAATCAAACAGGATAAAGACTCAAGGCTAAAAATAGGCTACACGGTCGAGTTCTATCCGGAAGAAGGGAAATATCACTATACAGGCCACCGCAACTGCAAATTTGTCCAAAACCCCGGTCAAACGCGTGAAAACGGCAACATCTGTCCCGTTTGCCACAAGCCTTTGACTGTCGGTGTAATGCACAGGGTTGAGGAGCTTTCCCAAAATTATCCTTTCCCGAATGAAGTTTCAAAATTAAACAGTAACGGGGTCAAATGGATACTGGACCCAAGCCACAAGCACCCTCCGTTTGTAAAGCTGGTTCCGTTAAACGAAATAATCGCGGAAAGTCTTCATTCAACGGTTTCCTCACAAAAAGTAATCTCTTTGTACAACAGTCTTTGCGAAAAATTCGCCTCGGAGTTTGCGGTTTTGCTTAAAACCCCGGTTGAGGATATTTCAAAAGAAGCGGGTGCAGTAGTTGCCGAGGGCGTTGAAAAAGTAAGAAGGGGAGATATCGTAATTTTACCGGGGTTTGACGGACAGTACGGTGTCGTAAAAATATGGGAAGATAAAAGTAAGGAGGAAACATCCAGATCTTCCGTAAACCAGATAGGGCTTGATTTTTAAGAGCTTAAAGGTTAAATTAAGGACAATCTGTATTATTTTTCCAAGAAAGGAGGTGAATAGAATGAATACGCTAGACGAACAGGCTAGGAAATTATCAAAACCCCTTGACGGATATTACGCCAAAGTTCCCGCACTGCCGTCGAACATAAGAGAAATTTTAGTTTCCATCGCCTCATGGGTTGCTTTGATCATAGGAGTTTTATCGGTGTTGGGCTTTTTGTTTACGTTAGGGGGTTCGGCTGTAGCCATGCCATACGCGGCGGCAACCGGATTCGGGGGATACATGTATCTTTTTTACGTAATCAGTGTAATTTCTCTTATTGAAGGAATACTTTTGCTTGTAGCTTTTTCTCCGTTAAGGGTAAAAAAAGCAAGAGGATGGAACTTATGGTTTTGGGTTTTAGTATTGGGTTTGGTAAGTTCGGTAGTGTACCTTACAGTCTCAAGTATAATAAGTGGCGTCATTGGTTTTCTGATAGGGTACTACTTCCTTTATCAAATAAAATCATATTACCATTAAGTCAGGACTTATTTACTTTAATTTTTGTTTAAAGTTGTTATAATACTGGCATGTTTGAGGATAGAGTAGATGCGGGTCTTAAGCTCTGCCCTAGACTTAAGAGATTTGCCGGAAAGAGTGATACGCTGGTTGCAGGTTTAACCCGTGGTGGAGTAGCTACAGCAAAAGCACTATCAAAGACTCTAAACTTAAAACTCTACCCCTTAATTGTCAAAAAAATACCGGCCCCCGGCAACGAAGAGCTCGCTATAGGCGCTATTGTTTCCCCTGAAGCTTTTTATTTGAACAGAGGATTGATCAAAAGACTTAAGATTTCCGATAGCCATATCGATGCATATAAAAAAATAAAACTTGAGGAAATAGGCAGACTCTCGGCAAGGCTTAAAATAAACTACGAAGGTTTTAAAAACAAAAATATAATTCTTGTCGACGACGGTGTAGCAACCGGTGCAAGCGTATTGGCCGCAGAAATTTTCTTAAGGAAAAAGCAAGTTAATAATATTATTCTGGCAACGCCAGTTATCGCGCAGGATACATTATCGGATATCAGAAAACACTTTGACGGGATAGTCTTTCTTATAAAAGAAAGGGATTTTTATTCAGTAGGGCAGTTTTACAAAAACTTCGGGCAGATTTTAGACGAAGAAGTTGCTAAAATACTAGGTGTATGAAATTGATAGTAGGTCTTGGTAATCCGGGAGAAAAGTACGAAAAGACGAGACACAACCTCGGCTTTATGGTCGTAGATAAATTCTTAAAAAGCGTTGCAAGCGCAAAAGACGGCGTATGGGAAGAGAACAAAAAACTTAAAAGCGACATTTATATTTTCGACTGGCAGCCAAAAGTAGGGAAATCCGAAAGGGTAATACTGGCAAAGCCCCAGACTTTTATGAATTTAAGCGGAATGGCCGTTTCGCTGATAAGTTCGTTTTATAAAATATCTCCGGAAGATGTCTGGGTTGTGCATGACGAACTGGATTTGCCGCTTGGAAACATCAAAATCCGCTTCGGCGGTTCTGGTGCCGGACACCACGGGGTGGAGTCGATAATAAATGCATTAAAAACCGAAAAGTTCTGGAGATTCAGGCTCGGAATCGGCTACGCACACAACAAACAGGAAATAGCAAAGCACCGCGTTAAAGCCGACGAATATGTGCTCGATAAATTCAGCGCGCATGAATCGGGGACCTTAAAACACTTAATTAAAGGAGCGGAGCAGGCTTTGGAAACTGCGCTTGAAAAAGATCTCCGGTCCGCGATGAACAGGTTTAATACGAAGTAAGATTTAAGATCAAAATTTCTCATGAAATCAGTCAATCAAATACTCAAAAACTTCAACCCGACACAAGACAAGTACATTTCAAGGGATTTTCAGGCATTCGGTATTTATTTGGCCGAGGAAATGAACGATTATAAAAACAGGAGCATGTGGATCAGGCTTGCCAAGACAAATCACCGCGCGATTCTAGAAAAAGCCCTTTCTTTTGTAAAAGACTCAAACGCCGATAACAAAATTGCATTATTCCTTTGGAAAATGAAACAGCTAAAAAGCGAAGCAAATAAAAAATCAGGTGAATAAGAAAAATCTTTCAATCCTTACCTTAATACTTTCCCTTCTTCTTTCTTTCGGGCTTTTATATTTCCAGGATTTTTTTATCCATGCACAAAAGCTCGGGCTTTTGGGGATATTTTTGATCAACTTTTTCTCAAGCGCGACTTTTTTTGTTTCGGGGCCGGCATTTTTAACGGTAATCGCGGGGGGAGCGATATATCCTCCGCTTCTGGTAGCGTTTATTGCATCCGTTGGCGCGTCTTTTGGCGACATGATCTCTTACGTTTTCGGGTTCTCGGGAAGGAACCTTGCGCTTGTTCGATTGAGAAAAAAGATCTGGTTTGTCGTCTTGGAGGACCTGTTCGTGGAATACGGAAAAATATTTGTTTTTGTTTTAGCTTTAATTCCGAACCCGTTTTTTGACGCGGTTGGCCTTTTGGCCGGAGTAATGGGGATGAAATACTACCAGTTTTTCATAATAATGCTCACCGGACGTTTTGCACGTTTTGTCGTTTTGGCGTTAATTGGCGCTAAGCTTTGAATTTATGCAGGCTCATATTTTAGTGTTGGGATTTGTCCAGGGCGTAGGATTCAGGCAGTTTGTAAAGAAAAAAGCCGTCTCCTTGGGACTGACAGGCTGGGTTAAAAACCTTTCGGACGGAAGGGTGGAACTCCTAGTGCAGGGCCAGAAGGAAAACATCCAAAAGCTTATCAAACTTGCCGAAAAAGGACCTTTTTTTGCGGAAGTAAAAAGCGTCCAGGTCGAATGGGAAAAGGCTTCGCAAAGTTACAAATCTTTTGAAGTACTGCGCTAACCCTTTATTAGTCCTCCACTTTTCCGTAAAAAAGGCTTCCCAGGAAAGTTACGATCGGGACCGACAGCAAAAGTCCGATTGAGCCGGCGATTATTTTTACCACCTCGTCTGCGATAATTTCGTTATTTAAGATTACCCAGTAGGGGACATGCAACGGGTTAAGGACAAAAAATATCAAGACGGCAAACGCCGATCCGACATACGCCAAGACCAGGGTATTAATTAAAGAAGCGATATGTTCGCGCCCGACCTTAAGCCCCTTGTCAAAGAGTTCCTCGGCTTTAAGTTTCGGGTTTGTTTCCTTAAATTCCTCAAGTGTCGCCGACTGCGTGGTGGTGATGTCATTCAAAGCGCCTAACGTCCCTATAATAATTGCGCTTAAGAAAAGCCCCTGTATATTTATATCAGATGTAGGGCCGATCTGCAGATTTACGTAGTCTTCGTTGCCAAGCCCCGTAATGTTCCCAAAATGCATGGCAAGGTTTGCAAAAACTCCCGCAAGAACGATGGAAATAAGCGTTGAGAAAAGAGCGATAGTGCTTTTCTTGGAGACGCCGTGTGCAAGATACGTAGAAAGTATAATTATAAAAGCAGAGCCGATTATGGTTGTAGACAGGGGATTGTGGCCTTTTAAAATTGTAGGGACGATATAAAGCATTATTATTGCAAGGCTTACGAGCATTCCTGCTATCGAACCAAGCCCTTTAAAACCCGCGACCGCGAAAATCAGGATAAAGAATATTACGACAAAAATTATCAGGAAATTAATTCTGTAAAAATCATAAGGCGAATACTCTGTCTGCCCTTTTGAATTAACTGTTTTTGAAAGTACGATTTCCTGGCCTTTTGTATAAAGCTCGCTTTTTGTTATCTTGTTTTGAAGCCCGTTTTCGACCTCAATAACTTTTCCTTTTTCGGGGCCTGAGTCAATTCGTACTTTAATATCCTGAAAGTAGTTGCTACTGCCGTTTACGATTTTTGTCCCCTGTTTAATTACAGAAGTTACAGTTGCCGTTACGTATGAGGTCCTTGGTTGGGCAGGGGCACTTTGGGCATAGGCGGTTCCCGTAAAAAAAGCTATAAAAAAACATGCAAGCAGCAATTTTTTAATCACAATCCAGCTATTATAGCAGATTAAAATTTGTCAATACTTAGAATTTTGTCTCTTGTCCCGCCCAACTTTATTTAACTTTAAAGCATTATCCATATGGATTTAGTGTTGTGGTTGCTGGTGGGGGGACTTCGTCCTAAAGTTCGAAATTGTACCTTAGGGCTTGACAAATGCAACTAAGTTGCATATACTTTTAAGCTATGAATCTAAAAAACACTCCGGCAAGGTCCGCGATTTACGACTTTTTGGTTAGGTCTTCGTCTCCGGTTGATGCGGGTCAGATTATCAAATTCCTTAGGTCCAAAAATCTTAACACAAACAAAGTAACAGTTTACCGAAATCTCGATGCTCTTTTTAAAAACGGGCTTTTGGAAAGGGTGGAATTTGGGGAAGGGAAGTTTAGGTACGAGTTCAAAAAAAACCACCACCACCATTTAATCTGTACTAATTGCGGCAAAATTGAAGATATTTCGGGAGAATACCTAACGGTTATAGAAAATAAAATAAGAAAGGAGAACGGGTTTATTGTTAAAAGCCATTCACTCGAATTTTACGGCCTTTGCAGGAACTGCCGGAATAATTAATGGAAGCCGTCGTCTTATCTTTTTTTACTTTTTTATCAACCTCCTTGGGGGGGATATTTGCGCTAAGAAACCGCGATAAGCTCCATCTTATAATGAGCCTTACGGCAGGAGTCCTGATGGGAGTAGTGTTTTTTGATTTGATGCCAGAAATCTTCTCGCTAGCAACCAAAAGGGGATTTGACGTCACGCCCTCTCTTTCCTTTATAGTTATAGGTTTTCTGTTTATTCATATTCTTGAAAAGCTTGCGTTAATCCACAGCAGGCGTCATGAAACAGAATATGCTCCTCACAGCCATCCCACAATAGGGCTAATCGACGCTTCGGGCTTGTCCTTCCACAGCTTTTTAGATGGCGTCGGAATAGGCCTTGGCTTTCAAGTGAGTCCCCATGTCGGCTTTATAGTGGCGTTTGCCGTTATCGCGCATGATTTTTCCGACGGTCTTAATACGGTAACTTTGATGCTAAGGCATAAGAACAGCATAGTAAAATCCGCAGTGCTCTTATTGGTTGATGCGACCACCCCGATTTTGGGGGCAGTGTCAACCTTGTTTTTTACGATCCCCGACAATATTCTAATGCTTTATCTCGGGTTTTTTGCAGGTTTCCTGCTTTATATAGGGGCGTCCGATCTTTTGCCCGAGGCGCACAGCGAGCAAAGCTCGTATAAAATGATAGCTCTTACAATAACAGGGGTTTTATTTATATTTATTGTCACAAGATTTACTTGATCTTGCAGTAGACTTCGCGGTGAAGAGTATTAAGTGAATAGGCGAGCGATAAGGCAAGAAGCGCGATAATTATAAGCCCTATCAAAAGCCCCTCGAATGGAAATAATGCAACTGCAGCCGTAAGCCCAACCAGCGCAAACACCGAAAATCCGCAGCTTGTGCAACCTGCGACGAAAACGCCTATTACAGCGCCTCCTCCGACCGAGATAGTAAGCGCTCCTCCCGACCTTTTGAGTTTCCGCAGGTTTTTAAAAACGGTGACTGCGTTTGCGCCAACCAGGAAAGACGTTATTATTAGAAGCGTTAAATTAAGAGTTCCCAGGGGAGCAGCGGCGCCGAAAACGAGGACCGATAAGAGGTTAAATTTGTAGGCAAGCGATGAGCTGCCGGCAATAGTGGCCGTTACAAGGTGGATATTCAGTATTAGGACCGAAATCGAAAAATAGAGGAATGAAACCAAAAATATTGCAATCAATGAGTATGCGTCCAAAAACTCTCTTTTTAAAGTTTCCGCAAAACTTGGTGAGGAAGACATCTTTATTGTACTTTAGCAAGTTCCTGATCTATAAGGGTTTTGAAGGCAGAGTAGGGTTGTGCGCCGACCAGCATCTGGCCGTTTACGAAGAATGTCGGAGTTCCGGTGACGCCCGCGGCTTGTCCGTCGCTTAAATCCTGCGTCACGATTTTATCGTCCGTTTTGTTATTAAGGCAGTTTTCAAATTGAGTCCCATTCATTCCAAGGTTTACGGCGGCCTTTGTCAAATCGGCGGTGTTATACATACTCGTATCCGTTTCCGGCGGTTGGTTTTTATAAAGCCAATCGTGGTATGCCCAGAATTTACCCTGGTCATTTGCGCACGCAGCCGCGTCTGCGGCAACTATCGAAGCGGGTCCCAAGAAGGCATAGTTTCTAAAGTAAAACTTCACTTTGCCGGTTTTTATGTAGTCGTTGTAAATCTGGGTTGCAGTCTGGGTAAAATACTGTTCGCAGAACGGACACCTGAAGTCTGCGAACTCAACTATTGTTACTTTTGCGTTTGAATCGCCTAAAGCAGGATAACTTCCGTCGCCGACATTTACGGGACCTGCCGGTGCGGTTGTCGGTGCGGCTGCCTGTTGTCCCGCCGCAGACGGGGCTGCTGCCGGTGTCCCGGCGCTACCTCCTGCAGAACCGTTTTCAAGATACTGTACTTTTGTATATAAAACGCCTATCAGGAATGCCGCAACTACTAATAGTACTACTAAAACATTGGTTGTAGAAACTTTTTTTGCCGCTTTTAAGGCCAAAGGCATGAACCCCGAAGCTCTGCTTGTGTGTGGAAGGCTGTGGATTGGTTTTGAAGGGGTTTCCTCCGATACTTTTGCCCTTCGTACAGTAGTACTTTTTGCCATAAAAGCATTTTATATTTTTTTAAAAACACATGTCAATAGTCAAAATTTGACAAAATCAAAAATTACATATAAGCTAAATTTAGTAACTGTTTATGAGTAAAGACCTTTCTACTGAACTTCCGGAACCACGAATTTCGTCCCTTCTTTTCGCAGACACAAAACTTTCTATACTCTGGCTTTTGATAAGAATCTATGTGGGTTGGGAGTGGCTTAGCGCGGGTTACGAAAAGGTCACGAGTTCTGCATGGGTCGGGGGACAGGCAGGAACCGCTTTGCACGGGTTTTTGATGGGGGCATTGGCTAAATCAGGCGGCGCGCATCCGGACGTTTCCGGCTGGTACGGGGGATTTTTGCAGGGATTTGTTATCCCAAACCAGGTATTTTTTTCCTATCTTGTAACATACGGCGAACTTTTGGTAGGAATTGCTTTGATTATTGGTGCTTTTACCGGAATCGCAGCTTTTTCAGGTGCTTTTATGAATATGAATTATCTTATGGCCGGAACGGTAAGCACAAATCCTGTTTTATTTCTTCTTGAACTTTTCTTGATTCTTGCCTGGAGAGTGGCCGGGTGGTGGGGTTTAGATAGATTTTTGCTTCCTCTTTTGGGAACGCCCTGGCAGGGGGGGAAACTTTTTTCAAAACCTAAGGTTATTAACGAATAGATCTTTACGGCACAAGGCACAAAGGATTATAAATGGCCCTTGCGCCTTTTTAGTAGTCATCCCATGCAAGCTTTGGAATCTTCGACATACTAAATGTGTGCCTGACTTTGTCTGTCCGGAGAGCTTAAAATAAATTTCATAAAGTTAAAGTATTCATTTTCTTCACGTTTACTCTTCCTTTCAAATATTAAATCTTTCTGCTCTTTGGCTATGGATTTTTTAGCCCCGTTTAACAGATCTTTAAAATTCGCGATCCTGCCTAATTTATTGAAAATTTTCCGCAGAGCACTTTTCATTTAGTTTCACCTCCTTTCTTTCAGTTTCCGACTAGGACTTATTATCACTTGTAAATAAAGGGAACAAATAGTACAATCTAGTTGATATAAATGTCTGTAACGAAACGCACTTTATTTTCGTAACATATATTACAGATATGAAAATTTGCTTAAAAGAAATTTGCGATTAAACAAAGCAAATGGACACAGATTTACTTAAATCACTGGTCCCGTTCTTCTACAAAAGTGCGCCTCTTTATGTCAAAAAAGGACAGGTAATAATAAGACCCGAAGATACCTTAAACAATATTTATTTTATCGAAAAAGGGTTCGTCAGGTTTTACCATCTTTCCGAAGACGGAAAGGAGTATACGTTTTTAATATATAAGCCCGGGTATGTGTTTCCGATAATTTATACTTTTACAGGTAAGGCAACCAGATATTATTTTGAAGCGATGACCCCCGTTACCCTAAGGCGTACCACAAGAGAAGAGTTTGGTAAAATTTTAGAAGAAAATTCCCCGCTTTCAAACTTGATAAACAAAGAACTTGTTATAAGATTTGAAGAGCTGCTGGAAAAAGAAGAACTTTTATCCTTCGGGAACGCGTCCAGAATCGTTGCCTATATACTCAGAAGTTGTGCGCTGCAATTCGGGGAACCGGTACAAAAATACATAGTAATACAACTTAAATTAAGACATCAGGATATCGCTTCGATGGCAGGGCTCACGCGCGAAACTGTAAGTATAGAAATGAAAAAATTGGAAAACGAAGGTCTGATACAGTACAGAAGAGGCAGGATACAGATAAGAGAACAAAAAGTCTTCAATAAGGCGACAGGACTTGATTTTTGACCCCTTTGCAATATTTTTACCATGTACTATACTAAAACAAGATTATGGCAAAAATCGTTTTTTTCGAAGTAGAAAATTGGGAAGAGGATTATATTAAGAATAACTTATCGGGAGAAGACATTACTTTAACGCAGGAAAAATTAACCTTTGAAACCGTCTCGAAATACCCCGATGTTGAAATTGTCTCAACTTTTATATATTCAACTTTAACTAAAGAAGTTTTGGAACAGCTTCCAAATCTTAAGTTTATAGCGACCCGCTCGATGGGATTTGACCATATAGATATTGGCTATTGCAAAGATAAAAACATACCCGTTTCCTATGTCCCGTCGTACGGTTCACATACCGTTGCCGAGCACGCATTTGCGATACTTTTGGCGATTTCAAGAAAAATTGTCCCTTCGGTAGAGCGCGCCAAAAAAGGAGATTTTTCAAGCGAGGGGCTGGAGGGTTTTGATTTAAACGGCAAAACGATAGGAGTGATCGGAGTAGGGCATATAGGAAGAAATGTCGTAAAAATCGCAAGGGCTTTTGGGATGAACGTACTGGTTTTCTCGCACCACGTCGACGAGGAATTGGCAAAAGATCCGCAAATAAAGTTCGTTGATTTGGATACGCTTTTGGCAGGAGCTGACGTTATAACCCTTCACGTTCCGCATACGCCGCAGACGGAACACATGATAAACTGCGAAAACTTGGGAAAAATCAAGAAGGGTGCGGTTCTGATTAATACCGCACGGGGGGCCTTGGTCGAAACGAGTGCGATAGCAGAGGGTTTGGAAAACGGCACGTTTATTGCTGCCGGCCTGGACGTTCTGGAGGAGGAGACTCCCTTGCGTGAAGAAAAAGAGCTGATATCAAGGGAGTATCTTGACAAAATAGACGTTAAGACCGAGCTTATAAACCACGTATTACTTACAAGGGACGACGTGGTAATAACTCCGCATAACGCATTTAACAGCAAACAGGCGGTGCAGGAGATTCTAGAGACATCTGTTGCGAATATCAAAAACTATATAAATAATAGTCCATCCAACCTTGTCGAACAAAAAAGTTGAACAATAACCTCTCAAATTTTTTAGGTAGCTTTTATTTTTTGTGGTTGACAAAAGGCCATACGGGGTAGTATTTTAATACTTGAACAAGTATTCAAATATATGAAAATACCGTTTAACACAAAACCCGCAGGGGATTTTTACGAAGAGCGCGCAAGTGTTTTAAGGTGTATTGGAGATCCTAACTGTCTAAAGATTTTAGACGTTTTGGCAAAAGAGGAAAACCCCTGCGTCTCAGACATTACAAAGAACATGGATATATCCATGTCCGCGGTTTCCCACCAGTTGAATAAATTAAAGGCAATGGGAATAGTAGAAACGAAAAAAACCGGGCAGACGGTATGTTATACGATGACCAAAAGCAAAAACGCGGAGCTTGTAAGAATGTTGTTGTCGAAAAATGTCGGTTGACGAAAAGAAAAATATCAATTATTTTAAAAAGGGGAGGTGATAAATTTAAATTATGGCGGATTTAACATTAACGGATCAGAATTTTCAGGCGGAGGTATTGGATAGCAAAACGCCAGTTTTGGTTGACTTTTGGGCAGAGTGGTGCGCTCCATGCAGGATTGTTTCACCGATTGTCGAGGAGCTTGGAAAAGAGTACGGAGACAAATTAAAAGTCGGGAAACTTAACGTTGACGAAAACCAGATTTCAAACAAATACGGAATAATGAGTATCCCAAGCCTTCTGGTTTTTAAAAACGGCCAGGTGGTCAAAACGATGATCGGGGCACAGAGCAAAGACAGTTTTAAAAAAGAAATTGATCAGGTCTTGGGAAACTAGGAGAGAGACTGCTCGCCTTAAAATTTCGAAAACTTTACGTTGCGCTACTTATGGCCAATACAATCTTAAGGAGCAATTTATGTCGTAATAAAGTTCGGAACTAAGGCGTTTTAGCTCGGGTAAGGTTTTAAAAATCTCAAGACCCGCATTCTCAATAAATTAACTATGGATAAAGTTTACGACGTAATCATTTTAGGATCTGGGCCCGCTGGATTAACCGCGGCAATTTATACTACCAGGGCAGATTTAAAGACCCTGGTTGTTGCGGGCGGGAAGTGGGGCGGACAGCTTCAACTTACTACTCTTGTTGAAAATTTCCCGGGTTTTCCGGAAGGGATACAGGGGCCGGATCTGATGCAAAACATGCGAAAGCAGGCGGAAAAGTTCGGCACGGACTTTGTGGACGAAGATTTTACCGAAGCTGATTTTTCCTCAAAGCATTTCAAAATAACAGCCGGGAGTAAAACCTATCAGGGAAAGTCGGTTATTATCGCAACGGGGGCCGACACAAAATGGCTCGGTGTTCCGGGAGAAGCGGAAAAAATAGGCCGGGGCGTTTCATCCTGCGCGCCGTGCGACGCGGCTTTTTTCAGGGACAAAAAAGTAATTGTAGTCGGCGGGGGTGACTCCGCTATGGAGGAAGCTTTGGTCTTGACTAAGTTTGCATCAAGCGTAACGGTTGTCCACAGAAGCGAGGCCCTGCGCGCGTCCGAGATTATGCAAAAGCGGGCAAAGGAAAATCCCAAGATCAAGTTCATTTTCAATACCCAAGTGGTTGAAGTCTTGGGCGAAGCAAAAGTCGAGAGAGTAAAACTCAAAAACAACAAGACGGGCGAAACTTCCGAAATGCCCGTAGACGGGGTATTTGTCGCAATCGGGCACATGCCGAACACGAAGGCTTTCAGAGACATAGATTTGGACGAAAAAGGTTTTGTAAAAGTCCACGAGCACTACTTAACCAACAAAGACGGGGTGTTTGTCGCGGGTGACGTCCACGACAGTGAATACAAGCAGGCGATAACCGCGGCGGGATTCGGCTGCGCAGCTGCACTTGAGGCCGAAAAGTGGCTCGACGAGCAACCTTCATAATTTGTAAATTTGACAGCAAATCTTTTCTTTGCAACACTATTAAAAAGTGGCCAAGTCTTCGAAAACAAAACTAAGTAAAGGAATATTTTTAATTGGATCAGCGGTAATTATCATTTTGATCTTAAGCTTTTATTTAATAAACGTCGCCGGCACAAGGCTTAGTGAGCAGGATATTATTTTACAAAATAAAACTTTAACTCCGACCGTTGGGGTGTCCCCTTCAATTTCACAAACAACGACTTCGGGAAGCGGTTTTGTTTCTTACGAAAACCCTACGATGAACTTTAGATTAGACTATCCGAGCAATTGGAATCATATATTTTTAAGCAGCTTAATTAATGACCGTTTTGACAACAATGCCGATATTAACGGCAGCAGTTATATGGGATTAAACGTTACCGTTGATTCGACCGGAGATCTGCCTAAATTTCTCTCTGCCGCGCCCGGAAACGTAGTGCTTAAATTGGAAAACGGTATAACCTACAAAAAAGTTGCAAATTTGACCGTTAACGGCCACGAGGCCGCGGAATATGACATTTATTCTCCTTTCCCCGGTCTTTATCAATTCGGATACCTGGTATCAATAAATAACGAAAACGCTTTTGACGTATTATTCTCCTGCTCTACGCAGAAACTTTGCGACTCCAACCAACAGCTTTTTGAAAAGATCGTAAATTCTTTTACGTCGCTTAATTAGGGAAGGGTACCATTTTATAGGACAAAGATTACTCCAAACTTTACCGCTTGACAGAAGAAGTATTCATCAAGTAATATCCCTATAGGGGGGATATAAGGGACTCATTAAATTTATGGCATACAGACCTAAAGATACGCAGGAAAGGATATTGCACAGGTTAAAAATAGCAAGGGGACATCTTGACAAGGTAATTTCAATGGTTGAAAACGACGAATACTGCATTGATGTTTTGCACCAGTCCCAGGCCGTACAGTCGGCATTAAAGCAGACAGATGCGGTAATTTTGGAAAACCACCTTAAATCCTGCGTTGCCGACTCGTTCAAGCGCGGAAACAGGGAGGAAGCGGTGAAAGAGGTTATGGAGGTTTTTGAAAAGTATGATTAAGAAATTTTTTGGTTTAGCGTTAATTTTAGCTTCAATTCTTCTGTTCTCAAACAAGGCAAGCGCCCAGATGATGGGGTGGGGTTTCGGGCAAAACCAAAACCCTCCGACGCAGGCCGAAATTCAGGACGAGCAGAATATGCAAAATGCCGGCCTTCAAATTTGGCAAAAACTTCAGTCAGGAGCCCTAACCTGCCAGCAGTTAACCGGTGATGACTATGAAAAACTCGGCGAGTATTTTATGGGCGAAGCGGCCGGAAGTGCAGAAAACCACGTCTACTGGGATAACGGAATACAAAGTATGATGGGCGACCAGGGAGACACGAATATGCATATTGCATGGGGAGAGCGGGGAAGCGGATGTCTTTCTAATGCGCAGATTCCTTCGAACACGCCTTCTTTTTTCCAGGGGATGATGGGTTATTTTAATCCGAATCAGTATCAGAATCAAAATCAGAGTTCAAATCAAAATTCAAATGGAAATAATCCAAATACAAACCAGGGAGGTGATTACAATATGATGTGGGGATACGGTGCGGGAAACGCAGCCGGATGGGGGGCAGGCTTTGGAGTATTCGGAATTCTTACATGGGTAGTTGTCCTTATCGACTTGATACTTCTTGGCGTTTTCCTTTGGAAAAAAATACAAAAATAGCACATGCAGGTAATAACAGTTTTTCAAACATTTTTTTATATGTTGTGGGAAATTTTTTGGCCCCTGACGCTCGGTTTTTTACTCTCCGCGGTTATCCAGGCATTGGTTTCCCATAAAAGCATGGCCTCGCTTATGGGTGAGGATTCGCCAAAATGCATGACTATCGCGACTCTTTTTGGCGCCGCATCCAGTTCGTGCTCTTACGCGGCGGTCTCTTTGGCGCGTTCGGTTTTTAGAAAAGGTGCGAGTTTTACAAACGCGATGATCTTTGAAATTGCCTCGACAAATCTGGTCCTGGAGCTTTTATTGATACTTCTCGTACTGCTTGGCTGGCAGTTTGCGCTGGCGGAACTTGCGGGCGGGATTATTATGGTTTTGATCCTCTCAATTATTTTCAAATTCACTTTATCAAAGAATTTGGTGGACTTAGCAAAAATTCAGGCGGAAAAAGGCTTGTTGGGGAAAATGGAAGGTCACGCGAATATGGACATGAGTCTGACAGAAGGAAGTTTCTTCTCAAAGCTTTTCTCAAAACAAGGCCTTACCGCGGTGAGCCATTATTTTGTAATGGATGTTTATTCTGTCTGGATGGATATCGCACTAGGTCTTGTTATAGCCTCAATTTTGGCTGTTTTTGTACCACACTCTTTCTGGCAGGCCTTTTTCTTAACAAGTAATCCGCAGGCCGCTTTTATCGAAGGGCCGCTGGTAGGGCCTATTGTTGCTATTTTTTCTTTTGTTTGCTCCGTTGGCAACATTCCCCTTGCAGCGGTTCTTTGGAACGGAGGGATAAGCTTTGGAGGAGCGGTCAGCTTTATCTTCGCGGACCTTCTGATACTTCCCATACTAAACATTTACAGGAAATATTACGGCCCGAAGGTAATGGCTTACATACTTTTGGTTTTTTACGCTGCGATGGTGCTGGCAGGTTACGCGATAGAAATTATATTCACGATTTTTAATATTGTCCCTGTCCAAAGGGCGGTTTTTGTCGCAAGATATTCGTTAAGCCTTAATTATACGGCTGTTTTAGATGCAACTTTCTTGGTAGTGGCAATATTTATGCTTGTCAGGTTTTTTAAAACCGGCGGGCCTATGATGCTATCGATGATGAAATAAGCCTCTTAACTTGTAATCTTAGTTCGGGTTTTTTACACTGGTATTAGTGGGTAAAAATATCAATAGCCAAAAAATTGAAGACGCATTAAAAAAGCTTCGTTTTAGGTACCAAGGCCTGACTCTTTATAACGCCGGAGTTCCGAGGTTTGAACGGCCGTTTACGAGGGATACCGTCATATCAGCACTTTTATCAAATGATCCGCAGATGCTTTCGGGAATACTTAAATTTGCCGCTCTAAAACAGGGGACAAAAAAAGACACGGTGTCGGGCGAAGAGCAGGGAAAGATTTTCCACGAGTTTGACATAAAACAAAATAACGCGGGGCAGGTCAGGGGGCGCCCGGGGCATACCAAACTTTATAACGCCTGCGACACGACCGCTCTTTTTCTTTTAGGACATAACAAGTACCTCGAGTTAACGGACGACCTAATATTCTCAAAAACGCAGTTTTCAAACATAGCTTTGGCCTGTGACTACATCCTAAGACACCTTAATAAACAAAACGAATTTGCCGAAGACCCGACATTTTCAGACGCAAGAGAGTACGCTTTAAAAGTGACCTACTGGAAAGATTCTGTTGTTGTCGATAGAAAAGAAGGGGAGCCAGTTTTTCCGGTTGTATATCCGCTTGCGCATATCCAAAACCTTGCGGGACTTAGAGCCGGTGCAGAGCTTTTAAACTCAGATTATCTTCTTCAAAAGGCACAAGATATGAAAAACGCTTTGTTGGGACTTTTCGATAAAGATATCAATAATTTTCCCGTTGCGGTTGATTCAAAGGGAAAAATTTCCGCTGTTTCTTCGGACGGGCTGGACGCACTTTTTTACCTTCGGCCCGGTGATCTGGATGATTCATTTATCGGGCAAATCATAGAATCATCAAAAATTCTTGAGACAAAGCTTGGCTATAGAAGTTTGGAGGAAGAAGCTTGTAAAAGGCTTGACAACCAGTACCACGGCAGGGTAGTCTGGACGCACGAACAGGCCCTCGTACACGCGGGCGCGACAAAGCATTTGCGATGGGCGCTTGAAAATAAAAATATAAGACTCGCGGGGCTTTTAAACAGGGTGCGCGAAGTAAGCTTTAGGATTTACAAATACCTTGAGGCAAATCCCGGGAGTTTTCCCGAGATTTTCGATATAAAGGAAGGGAAAATAATCCCTTCGGGTTGCAATCCGCAGCTTTGGGCAATCGCCGCAAAGAAATATTTCATGGATTATTCTGCGTACCGCCAGGAAAAGGAAACCGTCGCAAACTTTTTAAACTGACACGATTTGACTAATTGTAATTTTTTCGAGATGATTAACTTATGGAAAAGCTAGCAAAGCTTTTGGTGGCGATTGTCATCTGCGAGGGAGTAGGGATGATGGCGTCCGTTTTTACCCTAACCTCAATAAGCACATGGTACCAGTATTTAAATAAACCTGTCTTTATCCCGCCGTCGTCTGTTTTTGCTCCTGTTTGGATCATCCTCTATGCGCTAATGGCAATTTCATGGTATCTTGCCCTGGAGGTTAAGTCCAAAACTTCGAGGAACGAATATTCCTATTACTTTTTTGTCCAGCTTTTACTAAATTTCATATGGCCTGTTGCATTTTTCTATTTTCATTTCCTGAGCATTTCATTAACGGTGATTTTTGCTCTTTTATTCGTCATATTGCTTCTTATTTTCAAGGCCTGGAGAATTTCCCGACCCGCCGCAATTTTGCTTGTTCCCTATTTATTATGGGTAGGCTTTGCGACTTATTTGAATATGATGGTGGTTTTTCTTAACCGCTGACAACAGTTTCCTAAGAGTTTGAATTTTTCTGAACAGCCTCGGAATTTGACAAAAATGCTTTTAAGTGTAACGCTAATAAGGGAGGTGAAAATGTCTTCGAAAACATATTTTAATTTTACGGGGACAATCTTTGCGGTTGTCGCGGCTTTTCATCTTCTAAGAATTTTATTCGGCTGGCAGATCGCCGTAGGTAATTTTTCAATTCCCGTATCGTGGAGCATTATCCCGGTCATTGTTTTATCGGTTTTAAGCTATTTTGCGTTCAAACTTGGCGGAATTCTAAAATAAGTGTTTTTTAGGAGGGAGGTGATTTAATGAGAACAAAGCGTTTAGCCGTGACATTTGGAATAGTTTGGGCCGCAACCGTATTTCTTACGACCCTTTTAAGCGTTTACACGGGCTATGGTAAGTTATTCTTAGACTTTGTCGCAAGTATTTATCCCGGATATAGCATCAGCCTTTTAGGCAGTGTAATAGGCCTTGTGTATGCGTTTTTTGATATGTTCGTAGGCGTATACATAGTTTCCTGGGTTTACCATCAGGTTTCAGCCAACCTAAAATAAGCATAATTCAGGTTTAACTTATAAAAAGGGTGTTATAATTGCTTCATGAATGTCAAGGGTAAAGTTGCTGTTATTACCGGCGCCTCGTCCGGAATCGGAGAAGCGGTGGCAAGACTTCTTTCGGAAAAAGGCGCCAGGGTAGTTTTGGCGGCGCGTTCTTTTGACAAACTCAAGGCGTTGGGAAAAGAGCTCCCCGGCTCCTTTGCTATTAAAACCGATATGACAAAGGAGGAAGACATAAAAGACCTCGTAAAAAAAACAATAGAGCACTTTGGAACCGTTGATATTCTGGTAAATAATGCCGGCAGGGGATACGACGCATTTATCGAGGAAATCGACCTGACTACTTTCAAGAACCTGCTTAGCCTTGATTTGGAAGGTCCTTTAATTGCGATACAGCAGGTTTTGCCTTTTATGAAAAAGCAAAAATCGGGAGCTATTGTTAATGTCAGTTCCGGAACGGCACTGATGTCGCTTCCCGGAATGGGAGGATACTCGTCGATTAAAAGGGCTTTGGCCGGAATTTCCATGACCGCAAACGAAGAGCTCAAAAACGACGGAATTAGTGTTTCCGTAATTTATCCCTATATTACCGATACGAATTTTGAAGAAAATACAATAAAAAGCAAAAAAGTTCGGGAACAAGCGCAGGAGGACGGCGATTGGGACCCGAAAATAGACCCCCCCGATTTGGTCGCCCAAAAGATCCTAGAGGCAATAGAAACGGGGAAGCCCGTCGTTTATGCCCACGATTGGATGGGAAAAAGGATTTGAGAAAACTAATCCTCGTAGAATAAAATTACATTTTTGACCAAAATTATTACTCGGTCGACATAAGCTTTTAACCTTTTCTTAAGTGGTATAATTATCCTATGGATAGGGACAGCGATAGAATAATACGCGAAAACCTTTTAAAACTTCTTAGAGGCGGGCAGGCGCATATGGATCTTGCGGAGGCGGTTAGGGATTTTCCGGTCGCCCACATAAACGACATATTTCCAAACGGATCTTACACGCCCTGGCACCTTTTGGAGCATATCCGCATAACCCAATGGGATATTCTAGATTTTATAAAAAACCCGGATTACGAATATATGGACTGGCCAAAAGACTACTGGCCGCCTAGGAACAAAAAGGCTAGCGAAAGCCAGTGGAAAGAAACGATCTCAAAATACGAAAAAGACAGAAAGTTCTTAGAAAAAATAGTAACGGATGCAAAAACGGACCTTTACGCCAAAATCAATTGGGGAGAAGGCCAGACAATCCTTCGCGAAATATTGTTGGTTTCAGATCACACGGCTTACCATGTAGGCGAGTTTGCGATAATGAGGCAAACAATGAATACTTGGCCAAAAGGCAGAAAATAGCCAGCATAAAAGTCCTATAGTTGCATTTTGGATTTCGATTTAGTAAAATTTCCCCATGACTTCGAAAGAAAAAGGTCCCGGTTCAAACTCCGGGGAAAGTAAAGAAAGCATTTTCAAAAACCCTTCGGAACACGCACCGACGCAGTACTTAGAATTTTTAAGGCTTGCGGAAAGGGAAGGGGCTTATGAAAGACTTCCCGTTACTTTAAGACACAGGCTTGAGTATTACATAAATTCGGGTATGACAATGCGAAATATTGCAAAAAAGGAAGCGGTAAGTGTGCAGGCAATAAGCCAAAGTCTTACGCTAATAGCTCCAAAATCTCTTTTTATTTCGATGGAAGATGATATTCGCTTTCACAGGGCTTCCGTACCGTATTCGGAACTTATACTCTCCTACTCAAATCTCGTAGAGGTTTTGGATCCAAAGGGTACACGTAGGCATAAGTATTTCAGGCGGGGCCGTTTTAAGGATATCGGTCATCAGGTTTGACATCCGTTTCATTTAGGTATAAAATCCTTTGCGCAATATGCCAGCAGAACGAAAAATTGACCTACTTCACTACAGCGGACCTATGACGGTGGTAGGGTACCCCGATATGGAAGCTATCAGGCATTTGGAAGAAGAAAAACATAAAGCGGTAACGCATAAGCCAAAGCACAAAACTTCCATTAAGAAATCCCCGCCGGCGTAAAAACAATCAGCCGGAGCCATCTTAATTTGAAATATCTTTGTCCCTTTGCTACTATTGCCGGACATATATGACAGAAGGACAACCTTTCGAGGTATCTGAAAACAATCAAGAGCAAAGAAGCCTTTTTCAGGCGGAAAGTTTGCGTAAGGCAAGCCTCGTTTGTAAAAAATTTGACATCGCCCGTAAGTTGGGGATTAACTCGGGGGAGGAATTTTTATTTGAGGTAAACCTAGCGCTTAGGTTTTTAAGAGCGGGTATCTACGATAACCGATTCATTATATCCCAGCAAAGTTTATTTCCGCTCGCTGATATTATTTCTATGGCAAAAAGGCTGGCTCATGCTAATGTGAATCTTGTCGAGCAGGAAAAGGCAGAGCGAAGTCTAAAGGATTACGTGGAAGAAAGAACAAAATTAGCAGAGTCGCCAGAAAAAAGGCAGAGATTTAGAACCTTGGAGCTTGCCGCAAACGATTTGGCCGCAAGAGCTACCTTTCCAGACGATAGGTCTAACGAGACTAGGATTAAGGTTACAAAAGATTTGGTAGAAGACTGGCATTTGAGGTGGAGCAGGGAATTGGGAGGGGCCGGCAAAGAACTCGGATTCCAGGGGGCAGCTTAAGCTGCGGGGTTTTTGTTTTCTTTAAACACTTCCTGAATTTTCAGCACTATTCCTTCGGGCGTTACGTCGGACTTAATCAAATAATAGGTTGGGTTTCCTTTTACAACCGCATTCAAAATCTTATCGTCGGGGTTAAAATTTGTAAGGATTATGATTGGTACTTTTTTGCCCCATTCGTCCTCCCGTACTTTTTCCATAACCTGCAAGCCGTTAAGCTTTGGAATCCCAAGGTCTAAAAGAAGTAGGTCCGGGCGTTTGTCGAGGGCTTGTTTTACCGCCATCTCGCCGTCGGAAGCAGTGTAAACAGAGTATCCGTTTTGCTCCAGAGTGGATTTGTACATGTCCAAAATGTTCGGGTCGTCTTCTACAAGTAATATGTGCATAGATTTATATTACCACAAATTTAAACCCCTTTTAGTTAGTTTATTTACAAAAATGTAACGCAAACTATTTTGAACCGTTACAAATATAGGAGGAAATAATATGGCAGCTTTGATAATTTTAATACTATTCGGACTCGGAACAGCATATTTTGCAATTCAAAACCCCGGGAATGTCCATATTATTCTGGGAAATTACCTTATCGAAGGAATACCATTATATTTGCTCGTGGCGGGCTCCATACTTTTTGGTGTATTTGTAAGCTGGCTAATAAATATTATTGATTCTTTATCTTCGACCAGAATTATCCACGGCAAGGATTCCGAGCTTTCAAAAGCAGTTAAAACAATAGAGAAGCTAAGCGAGGAAAACCACGCTCTTGAAATGGAAAATGCGAAGCTAAAAGGGGAGATGGGCATTGCAGAAGAAGAAATTCCGGATAGAGAGGAAAGGAAAATTAACGTAAGTCCTTCATTTTTTCAGCGCGTAAGACATAGTTTCGGTTAGCTACAAAGGCCAATAATGCCGCGATCTCTAACTCTTGACACCTATTCGAGGCTATGGTATCATCACAGATGTGAATGAATCGAACATGAGCTTAGGCTCAGTGTTACGAGGAAATCTTATGATGAAATTAACTAAAATAGCTTTAAGCACAACGTAAAGCATATTTTGTGTCTTCCTAAGGTTTCCTCACATTCTGTCACTTGTCAGGCTTGGATCTATTTTTTTAGTGTCTGACAGAGTTCTTTTTTATTATATTGTAGGACAGGAAGTTTCGGGCCGGTAGCTTAGCTGGTAGAGCGCAGCTTTTGCATAGCTGAGGTCGAGAGTTCGAATCTCTTCCGGTCCACTCGCTATCTTGCGCGTAGCGTTTGCCACACTGACGTGGCCGCTACCCGCAAGATATCGAAGCAAGTTGGCTCTTTGAAAAGTGAAGAGAAGTCTTTTTGTAATATAAATCCCTCACACAATTGATGAGGGATAGTCTACTTATTAATGCCAATAATGGATGCCTAGGAGATTTTGACCGAGGAAGGACGCATACGGCGGCGATACTCGTCGGGGAGGTGCCATAAACCTTTGATCCGGCGGTTTCCGAATGGGGTAACCCGGCCTGTTTACAGGTCGGCCAAGCAGGAATAAATTTCCCGTAAGGGAAGTTAATAGCGCTTGGCAGGGTACGGCGTGAACTGAAACATCTTAGTAACGCCAGGAAAAGAAATTAGTAAAGATTCCGTCAGTAGCGGCGAGCGAAAGCGGAACAGCCTAAACCATTGCGAAAGCGGTGGTGTTGCAGGGCAGACGATATTCGATGTGTTTTTTCTAGCAGAAGGACCCGGAATGGTCCTCCAAAGAGAGTGAAAGGCTCGTACGCGAAAGGGAAAATACCGATAGTTTGTTCCTAAGTACCATGGGGTACGGTGAAACCCTGTGGGAATCTGGGGCGGCCACGTTCCAAGGCTAAATATCAAAGTCTACCGATAGTGAACTAGTACCGCGAGGGAAAGGTGAAAAGCACCCCGGGAGGGGAATGAAATAGATCTGAAATTATTGGCTGACAAGCAGACAGAGCGCCCGTAAGGGTGTGATGTCGTGCCTATTGAAGAATGAACCGGTGAGTTTATAATTGCAGCGTTAGCCTAAGCAAGTTTCTTGCGAAGGCGTAGTGAAAGCATGCCCTAACCGGGCGATCAGTTGCAGTTATAAGACCCGAAACTGGGTGAGCTAACCTTGGGCAGGGTGAATGTTGATGAAAGTCAGCAAGAGGCCCGAACCCGTATCAGCAGCAATTGGTTGGGATGACCTGAGGTTAGGGGCAATATGCCAAACGAACCCAGAGATAGCTGGTTCTCCCCGAAATATATTTTGGTATAGCGGCTATTAATTTTACACTGAGGTAGAGCACTGAATGATTACCGGCAGCGCAAGTTGTCGGAATTAATCAAACTCCGAATGCAGATGTAATTATGTAGCTAGTCAGACTTGTCGGGCTAAGCTGATGAGTCGAGAGGGAAACAGCCCAGACTCCCATCTAAGGCCTCTAAATAATAGCTAAGTTTTGAACGAAGTCAAGTTTCACAGACAACCAGGAAGTTGGCTTAGAAGCAGCCATCTTTTAAAGAAAGCGTAACAGCTCACTGGAGGATGATACTTGGCGCGAAAAATTTATCGAGGATTAAGCTATTTGCCGAAGTTGGAGCACTGTTTACAGTGGGTAGGGGAGCGTTCTATTTGCAGTGAAGCACGGTCGTAAGGCCGTGTGGAGCGGATAGAAGTGAGAATGCCGGTATGAGTAGCGAAATTTAGGTGAGAATCCTAAACGCCGAAAATCCAAGGTTTCCTCCGCAATGTAAGTCAGCGGAGGGTTAGTCGGTCCTAAGGGTGTGCCTCGTTAAAGGGGTCTAGCCTGATGGACAAGTCGTTGAAATTCGACTACAGAATATGAAACGTGCAAGGGAATGACGAAAGTGGAAGAGCTAGGCTTTGTATACAGAGTTTAAGCAGCAAGATAGTAGTAACCGGCAAATCCGTTACTGTGTTTAATTAAGCTGCGATAAAGAGTTCTTAGTAATTTAAGTGCAATTTAGTAGCTTTCAGTTTCCAAGAAAATTTTCATTGTGTCATGTCGCAAGGCACTGACAAAGTCATATTTTACCGTACCGTAAACCGACACAGGTGGATTGGTCGAGAAGACTAAGGCGAGCGAGAGAAAGATGTTCAAGGAACTCGGCAAAAAAGCTAGGCGTAACCTATGGGAGATGCCTTGCCCGTCGTAACAGGCGGGCCGCAGCAAAAGTTTATTTACCGACTGTTTATCTAAAACACAGGTCCCTGCAAAGCCGAAAGGCAAAGTATAGGGGCTGACGCCTGCCCAGTGCTGGTAAGTCAAATATCGTGAGTGAAGAAAGCAATTTCCAGCTTGTGATATAAGCTCCAGTAAACGGCAGCAGTAACTATAACTGTTCTATGGTAGCGAAGTTCCTTGTCGGGCGAGTTCCGACCCGCACGAAAGGCAGAACGAGTGAATAACTGTCTTGAACGTCTACTCGGCGAAATTGAGATGGCTGTGAAGACGCGGCCTAATTGTACATGGACAAAAAGACCCCGGGAGCTTTACTGTAGCTTGGCATTTGAAAGTATATTTTAATTGTTTAGAATAGGAGGGAGATTCGTCATCAGTGAAATACCTCTCTTTGGAATATGCAATCATTACCTTTAGCCGCAAAAAAATTCGGCAAAGGAACAGTGTCTGGCGGGCAGTTTAACTGGGGAGGTTGACTCCTACAACGCAACGGAGTCGTATAAAGGTTGGCTAACCTTGGATGGAAATCAAGGTGATAGTGCAAACGCATAAGCCAGCTTGACTGCGAGACCTACAAGTCGAGCAGGTTCGAAAGAAGATGTTAGTGATCCTGTGATGCCTAGTGGTAGGCACACAGCTTAACGGATAAAAGCTACCCCGGGGATAACAGGCTGATCGCATCCAAGCGTCCACAGCGACGATGCGGTTTGGCACCTCGATGTCGGCTCATCACATCCTGGGGCTGAAGAAGGTCCCAAGGGTCCGGCTGTTCGCCGGTTAAAGTGGTACGCGAGCTGGGTTCAGAGCGTCGTAAGACAGCTCGGTCTCTATCCTGTACAATCGTTTAAGATTTGAGGAGATTCGTCCCTAGTACGAGAGGACTGGGACGAGGGAATCCCTGGTGTGCCGGTTGTTTCCATTAAAGGAGCATCGCCGGGTAGCTATATTCCCACCCGATAACCGCTGAAAGCATCTAAGTGGGAAGCGGCCTCCGAGATAAGATCTTGTGGACTCGCAAGAGTCCTAAAACCGGTCGTAGACTACGACCTTGATAGGCGGGCGGTGGAAGTACTGTAAAGTATTGAGCCTACCCGTACTAATGGTTTTTAAAGTAGAATTTTTACAAATTTGACATTCTCTTCACTTTCAAGGGAGCCAACCGGCGACCGAAGTACCTTTTTTATCGCAATAAAAAAGGTATTAAGGAAAGCCTAAGGCTTGAACATTAACAGTTTGCGCTAAGGATTTTCGGTCTTTTGTGCGAAGTGGTACCACCTCTTCCCATTCCGAACAGAGAAGTGAAACGCTTCAGCGCCTACGATACTAAAGCATGGGCTTTGGGACAATAGGTCAAGGCCGAGAATCGTTAGCACAAGCAAAAATCCCACACCCCTAAGGTGCGGGATTTTTTTATGGCGAGTTGACTTTCCGGCTTTTCCGCTTATAATATTGCCCATGAATCAGGAAAAAGGCAGAATGCAGCATTCATGGGGAGAAGAAACAGAGCAAGAGGCAGAACAGACCCTTAAAGATTTGGTCGAAAGAGCATTCTCGGATTTTAAAAGCCATGAATCAACTTTAGGTACTAACGGAAAAAGGAGAGACTACAAAACCGCTGATGCAGTTTCGTCGGTTGTCAGACAAGTTACGGAAGAAGGCTTTAGCCCCCGGGAATTATTCCTGTCGATCGCGCACGTTAAAAAACCATTTTTTGGGGACCCCTGGCACGAAATAATCGATCTTATTTCTGTTCCGGAGACAACCATTGATAACGTCTGCATTGCGCTTAGCGAAAGTATCATTTACGACCATTTGGAAGAAGAGTATCCCGAAGTTTCGGATGAAAGCGACGAAAGGGAAGAAAGAGAAACGCTCCTGCGACAGTTAAAAGATCACGATAACCATTAACACCAACAGTTCATTGTTTGTTTTCCGGTAGTTTTTCTGCGGCATTATCTTGGGGTAATTTCGGCGGGAAACTTAGTTTAAATAGTGCGTAAATAAGAGGTATGTACCAAATAATCCCTATAAAAATAGTGCTAACCACAACCGTAATTGATGCCTGCGGAAGAGGTGAATGTCCGGGTATTAAATAAGTAACAA
>JAJYEF010000061.1 GCA_021785915.1 bacterium
GTTCCCTTACTTTCGGATTTTTAATGTCAACCAAAGGAATAATATGGAAATTCCCGTCTCCTACGTGTCCTGCGACGGTAAATATAAACTCGGGATGCGGTTTTAAGATATCGGTTATCATGGGAATAACTGTTGCTATATCGTGAGGATTAATTACAAAATCGTCGATAAAGGGAGCAGTATGTTTATCCCTAATTTTTTTCCTTAAAAGGTTAAAGCTTTCGCGCCTTACGAGCCAGTATTTTTTCTCCTGGTCGTCAACGGAGACTTTTGTCAGGGGGTGAAGGGGTTTTAATTTTTCCCTTAAGGTCTGGACTTTTTGTTTTAATTCGTCCGGATCATCTCCCGTAAAATCTACCTGCAGGATAAGTTTCGGCAAGTGTCCGGTAAGCATCTGCAAAAAGGCCGGCATAAACGCTAGTCCCGCTTCCATCATTCCAAATGGACCAAGTTGGCGGGCAAATTCCGGAAAATATTTTAAGGCGAGCATTAGGGTATTGTCGTCGTAGCTTTCGAAACTCTCCGGCTTTAGGGGAAGTACGGTATCTATAATCTGCCCAAGGTGGCTCATGTCTTTAAGATATATAATTACCATTTCCCTGTGTTTATGTACCGGTACAAGTTCCAATTCGGCCTGAAGAAGCATTCCTAGGGTCCCCTGGGCACCTACAAAAACCTGGGTAAGGTCGAATACTTTTTTATCCTTGTCATAAACATTCCATAAGTAATAGCCCGCCGAGTTTTTGCTTACCGTGGGCTTGGCGGCCTTGATTTTATCGTAATTTTCTGTAATCAGTTTATACATTTTGTTATAAAGTTCCCCTTCAAAGTTTTTCTGCTCAAGTTTTTTCTTAAGTTCCTCATCGCTTAGAGCCTTGAGCTCGTAAACGTTTCCGTCGGAAAGGACGACTTTCAAATTCTTGACATATTTTTCTGTTTTTCCGTACTGCAATGATTTTTCTCCGCCCGAATTGTTGTTCACTATCCCTCCCATCGCACAAAGTTCGCGCGAAGCGGGGTAGGATGGAAATATGAGACCTTTCTGCAAAGTGTATTTTTCAAAATCCCTGTAAAAAACTCCCGGTTGAGTAGTCGCAGTGTTTCCCTCAAGGCCTATTATTTTATTCATATGCTGGGTAAATGAAAGGATTATCGACTCGTTTAAAGGACCGCCTCCCATATCGGTCCCGGCGCTTCTTGCGGTTACTGAAAGCTCTGGATGCGCTTTCTTATTTTCAGCTACAAATTTTACAGTGTTTATTACATCCTGGTCTTCTTGTGGGAATATAACAACTTTAGGGGGTATTTCAAAAAGGCTTGCGTCGTGGCTGTATGTATTTAAAGTTTCGGAGTCCTGCAAGACCTCCCCTTTAATTTTGTTTTTTAATTTTTCTAATAAGTCGTTATCCATTTAATAATTTTTTAACCGCTTCGGCTATTGATTTTTGGTCCATGTTGTATTTTGACAGAATTTCCTCCGGCTTGCCAGACTCGGCAAATGTGTCGCGGAGTCCTACAAATTCCATGGGAGTGGGGGAGTTTTTAGCCAGAACTTCGGCTATCATCGAGCCCATGCCACCCATTATTTGATGGTCTTCAACCGTTACTACTTTTCCGGTTTTCTTAGCTAATTCTACTATAGCACTTTCGTCAACGGGTTTTATACTAGCAACATTAACAACCAGTACGTTTATTCCTTCACTCTCGAGGTTTTTGGCGGCAAGTAATGCATAGTAAAGCATATACCCGCACGCAAAAATAGTCGCTTTTGGGTTTTCGGAAACCCAAAACTCCCTTACTTTTCCTTTTTCAAAGGGTGTTTCCTCGGTTGTCATAACAGGGCTTTTATCTCTTGTAAACCTCAAATAAACTGGCCCTTGAATATTTGCCGATTCTTCCGTTGCCTTTCTTGCTTCAATGGCGTCGCACGGAACAAACACTGTCATTCCGGGAAGGGTTCGCATCAGGGCAATATCTTCGGTTGCCTGGTGGGTTGCCCCGTCAGGGCCCGTCATTACTCCCGAATGGTGTCCGGCAACTTTAACGTCCGCCTGGTTGTAGACGATCGTTGTTCTTACGGTTTCCAGGTTTTTACCCGGAGAGAATGTGGCATAGGATGAAATAAATGCCGTCTTTCCGCTTGTTCCAAGGCCTGCGGCAATTGCCGCCATGTTTTGTTCGGCAACGCCTACTTCAAAAAACCTGTTGGGATATTTTTTCTGGAAGCCGTCAGCTCTTGTTGATTCCGAAAGGTCTGCGGTTAAAACCACCACATTCGGGTTTCTTTCTCCCAAAATCTCTAATGCCTTGCCGAAACCGTCCCTTGTCGGCAAGGCTTCGGCATCCGGGTCAAACATCTTTTCGTTTAGTTTTAAATTTGGATTTAGCATATTATTCGTGTTCGCTTTTAATTCTTCCCTGTAAAGTCCTTAATTCCTTCAGCGCTTTTTCCGCTTCTTCCTTGTTGGGCGGTTTTCCGTGCCATGTAAAGTCCCTCTCCATAAAAGATACGCCTTTTCCGGGGATGGTGTGGGCGATAATACAAACGGGTTTTTCGAAAATGCTCCTTGCTTTACTTATCGCTTCCACAAATTCCCTTATATTGTTTCCGTCCACATCCAAAACTTCCCAGCCAAAGCTTTGGTACTTATCTTTTAAGGGTTCCAAAGGCATAACATTTTCGGTAAAGCCGTCAATCTGGATATTGTTCCTGTCAATAACAAGTGTTAGGTTGTTGAGTTTTTCTTTTCCGGCAAACATTGCCGCTTCCCAAGTGTTTCCTTCCTGATGTTCACCGTCGGATGCTATTACATAAGTCTGGTAGTTCTTTTTGTTAAGTCTTGCGGCAAGTGCAATTCCGATCCCTTGCGATAGACCTTCGCCCAACGGTCCCGAAGTAGTTTCAAGACCGGGCAGAGAAGTTCTGTGAGGATGTCCTTGGAGTCTTGAATTTATTTTTCTTAACGTTTTTAGCTCTTCAACCGGGAAATATCCCCTCATTGCCATTGTAACGTATCTAATAGGACAGATGTGGCCGTTTGAAAGGACGAGTCTGTCTCTGTCTTCCCATCCTGGGTTTTTGGGGTCGTGGTTTAATATATGGTAGTAGAATGCGATAAAAATGTCTGCCATACCTAAAGGTCCTGCGGAGTGCCCGGAGCCTGCCTCCAAGAGTGTTTCTATAACAAGTTCGCGTGCTTCATTTGCTTTCAGCTGCAAATAAACTAGTTGATCGTCCAAAAGGGCAGGTATATCCATACTACTTATTATATATTATCACTAAATCCGAGACGTTGCTAGGGAGTCTATCGGTAATAATTGCATCTCTAACGTTACGGAAAAAACTGAAGCTGTTGTCGTCTTTTAAGAATTCTTCGGGATTAATTCCGAGTTTTTTCGCCTTTTCCAGAGTTTCGCTGTCGCCGATTGCTCCGGCGTTGGGCGTGTTATCCCAACCGTCGGAGTCAAAGGAAGCTATAACGGTATTTTTATCTAAGGAATAAAGGCTAGATAGTACTACGACCTGGTTTCTTCCTCCCTTACCGTCAGGGTTAGACACTTTGATGGTAGTCTCTCCTCCCGTTAAAAGTATTGAATGGGGTTTTGTTTTTTCTATCAGGGCTTTTCCGGCCAACTCCGCATCCGACTGGAATTTATCAGAATATATCTCAGCTTTTATTTTGAGTTCTTCAGCTTTTTTTAGCATTGCGTTTAAAGCGGTTAAATTACTGAGCATTAATACATTATCAATTTTTGAAAAAAGCTCTTCTTCTTTGGGTGTTTCGGTAAAGTCTTCCTCTTTTAAGTTCAGGTTTTCAAGTCGATATTTATTATATATATCAAGCGCTTCCAGAATAGTTGTTTTGTCAAAAACTGTGGGACCGGAGGCAATAAATGAAAATTCATTCCCCGGAACGTCGGAGAAAATAAGCGAAACTACTTTGGCAGGAGAAAGGATTTGTGCAAGACCGCCGCCTTTAACTTTTGACAAGTGTTTTCGTATAGTATTCATTTCGATAATATTTGCACCCGAGTGGAGAAGTGCTTTATTAACCTCGGTCAGTTTTTCAAGCGTTATATTAAAAGGCGATTCAAAAAGAGCAGAACCTCCGCCGCAGATAACTACCAAAACAAGGGTTTTTTCGGAAAGATTTCCGAAGTTCTCAATAACTTTCTCGGTAAAATCTATATTTGTTTGGGAAGGAAGCGGATGCGTTCCTATTGTTAACTCCAGTTTTTCAAAAGTCTCCTCATTCGTATCAATTACATACCCTCCCGTGAGGTAAATGCCGAGGGTTTGTTCCATGATTTTGGAAATTCCGGCAGAACCTTTTCCAAAACCCAGAATGTAGGTTTTTTCGTAGTCATTTAAGTTATAGGTTTTGTTTTGTATTTTTAGTATGTTTTCTTTTACTCTGAAATTTTTTTGCAGTTCATTTTCGGGCTGGATGGAGGCGAAGGCCGCTTCTATGAGGTCGAGGACTACTTCCCGCTTATCGTTTATTGCAAGGTCTGAATAATTCTTAATATAGCCCATGAATTTATTCTAATCACAAGACGTGCAGTATTTCAAGTAATCTATCCTATAGTTGACAACACTCTTATTTAAAGTTATAATCCTTACGTTATGTCGACAGAAATTTATGTTTATTCCGGACAAGAATGCCAAGATTATGTATCGATCGCACCCGGAGATTATAGAACAATATTAAATATCAACTCAGATGGACAAGAGGAATTAATCGTTGCTCATTGTAGGGGAGATAATAAATGTTCTGTTCTTTATACGATACACCCAAGAGAAATTATCGAAAATGGAGAGTCTAAATTTGTTAGGTATGATAGGAAAGAAACGGAAAACAGATCAGATGTAATTTGGCCGGGCGGCGAAAGAATAATTAATACTAGAGAAAGGATGCCCGGGAGCAAACGTATTGCAATTGTGAGATATAGATTCTCGCACAGGTAAGTTATTTTTTTTGGAGTCTATTTCTCTTTTCGTCGAAGGCTTTTGTAATAGAAGTTAGAAAAGAATATACCTGATCTGGAAGATTCCCATTAGATTCGTATTTTGAAGTCCAGGATGCTATTTCCGCCCTTACCGCTTCGGTAGTACTCTCTCCGTTAAAAATTCTATTTCTGCTTTCCCAAAATTCCGCAATTGCTTCCAGGTGGGGTTTTAATTCACTCTTATAATTTGGACTCGCTTCCAGGGAAGATAACATATCTTCTCTTTTGGTTAAATCAACGGGGATAGTTCTTGTTAAAGGTTCGGGAGGTTGCACAAAATCAGTTCCTGCAATTCTTGCTTTTGCCTTTTCTTGTCTTATGTGTTTTTTAAATCCTCGGGAATATTCTGGTGACATATTTGACGGGGCAGGATCTGTGGCAAAATAGTAGCACAAAACCTATAGAATTTCAATGTTATTTTACTATGGTTCCTCTTCTTGCGAAGGCTTTTTCTCTTCGCGCCGATTTTCTGTATCCGTAGGAATATTTTTCAATTTTCCCTGTTACCATTTCCCTGATTCTTCTAGTATGGGGTGCCAATATCCTGTTGTGGCCGTTATTAAGATCCGGTTTGGGCGGTTTAATGCCGTCAATTGTTGCCTGATATACGAGATTATAATAATCTCGTAATTCATCAAGATTACTGATTAGCAAGGATTGCAACCTGGGTTTATGTTGCGTTCGTATTGAAAGCATCTGTTCAACATTTCCCCATGAAGGTGTGTTTAGCTGAAGCATCCTTTTTGATTGCATTTCATCACGATTGATTGTAGTTTCTTTTCTTTCCGGTGACATAATTTTTTGGGGCAGAGACGATATTTTACCACTGGCCAATTTAAAACTCAATATTTGCTGATAAAATCAAACAAATCTGATAAAATAAAATTTATGGAAAATCAGAC
>JAJYEF010000062.1 GCA_021785915.1 bacterium
CAGTTAAGTCGTAATATTTTTCGTCCCAGTAAACCCAGGTATTATCGCCTCCTGCGTAAAGCCTCCTGAATTTTTCCAGGTTTTGGATCTCCCTATCAACGACCTCTTTTCTTGCCTCTTCGGGGCTTAGGTTTTCCCTTACCCTTACCCGTTCGATGCGGATATCCGTTATTTCTTCGGAGTCCGAATCTTTACACCCAGTCAAAATTTTATATACTCCGCTAATGCCCTGCGCGTCAAATCCCGCAAGATGGCTTTGTATTACGTAGTTTTTTTCTTCACTTAAAATTTTTTTCACTTTTTCTTCGAACGCTTTATCAAACTGATCCGGTCTTTTGTCCGTGTCAACGAGCGGAATGCCCATTTCTTTGGCAAGATCCCTGAAAATTTCCCCCCCGTTTAAAATTTTCCATCCTAATTTTTCCGCGATGTGTCTTGAAAGAGTGGTTTTGCCCGTTGCAATTCTTCCCGAAACGGTAATGTTTTGGATATTGGGAACTTCGACCGGGTCATTTTTCATACCTGTGGCTGGGGTTGCAAAGAAGGCTGTTGGTCAAGAGACGGCGCCTGCGGCTGTTGCTGCCTGCTTCTTCCGACCATTACCACTTCCTCGATAAGCCTGTTCGCGTATCCGTATTCGTTGTCGTACCATGCGACAACTTTTACCATATTCCCGATTACCTGGGTTAATGATAGGTCTACGGTCGATGAATAGGAACTTCCGATTATATCCGATGAAACGATCGGGTCCTCGGTCACAGCCAGGATCCCCGCAAAGACCGGGTCCTGGGCCGCCTGTTTTAGCGCGCTGTTCACCTCGTCTTTGGTCGTTTCCCTTTTTAAAATAAATGTAAAGTCGGATAAGGACCCTACGGGCGTAGGGACCCTTATCGAAAGCCCCTCAAAAAGTCCCTGAAGTTCGGGAATTGCTTTGGCGGCAGCAAGCGTTGCGCCGGTTGATGTAGGAATTATGTTCTGCGATGCGGCCCTTGCACGCCTGTAATCCTTGTGCCCTCCGTCCTGGAGCTTTTGGTCGGAAGTAAAACTGTGGATTGTCGTCATCATTGCCTTTTCCACGCCGAACTTGTTGACCATTACTTTTGCAACCGGAGTTATACAGTTGGTCGTACACGATGCGTTACTTATCATGTCTTCGCCTTTATAGTCATTGGAATTAACCGCCATTACAATTGTCGGGATATTCCCCTCTTTAACCGGGGCCGACAAAACTGCCGCTTTCGCGCCCGCTTGAAGATGCAATTTTAATTTTTCTTCGGTCGTAAAATGACCCGTTGATTCGATAACTACGTCAACATTCAGATCTTTCCACGGCAGAAGCGTCGGGTCTTTCTGGGAAAAGACGGGAATTTTTTTATTGTCCACCAGAATGTAGCCCATTAAGTCCTTGTATTGGGAATTTTCTTCCTTTTCCTGGTAGCTTACGTCAAGAGAAAAAATCGGTCCGAACGAGGTATCGTATTTTAAAAGATACATCCAGCCTTTTATGTCCGTTGACGAGCCGGCGTTTATCGCAACGACGTCCAATTCTTTAAAATACTTTTCGAGGATTACCCTGTGGGCTACTCTTCCGATTCTTCCGTATCCGTTAATTGCAACACGAGTCATAGGCAGTAAAATCAGTATAACAAAAATTTTGGAACATCTGCAAGGGGGTTATTTGGTTTTTTGTGGAATTCTTACCCTGTAATTTGCAACAGACAAGGTATAGCCAGTATTAAGAGGGGTTTCTTCACCTTTTCTACTGTCTGAAACGGAAAATTCTTCTTTTGTTAGATCAAATCTTTCGCCCTGTTCGATTATCGGAACAACGGTCTTAACAAGATTTAACTGCCTGTTCTCTCCGCTTATTATTTTTTCCGACCTTACTTTCTTAAGTCCGTATCCCAATCTTTCTTCGTCAAGATAACCAAGCGCGATAAGGTCTATACCGGATGTTAATTTCGGCATTCTGCTTTGCGCAACTATTATAAGTGAGTCTTTGGGCGCTGATCCTATCTTTTGAATAAAATCGGAGGGAAAATCTATGCTCGGGATAAAACACATAAGCGGGAAATCCGTTTCCCCTAAATTTATTGCTTTATCAAATCCAATAAGAAGCTTTGTTCTAAACAAATCGCCAAGATATTCAGATTGTGCGCTTGTTTCAACATGGCTTCTGAAAGTATCGCTATTAGGTTTATTAAATGATTCAAATTCAGGAACGAACATTTCCGGAATTATATCACTATAAGCTTAAAAGTCAAGCTAATTTATATCTGTTGGATGTATAGATCATGTTTTCGTCATTTTGTCTGTTGGCAACAAGATAAAAATCGTAGAAAACCATTTCTTTGACGCTTTTTAACTCTTTTATCGCTTCTGCCCGGTCTTGTCGGGGAACGAACCAGACCACTTTTGTATAATATGTCGTAACTACTCCCGTAAGTTCCCCCTCCTTGAAATATTTCTTAGCAATATCCCTGATATCCTGAGTTTGCGAGGTATCAAAAGACAAGGCAAGGTGCAAATCGTCTTTTACAATTACTTCCGAGGTCTTAATTTTAAATGGCAAAAAAGGCTTTAACTCTCTAAGTAGGTCCAGGTATTTTGGGACTTGCCCGACCGGAACATCCCTGTTGATAACCAAAGACAAATGGTTGAAAATCCCGTTTGCGTCATCATTTTCGGGCCTTTTGCTGAACTTTTTTTCTAATCCCTGAAAATATTTTTCCTGCTTTGGAGTTAGCCTTCCGAAAACCCCCAAAGCATTTATTGTATTGGAAGTTGACGACAGTGACATGAATTTTTTAATTCTCGAGTACAACTAAACCCGGTAGCTTAACGCCTGCCAAAAACTCAAGCATCGCACCCCCGCCGATTGAGACAAAATCGAATTTATCCAAAAGCTTCATATTGTCTATACAAGATACGGTGTCTCCCCCGCCCAATATTTTATAAGCTGAGAGCTTTGTTACTCCGTCCGCAAGAATTCTGGTTCCTTTTGCGAACTCCTCCTCCTCGACGAGACCCATCGGGCCGTTCCAGACGACGGAGGCGACATTTTGCAAAACCTGCAAAAAGTTCTCCGCGGATTTTTCGGTTATGTCTTTAGTGCTTTCTATCAAATCCGCAACCAGAAGAACAGACCTTGTTCCCTCCAGTTTTTCGTGCTGGACTTTTAATAAGATCTTGTCGTTCTCGGCAATTTCCCCGCCGACTAAAACATAGTCTGCAAGTTGATGCATTTTTTCAACAAGAGGAAGCTTTGTTTCTATTTTGGCCCCACCAATGATAAATGCCAAAGGCCTTTTCGGATTTTCCAAAACATTTGACAGCTCTTCTGTTTCTATTTGAACCCTGAGGCCTGCGAAGTGCGGCAAATATTTCGGAACGCCGACGATTGATGCGTGAGCTCTGTGGTCCGATGCGAACGCGTCGTTTACATAAATTTCGGCGAGCTCTGCGAGTTTTTGGGAAAAATTATCGTCGTTTGCTTCTTCTTCCTTGTAAAACCTGAGGTTTTCCAGGATAGTTACATTCCCCTTTGTTGCAAAAGCCTTGAAGCCGTTAACCTGCTTTTCCTCCAATCCGATGTGCCCTAGCTCCAGCTTGTTATTTACCCACTCTGCAACCGGTCTCAGCGAGAGTTTTTCGTCGACCCCTTCGGGGCGTCCCATATGACCGCAGAGATATACCATCGCGCCGTTTTTTAAAAGGTGCTCCAAAGTTGGGAACCATGCCCTAAGCCTTGATGCGTCTTTTATTGTTGCGTTTTCAATGGGAACGTCAAGGTCTGCACGCAAGAAAACTTTTTTTCCTTTTACCTGCGCGTCCTGAATTTTTTTTAGGTCGTAAAGCATAATTTAAAATTTAGTCTGTAAACTCCTGGCAAAACATTTCTCCGTAAATTCCTCCATCTATTACACCAATACCGACCTTACTAAAATGCACGGAAAGAATGTTTGCCCTGTGCCCGGGACTTTGCATAAACCCGTTCATCGCCAAAGTTACGTTTGGCGCAAGCGCCAAATTTTCGCCCGCATAATTAAACGTTATACTGGCAGCAAGCATTCTGTCAAATGGCGAAAGCCCCTCGGGGGTGTAATGGGAAAAATATCCCCTGTTAAACATGTCCATGCAATGCATCCGTCCTACCCTTGCCAAGGGCTCCGACCAGGAAAGCGCGGACAGTCCGCGCGAAGTTCTTTGGCTATTTACCATAGTAAACATTTCCTGTTCCGCTGTTTTATCTATCGTTGTGTTCTCTACCGTAAAATTAAGCTTTACGGTCTGGTTGCTTTGCGGCTCGACCGTTAAAAAAGAGAGGGTATCATTCACCGCACCGCCAAAAACATTGTTCCAGCTCCTCGAAAACCCCTGAGTATTGGCGACCAGAACGCTTCCGATTTTTGAATCGGTAACCGAATGTTTAAGGAAAACCGAAAAAGGAAGGGCAATGATAAGGCTTAGTATAAAAGTCGACAAAACGATTCCCGATAAGGCTCCCGGCACGATCCCCAATACCCTGTTGACCGATTTTAAGGTCTCGTTTTGAAAGTCCTTGCTAAAAAATGGGGCACTTGCGGAAAGGCTCTTAAGCGTTACGCTTAGGATTATTTCAAAAAAAGCGGCCACTACAAAAAACCCTATGGCGTTGGCAAATCCCTGCGACGCGCTCAGGTATTGGACCAGAACACTTGCTACCCTGTTATAAAAAGTCAGGCCAAAAATAAAGGAAAGGACAAAAGATATAAAGTCTATCGAGGCCATGACAAAACCCAAGGAATAACCTTCAAAAGCATAAAAAATTACAATTATAACGACGATGATATCAAGCCAGTTAAATCCCAGATATGGTATGGAAAGCGAGGTAATAAAAGATAAAATATCCATCAAAATTAATTATAGCATCATGATTGTAAGGGGAGGTCAATAATGGTATTATTAGGGGCATGAAAAAGGGCGTACAAAGCTTGCTGCATTTTCCCAAAAACGCTTTAAAAAAATTTTCTTTTAAAAAAATCAGGAAAAGGTGGGTATTCCTAATTCTGGTGATTTTGTTTATTGCGGGAAGCTGGTATTTTCTAAAAGACCTTCCGTTCCCGACTAAACTTGCGAGCACGTCAAACCCGCAGTCAACTCTGATTTATGACCGAAACGGCAAACTTTTATATAACATTTACAGCCAAAAGGACCAGACCTTTATACCTTTGTCGACGATCCCCAAATACTTGCAGGAGGCAACTATCGCCATCGAGGACAGGAATTTTTACCAGCACGGCGCAATAGATCTTCGGGGGATCTTAAGAGCTCTCGTGTCAATAATTTTTCGGCAGCAGATCCAGGGCGGCTCTACGCTTACCCAGCAGCTTGTCAAAAATAGCTTACTAAACCAAGAACAGACAATACCAAGAAAAATAAAAGAGGTGATACTTGCATATATTACGGAATTCTTATATTCAAAAAACCAGATCCTCGGAATGTACTTAAACCAGACCCCGTACGGCGGCCCCGCTTACGGAGTGGAGGCTGCGTCCGAGATGTATTTCGGCAAACACGCAAAAGATCTGGACCTTGCCCAATCAGCCCTAATCGCTGGGCTCCCGCAATCTCCGACCTTTTATTCGCCCTTCGGATCGCATCCGGAACTTGCAAAACAGAGACAACTTGAAGTTCTAAACGCAATGCAGCAGCAGGGGTATATTACGAGCAATCAAAAACAGCAGGCGGCAAAAGAAAATTTGAATTATACAAAAATTTCCGACTCAATCCTTGCCCCCCACTTTGTACTATATATAAAGGACCTGTTGATCGCA
>JAJYEF010000063.1 GCA_021785915.1 bacterium
ATTATTTAATTATAAGCTGAGGCCAAATTATTATATAGGATTATGCGCATTTTGACAAGACCTGCTTAAAATTTGCTGAGAATATTGACTTTGTTAAAATCTGCCTTTAATATGAATCGGAAGATGTATAAAGAAATCGCAAACCCCATACTTAGTAAAATGGACTCGGAGACGATGCATATCGGAGCAAGGGAAGCATTACGCATGGCAGAATCCAATCCTGTTACATTAAAGCTTCTGGAGCTGTTTGCAGACCAGCACAAAAGGTTCGTGGACCCGAGACTTAATATTGTTTTGGCAGGAATTGAGTTTGAAAACCCCGTAATGGTCGGGCCCGGATGGGATAAGCCCGGCGGTTCGGAAAAAGCTTTATATGCCCTCGGCTTTTCCGGGGTCGAAGTAGGCGGAGTTTTGCCCGAGTATCAATCCGGAAACAAAAAGCCCAGGCAGTTCATGATCTCGGAAGATGTTGCCATAAATCATCTGGGATTAAACGGACCGGGGGTAAATAAGGTTGTCGAAAGGATTAAAAAATATGAAAGGGCAAAGGAGAGAAAAAACTTAAGAATAGGCATAAACGTAGGTCAGAATAATACTACGGAGCCTAAAGATTCTCCAGCCGCATTTGCAACTGTGGTCAGGGAAACTTATCCTTACGCCGACTATTTTACGTTAAATCCCTTATGTCCTAACGTAGAGAACCATGATATTCCAATGGAAGACGTAATAGAGGAAGTAAACGCAACTATGGATAGCCTGGGCGGCATAAAACCCGTCTTTATCAAGGAAGGGCCGGACTCTCTTGACCAGGCAGACCGCGATATAAGGCTTGTAAAGGATTATAAGCTGGCCGGAATTGTCGCAACAAATACTACTACGGATACGGAAATTAAAGCAAAATACGGCAAAAGATGGCAAAATCAGCCAGGCGGTCTTAGCGGTAATGATCCGGATTTTCGTAAAAGGTCAACAAAATTAATCGCCCACATAAGAAAGCAGACGCACGGAGAGATCTCTATAATTGGTGCAGGCGGGGTTCATGACTGGGAAACTGCACTTGAAAAAATAGAAGCAGGAGCTCAAGTTATTCAAATTGTTACGGCAATTAGGGGAGAGGGGCCCGCAATCGCCGGAAAAATCAACAGGGGACTGGCGGAATTTATGAATAGGGAAGGCATAAAAAATATCGGAGAATTGGTCGGATTTACGGCCTAAACTACTTATTGCCGCTGTGAAAATGTTTATGGATTTCCCTTAACTGGGGATTTGTGATGTGCGTGTAAATCTGTGTTGTTGCGATATTCTTATGCCCTAACATTTCTTGTACTGAACGAAGGTCCGCGCCGTTTCTTAATAAATCCGTTGCAAAACTATGCCTCAGCGTATGAACTGTCGCATCAACGGGAATCCTTGCTCGCCTGACGTATTTCTTGACAATCCTTTCAACGCTTCTTGCAGTAAGTCTCATTTTCTCGCCGCTTCCGAACTCGTCCACCTTGCCCGAATACCTTATAAAAAGCGGCTTGAAATTATCTTTTCTAACATTTAAATATCTTTTAACCCAGTCCGCAGCCCTGTCGGAGACAAAAACTATCCTTAATTTCCTCCCTTTTCCGATAACTCCGAACTCGCGCCTTTCCAGGTTTACCTGTTCATGATTTAAACTAACCAGTTCTGAGACGCGAAGCCCGGTTGAAAATAAGAGCTCCAATATCGCCCTGTCGCGGAGTCCTTCTTCTTTGGAGGTATCACAGGAAGTGACAAGCCTGTCAACCTGATCTTTTTCCAAAAACTTCAGGCTTCTTGATTCGGTCCTCGGAAGGTCTATCTTTGAAGGCTCTAAGGTCTTAAAATCGTTTTTTATCAAAAACCTCAGGAATGAGCGAAGCGCTATCACATAATAATTTTGAGTAACCCTAACGAGTGTTTCCCCTTTTTCGTTTTGTTTATTTGCCAAAAATACTCTGTATTTTCTTATTGTTGCAAGATCAATATCCTCGATAGATTTTCCGGGAAGAGTAGAGGAGAACCAGTCGCTAAAGACCTGGAGGTAATGTCTGTAATCGCGAAGCGTGAGCTTGCTGCAATTTTTTTCTATTTCTAAGTATTCCAGAAATTGGTCTATAAGACCGGGTAGTTCATTATCCATATTCTGCGACGCAAGCTAAGTTTAAAAATAAAAATAATTTGCGACGCAATGTCCCTATATTGGCGCAAATTCAATAAAATGTCAAGTTTGACCTGAAAAAAATTAAAGAATATAATGCTCATTTACCATGACACAAATTACGGAAAATTTTAAGAATTATTTGCCGGAACCGGAAGCTGACGTAATAAGACGGAACTTGCAAGGCATATTTCGGACAAATTACGGACCTTTCATTAAAGGAGAAGTAAATCCTCAGCATTTGATAACTCTTAAATATGAAATCGGTACAACGGCAAATATTCAATTGCCGGCTGAGGCGGGTAAGATTATAATTCCAAGAGGAAACTTAGACGGTCTTTTTCTGGATGTTTTCAGAAAAGATCTCGACAGGTCGATAAATCCGGTAAGTTTTAAGGGTTACGCAACTTTTTTTCCGGACGTTTCAATACCTGATGAATTTAAAATAATAACAGGACAAAGATTCTGGCAAATTAAAACCTTGTATAAATTAGCCGGCCCTCCGCGCTCAATGGTGGTGCAATTTTTACTCTATAATCCTATAGCAAAGGATAATCAGGCTCCGAGATTTGAGAGCTGGATTGGGGAAATGAATAAAACAAGTTCTGCACTTGACGAGGACTTGTATTTTAATAGTTCCGGTATTATAACCATCCCTAAAAGTTGACAATTAGCCTCGAAATGCCGCATACTGATTATAGGATGCGGGATAAGTATATTCAGTTAATAATAGAGTACATAAAGGAAAAGCCGGGCTACGAGCAAGCCTTAGACAACATAAAAAAAGAGGTAATGGAACTTGGCGCAACCGAAGAAGAATTCGACAGGGCGGTAAATTTAATAACAAACGTAAAGCAACAAACGTCTTCTCCTTACCTAAGTCAACCGGACAAAGAAGATTTCATAGCTGAAAACACGACCCAACCGGAACCACCCAAAACCAAATTCGATGGTTATAAACAAAAGGCTTTAAAATACGTCGGTATTGCCAAAAATTACGGCGTAAACAAAAAATATGCCGCAGCTGTTGCAGCCGTATTAATAGTTATCTTGGGCATACTTCCTTTTATAAGCCTTGGGAACAAGCCAAAACCGGTGAATAACGCAAATGTTGCAGAAATTCCCGCAAATCAGACAAGGCCTGCTGCAAAACCATTAATTCCAGTTGTTTACGCTAATACTGTTCCGGTCGATGCCCAGAAAATTTTCTCGATTAACGCCGGTTCAAAAATCCAGCTGACGGTAACTGGCAAACCCAAAAAAGAGGTTCTTGGATTTTTTCCCTACTGGATGATGTCTGAATATAACAGTATTGATCTTAGGACTTTAACTTCGATAAGCCTTTTCGGACTTGAAACCGACGGCAACGGCAATATTGTAAAGCAGGGGTCCGACGGGCAGACGGACGGAGGATGGGCCATGTGGAATGATCCGAACCTTGACAAACTAATTGCAAAAGCAAAGTCTTACGGGCTTAAAGTATTTCTTACTATAAAATGTTTTAAAAACGGGAATATAGATAATCTTGCCACATCGGACAGCGCACAACAAAATTTTATAGCAAACGTCTTATTTCTTATAAATTCAAAAAATTTAGACGGAGTAAATATCGATTTTGAATATACGGGAAGCCTTTCACAGCAAACGCGGGACGGCTTTACAAGGCTTATGACAAACCTGAATGCGGCATTAAAAAGACAGCCGCCTGCGAGTGTACTTTCTATAGATACCTACCTTTCCTCGGGTTCGGAAGACGGATTGTTTGACATATCGGCACTTGCCTTAAATTCCGATTACTTTGTGATAATGGGTTATGACATGCACACTCCAAACGGTGATCCTGGACCTGTTGCCGCAATGGGTGGAAATTCCAATATCATCGGGTATGTATCAAATTACCTTGAAAAGGTAAATCCTTCCCAAATAGTTTTGGCAGTTCCTTACTACGGTTATGACTGGCCGGAAAACGTAGCTTCGCCTTCGGCCGATATGGTAAAAATTCTGCCTTACGCAGAAATTGTCCAACAAAGCCAGAATCTTCAACTATCGTGGGACGATACTTCTCAAACGCCGTATTTCACATATAAAGATAGTAACGGTCAGGAAAGGATAGTCCACTTTGATAACGTCCGTTCTTTAGGAATCAAGTACGACTACATAAACAGCAAGGATTTAAGAGGAGTTGGTATATGGGCACTTGGCTACGACGGGCAAAACAAAGACTTAGAAAATTTATTAATAGATAAATTCATAAACCAGTGATGGAAGAAAAACCGGAGGAAAGCAGGAAGCCAGAAAAAAACGAAATGGAAAATAGCCCCGACAGGATGGCATCTGTAAAAAGACGCCTCACGGGTGCGTTGTCCGGCTTTAAAGAAACCTTCGCGATGCCTAAAAAGTATAAGCCCGAGGATATTAACGACCAGCTCGTTGCCCAAGCAATTGAAAGGGCGACCAGACTTAATCCCCATGCGGCTTTCAGATACAACTCCATATATGACGAGCTTGACCAGTTCACGAACCCCGACCCAAAAGTTACGGAAATGATACGAGTTAAAACCAGAGAAATCGTCAGAAGCGGAGCGCTTGCTACTTCTTCTGAGACATATGATAAAAACGGAAACCCCGTCGAGTTTTTCGAAATTTCGGATAAAGAACTGCTTCATAAAATTGCGAGTGGAGAACAGGCTTTTAACGAACCGGCGGAGGAAGATTGACAACGAATTACCTGCCATGTTAGGCTAACTATATGCCCGAAGCAAGAACAAGTTACGAACAAGCCCACAAAGCAGAATACAATAACCGCACGAATGACAGCTGGAGGGGTATAAGAAGGGTTTTTGCGCCAGTCGCCGTAGCCGGTATTTTGGCTTTGACTCCCCCGGGAGGGGACGTTATCAGGACCGCGCAACAGGGAATCGGATACGCCGAGAACGCTATTCACGAAGTAACCCGAACCCATATAAATCCCGATCAGGTCAGACTTGGAGATATAACACTTCATAAAGGTGTTGATATATGGAAAGGCGTAGGGCCCCAAGCTGACGCCGCGATAGCCGTAGATATGCAAAAACCGGATCCGTCTTTAGCGCAAAATAACGTAAACTGGGACGAAGTTACTTTAAACGGAATCCCTCTTAAGGATTACCAGACCGTTACCGGTAAAAATGTTTATACGATCGAAATTCCGGAATTAGGTACTCATAACTATGACACTTACATTGTGATAAAAGACGCCAAAGTAGGAAATGAGGAAGACGATCTGACCATTAGCGCCGCCGATGCAAACGTCAGCCACAGCCTGGACGCACGCTATTCGGATGTGTTTAAAAACGAACAGGGACAATATTACACATATAACGCTGATGGACAAATGATTAACCAGGACCAACTATCTGTTTTTTCTCCGGGGCAAAAATGAAATTGTTAATTTACAGCTGTTGTAACGAAGAATTAAGTTTTGAAAATCTTAAAGCTTCATTTGAATTCAGTTTCTCCGCGGAATCATAACCTTTTACCTGGGACAAAGCTCCGTCTATTACCCCAACAGCTTTTCTAGCCCTAATTTTGTCGTCATCTGTAGATAGTCCATCTACAACAGACGCTACTTCCGAACGCACTCTTG
>JAJYEF010000008.1 GCA_021785915.1 bacterium
ATCGCTGTTTATCTTTGCTTCAAAAATTTCTTTGGGAAGGCTTATTGTCTCGGCTGAACGTCCACTAGTACCGTAAACGCTTAACTTAAGCCCGGTTTGCTTGGGAAGTTCTCGTACTGAACTTGCTAAATGTGCTCTGACAATTGGTTTTGCCGCTGTTGTTTTAGGCGCAGCAGTTTTTTTTACTGCTTTTTGAGCTTTAGCTGCGGGTTTCGATGTCTTTCTTATCGTAGGTCGTTTAATTGTGGGCATAATTATTTATCCTCCTCTTTTTGTACATCTTTATCTTCATTTTTACCTGGTGTTTCTGCATCTTCTGTTTTATTTGATGTGATGGGCGTCTGTCCGTTATCGGATGAGTCGACAGCCGTTTGTTTGCTCACTGTTTCCTGAACATTGGAAGCCGAACCATTCTGAGGTGAATTGGAAACCAATCCTTCTCCTAATTCTGTTTTAATCTCCGGCGCTGTTGATTGGTTTCCGCTTAATGAAGCAGGCTCTTTGGTCGATGACTCGGCTGAATCCCGCTGAGCTTCATCCGAAGAATGTGTTTGGCTTCCAGCTGTTTCTTCCGCTTCATTCACGTCGCCTGAAACAGATAGGGCGCCATCGCCATTCTCTTTTTCCTCGATTTCCCTATATAAAGGCACGAATTTCTTGTTTTCACCTGTCTTTTTAACGAGCAAAAATCCGTTTACACTTCCCGGGACAAGACCTTTTACAAGCAAAACCCCGTCATCTGTTATTTCTATTACTTCGAGGTTTTTAACCGTTACCGTATCGGTTCCCATTCTTCCCGCCATTTTTTTACCTTTATAAACTCTTCCCGGAGTCGTAGTTTGCCCGATTGAACCGGGCGCCCTTTCCCTGTCGGACTGACCGTGGGTCCTCGGGCCCCCCTTAAAATGGTATCTTTTTACTCCTCCTGCCCATCCTTTTCCTTTGGAAACTCCCGTCACGTCCACTATGTCACCGGGTGCAAAAACTTCGGAAACGTCAATTTGTGAACCTAAAACTGCTCCCTCCGTATCATCTACTCTTACTTCTCTAAAATATTTGGGATTTAATTCTTTTATTGGGGTTGTTTTTTCATCTTCCGAGGTTTTTTTAGGGGATGTTTGGTCGAGGGCTTTTTTTACATGCATCTTAATTGCTTTATTTGCTTTCTTTTTTGCCTCTACTCCTAGCTGAAGAGAGTTGTAGCCTTCGTTTGCCTGCGTTTTAATCTGAGTTACCACATTCCCAGCAACAATCACTCCCGACAACGGAACTCTTGTCCCGTCCTGCAGGAATCCCTGTTTTTGATAAATCTTTTTTCCTATAAGTGCGTTTAATTGCATGATATTTACCCTTAAATAAACAAAAAAGCGACCACATAGAGCCGCTTGACTTTACAAAAAGTTTTTTAGCGCTTTATGTAGCTACAATCACCTCCATTTGTTTAGCCATTTTGTTAAGAGTAATTATATATAAAGCCGTGCCTAATTGCAAGGGGAAAGAGGATAAATACTGTATAATTTACTTGTGGATCAATTTGAAAAAGAATATTTTGAAAAATTAAGAAGCATTACGCCTTATTTTGAAGGAAAAAGACGTGAGCTGGCTAAATCCAGGATTAAAATGTTTGCAGCCGCCGTTGTAAGGCAAGTTTTGGATGAAAAACATAAGTTTGACCTTATAATCGGTGCCGGAAATAGCGGTCTTTTTATGACTAAACTCACGCATTTAACTTATGAAACTTTGAATTTGGATTCTCCTGAAATAATTAATATCCCTATTACAAGAATTGTCGAAGAAAATAAAGAAGTTAAGGTTTTGACTGGAGATTTTGAAATCCGGACAGATAAAAAGATTAGAAATGTGCTTTTTGTGGACGATGAAATAATGCGTGCAGTCACCGCAAGGACAGTTTTTGAGTTATTGCTTGAACAATATACTGAAATCGACCATCTGGACGCAACAATTATTGCCGAGAATCATTTTTTCGAATGGCACTATAATTTACCCAAAGTTTCCGTCAGGTTTTTTGCCTATTCGAGGCTAATTCAGTGGCTTAACGGAAACATAGGACATTTTGTACCTGGAAAGCTATTTTACGAAATTCAAAGCGTGATTCCCGAAGTGCAAAGTTACAACCACGTAATGGCAATTGTTTTAGGCGGAGGCTTGAAAAAACAAGAAAACGGAAAACCTTATTTTGATGAAAAAATCGAAAAGATTTTGGAAGAAAATATTAAAGACTATAAAATTCAAAAAGAAAATCTGGAAAATGAATTAAAAAATTTGATAAAAGAAGGGGTTGAAGAATATAAGGAAGAAAAAATAACTTTCCGGTTTTAACTACATCCTTATTTCAACGTCTACGTCTGTGAAGCAAAACGGAGTCCAGCTTAGCTGGACTGGGATATTACATTCTAATCTCGACATTAACACCTGCTGGTAATTCCAGATGCGTTAGTGAATCAATTGTTTTTTCGGTAGGCGAAACAATGTCGATAAGCCTTTTGTGGATTTTTATCTGGAAGTGGTCTCTTGCGTTTTTATCTATAAAAGTGGATTTATTTACCGCATATACGCTTCGTTGGGACGGAAGTGGAATCGGACCAATAACTTTAGCTCCGGTCCTTATGGCCGTGTCTAAAATTTGCTGACACGTGGAGTCTATTACTCTGGCGTCATAGCTCTTAAGTCGAACTCTTAATCTTCCTTTAGGCATATATTTGGTAAATCAAAGTGCTAGGGGCAGAAAATTAAACGGGGATTAGGCGATTATTTTGTTTATAACACCTGCTCCGACTGTTTTTCCGCCTTCTCTTATTGCGAATCTTAATCCTTCTTCCATTGCAACAGGGGTTATAAGCTTTACCGTCATTTTAGTGTTATCTCCGGGCATTATCATTTCTACGCCTTGCGGAAGAGTTGCTTCTCCGGTTACGTCTGTAGTTCTAATAAAGAACTGTGGTCTGTATCCGGTAAAGAACGGCGTGTGTCGTCCGCCTTCTTCTTTGGTAAGGATATAAACCTCTGCTTCAAATTCTTTGTGTGGAGTTATCGAGCCGGGTTTTGCAACAACCTGGCCTCTTTCCACATCATTTTTCTCCATTCCCCTTAATAGAAGTCCAACATTGTCTCCCGCTTGTCCTTCGTCAAGCATTTTCTTAAACATTTCAACTCCCGTTACAACAGACTGTTTGGTGGGTTTAATTCCGACTACTTCGACCGGATCATTTATCTTAATTTTTCCTCTTTCGATTCTTCCGGTTACGACTGTTCCTCTTCCTTTTATGGAGAATACGTCCTCAATAGGCATAAGGAACGGTTTTTCCAGATCCCTAACGGGAGTCGGAATATAATTATCAACCGCATCCATTAATGCCAAAATTTGTTTCTCTGCCTCTGCATCGCCTTCCAAAGCTTTAAGCGCAGACCCTCTTATAATCGGAACTTCGTTTCCGGGATACTGATATTTTGTAAGTAATTCCCTTACTTCCATTTCTACCAAATCCAAGAGCTCGGGATCTGATACCATGTCGATTTTATTAAGAAATACTACGATCGATGGTACTTGTACTTGGTGAGCGAGGAGTATGTGTTCTCTGGTTTGAGGCATGGGGCCGTCGGGGGCTGAAACTACGAGGATAGCACCGTCCATTTGGGCGGCTCCCGTAATCATGTTCTTAATATAATCAGCGTGTCCCGGTGCGTCAATATGCGCATAATGCCTTTTGTCTGTTTCGTATTCTATATGAGAAATATTGATAGTGACTCCCCTAGCTTTTTCTTCGGGGGCGTTATCTATATCTTCGTATTTCTTTGCCTGCGCTTGACCCTTTTTGGACAAAACAGTCGCAATAGCTGCAGTTAATGTAGTTTTACCATGGTCTACGTGACCTATGGTTCCTATATTTACATGTGGTTTTGATCTTACGTATTTGTCTGCCATAATTTCTTAAAATAAACCAAAAAAATAAACCCGTTTAAGGTTAAAGTTAATATACAATACTTTTGTGCAGGCGTCAAGAGGGAAAATCACTAAATTTTCCTTAAATTATGCAAAAACCTTTATTTTTTCTGCTTTTCTTTCTCTCTGAACTCGATAATGCTTATCATTTCCGATATCAAATATGCAATAAAAGCATAAACCAATAATGCAAAAAGGGTCGATAATTCCAATACAAACCCGTGTCTTAAAACCTGGTTTGGAAAAATTCCTACAAATGGCGCCAAGACAGGCTGAGTTGTATCATAAATCCACGATACAAATGGTGTTGACGGATTTGCTCCGAATAATTTTAATATAATTCTAGCGATTAACAAAAACTCAACTATCGAAAATACAATATCCACCAAAACCGATATAGGAAAATAATTTCTCATAAAATCACCTCTATAATATATAACGGACTTGACGCGGATGTGTTTCGCCGCTTATTTTTTAGTGACAAGAAAATATTCTTCTTTGGGGAGTTTGGATGTCATTTTTAGAATCCTTTTTGCGTCTTCGATTTGAGATTTATGCTCCATCATTGCCTTGACTTTTAGATCCCAAGTGTCTTCTATGTTAACTGTTTTATCTATGTCTTCTTTTTTATATCCCTTTGGGAAATATATAAAATAATCCTGCGCTTCATATCTTTTTTTATCGTAGGGCCTTGCAACCTGCCACATTTCCCGAATAAACGGAAGCTTCCAGAATACGTAACTTGACACCATGGAAACTGTGATATGATCTATATGCCCCGAAACTCCCTGGGGTTCAAAAGTTAAAATTATCTCCGGCTTTAGTTTTTTAAGATGGGTTGTAATTTTAGCCGCTAATTTATGATAAAGTCCGTTTGAAAGCGTTCCGTCGGTAAAGCCTAAGAAAAAAACTTTTTTTATACCCAAAACTTTTGCCGCGTTGCGTAGCTCCTGCATCCTCATTTTTTGCAAGTCACCTTTTTTGTAAAAGTTCTGCCCTATCTCCCCTTTCGTCGCGCACAAAAGGTACACATCATTTGTTTTGGCAAGTTTTGCTAAAGTCCCTCCGGAGCCAAAAGTCTCATCGTCGGGGTGTGCAAAAATACCTACGATTGTTTTTCTCATGTGGGAATTTTAGTTAATGATGCTAAGATTGTCAAACTTTTAATAAAAGATAATCGCTTATTCCCTTTGTTATTGAAGCAAATGCAAACCGCCGGCCTAAAACTTCTTCTTTAGGCACAAAACTAAAGCTTTCTATGTCATCCGAGGCGTGCAGTTTTTCGGAAGTGATACTTGCTGAAACTACAGTTGTAAGTATTGGATAATTTATTCCCTGAAAAAGGTATTTATCCTCGTAAATTCCGATAATTTTGCCCATTTTACCTTCCACCTGCAACTCTTCCTTTATTTCCCTTTTTACGGAATCTTCGAGACTTTCCCCCCCGTCCAAAAATCCTCCGGGTAAATCCCAAAACCCTTTCCCCGGATCCAACTTGCGTTTTACAAGAAGTATCTCCCCTCTTTCGTTTTCTATTATCGCCGCGTTGCACGGCAAAGCGCTTATATAAAATTTGAAGCCGCACTTGCGGCAGACCAAAAGATTTTCTTTTTTTACCTCCAACGCGCCGCCGCATTTTGGACAGAATTTATATACGTTAATAGGATCCATTTTAGTAAGGTCTTTCGTCGGAAGAAGTCATTCCCGTTTTAATAGCATACAAAAGCTCATCATCTGTCATTGTTTGTTCCTCCGAACTGTGCATTTGTGAAAAGTGTTGTTTTACCAACACTTCGAGCGCGTAATTTGCATCCCAGTTTTGGTCATTCCCGTCTTCAAACTGGGTGAGGAGAGTTCCGCATTTGGGACATGCGAATGAATAGTACATATTTTGATTATAGCAAAAATTTGACTTTTAAAATTATATCCTATAATATAGTCCGTTGCTATGACGGAACGCAGAGAAATCAGTACGTTTCAGGAATTTCTGGATGATGTATCAAACGAAGAGCTAAGAAGGCATCCCGATATAGAAACGGACGCAGATGAATTTGTTTTTGTATGGGATAACCTATACACCCTGCTGGGAAATTCTGATGCAAGATCAATAACCAACTTAACAAGAATAATTGGTGCAATTCCCGAACAGATTTCCCAACTTTTTAAGCTTGGCATGCAAGATCAAAATGGCAAAAAAAGGCTTAACCGGGTTTTTGCTTGCGCCAGCATTTGGACAAGAATTTACGAAGATAAAGATAAGCTTAAAACAGAGCTTTCCATTCCGCAGCCTTCTTTACATAACAGGACGCCGATAACGGCATTAAAATCCGGAGATATTGATAAAGTTTTATATTTTGCCGCAATGTCTAACCTTGGACGGGAAATATAGACTATTTCTTCTTGACAAATTCTTTTATAACCACCACAATAAAATTAGATGACGGAAGCACTCGCACCTGCTCCTCAAACTCAACACGGTTTAACTCCGGAATCTTCTGTTCACGATTATAGGGAAATTCCATATCACCTTAGAAAAGATACCTTAAAAAGAATCCGCGCGGAAAACGGGACCTTACCCGAAGCACTTTGGCAAGAAAGAGGCTCATGGGTAGAAGAAAGAGTTGCGGCAATTCTTAGAAATCAGCGAAGGGTTGTGTCAGAAGTTTCTATAAATCCTCCGTATACAGCCGGAAGCGACATGGTTATCGCAACGCAGCCAATAGGAGATGTGGGACCATTAACTATCCGTGCCGAAATTAAATCAAGTTCTCTTGGCATACGTGATTTTAAAGACAAAATTAGAAACAAATATCCGGAATTGTTCCCGAAGGAAGAAAAAAACGGTCAACTAATCGGCAACTGGATCAGCGAATTAAGAATGTCACAATGGCTTACGGATAATAATCTTTTACTAATAAACGGAAGTGAATATAAATCCGAAGAGGAAATTTTAAGAGACAGTTTTTATCCCCAGCTTGATAGAATTATTGAAAAAGCAAGAAGGGAAAAAGGGATAAGCCATCAGGTATTCCCAGGACCAACCTAAATTTGTGTAAGCCTCAAAAGCCTAGAGCGCTTTCTGGAAGGCGGCATAGCCTCAATTATTGTCGATTGTCCCCTTTTTAGAGTTTGTGTGGAAATTTCTGCCAAAGTGCACAGGCCTGCAGAGTTTAATGCTTTTTCCAAATCAGATTCCACTATTGCAGAGGATATTCTTAATACCGTAGTTTCCCTATGACCGCGGGGTTCCAAATATATTATTTCCTCGCCGTTAGGTGTATAGTTCATAAACCTTTGAGGCTTAGTGGTTATATACGTAAGCTTTTCCCAGCCTCTCCATTCTTTGTATACTTCCAGTTTTACGCTCATATGAGGGAATTATACTACTTTTGTCCTGCTCTTCCGGTAGAATATTGTAATGACGCATGGTTGCATCAGTATATCTTCTGTTCAATATAGCTTCAACCGTTCTTTATGTATGGGTGCCTACTCAATTACTCAACTCTGCCTGTAAATGTGGATTTGGCAAGCATTGCCTGCACAATATTTTGGGGAACTTCCTCATAGTGTGAAGGTTCCATGTAATATGAAGCGCGACCCTGCGACATACTTCTGATAGTTGTAGCATATCCCGAAAGCTCGGCCAGAGGAACCATCGCAAGGATTACTGTTGCTTTTCCTCTTTCCTCGGTTCCCATAATCTGCGCCCTTTTTGAAGAAAGATCGCCAATTACATCTCCCATAAATTCGGATGGCGTTGTAACCTCGACTTTCATGATCGGCTCCAAAAGAATGAGGCTTGCTTTTTTAGAAGCTGCCTGCAAGGCTTGTGAAGCTGCTATTTTAAACGCAACGTCGGATGAATCGACTTCGTGATAGCTTCCGTCGTAAACCGTTACTTTCATATCAACCATCGGATACCCAAGTAAGATCCCATTTTCCATCGTTTCCTTGACTCCTTTTTGGACCGAAATAACAAACTCCGCGGGAATTGCCCCTCCTTTAATCGCATCTACGAATTCAAAGCCTTCGCCCCTTGGCATAGGCTCAACCCTAAGCCAGCAATGCCCATATTGACCTCTACCTCCGGATTGTCTTATGTACTTTCCTTCACCTTCGCCCGTTACCTTTACAGTTTCCTTGTAGGCAACCTGCGGTGCGCCGACGTTTGCAAGTACGCCAAACTCGCGCTTCATCCTGTCGACCATTACTTCAAGTTGCAATTCGCCCATTCCGGAAATTATTGTCTGTCCGGTTTCGTGGTTTGTCTTGATAGAAAAAGTCGGATCCTCTTCGGATAGTCTTTTTAGGGCAAGGCCCAGTTTCTCTTGATCTGCTTTTGTCTTTGGCTCGATTGCCAAAGAAATAACAGGTTCAGGGAAAGAAATTTTTTCAAGGACAATCGGATTTTTTTCGTCACACAGAGTATCGCCCGTTCCGGTATCTTTAAGACCTACTAAGGCAACTATTTCTCCGGCATAAGCCTCCTTTATCTCTTCTCTGTGATTTGCATGCATCAAAAGTATTCTTCCGACTCTTTCCTGTTGGTTTTTTGTCGAATTATAGATATAGGAACCGGCAGTAACCGTTCCGGAATAGACCCTGTAATAAGTAAGTTTTCCAACGTGTGGGTCTATCTGGATTTTAAAAGCAAGGCCCGCCAAGGGAGCATCGGCTTCCGGAGCTCTTTTTTCCTCAGCACCTGTTTTCGGGTTTTCGCCTTTTACTTCGCCGACATCCAGAGGTGAAGGAAGATAATCAACAACCGCGTCCAGCAGTGGCTGAACCCCTTTATTTCTTAAAGATGATCCCGCAAAAATAGGAACTAGTTTATACGCGATGACTGCTTTTCTTAGGGCAACTTTTAATTCTTCCGTTGTAATCTCTTCGCCGTTTAGATATTTCTCGGTTAATGCGTCGTCTGTTTCTGCGATTTTCTCCACCAGTTTATGCCTGTATTCCTCGGCTTGCGCTTTCATGTCCGCAGGAATCTCCGTCACATCGAATTTTGCTCCCAATTCATCCCCACCCCAAACATATGCCTTCATCTCCATCAAGTGAACAATTCCTTTGAATGAACTTTCAACGCCAATAGGCAAGACCATAATAAGAGGATTTGCCCCGAGCCTGTCTTCTATTGTTTTAACGGTATGCAGAAAATCTGCTCCGAGCTTATCCATTTTGTTTACAAAACAAAGCCTCGGGACTTTATATTTGTCCGCCTGTCTCCAGACTGTTTCGCTTTGTGATTGAACTCCTTCTTCGGCATCCAGAACCGTAATTCCTCCGTCCAAAACTCTAAGTGACCTTTCAACCTCAGCGGTAAAATCTACGTGTCCGGGGGTATCGATTATGTTAATGCGGTAATCTTTCCAGAAAGCCGTGGTTGCTGCCGAAACAATCGTTATTCCCCTTTCCCTTTCCTGTTCCATCCAGTCCATCTGGGTATTTCCTTCGTCGATGTCACCGATTTTATAAGTTTTTCCGGTATAAAAAAGAATGCGCTCGGTGGTAGTTGTTTTACCAGCGTCAATGTGGGCAATAATGCCTATATTTCTTACCTTATCTAATGTTTTGACTCTGTCCTCTTGTGCCATAAAAACCCCTTATCTAAGAATACTATATTTTTTGTGAATTTAGAACCTGAAATGCGAGAATGCACGATTCGTCCTTCTCGCATCAGGACTTCATCGTGCGTTAAAAACGAAAATGACTAAACGCACGATTTGCTTCCGCCATTCTAAGAACCGTATCCCGCTTTTTAACCGCCGCGCCTTCATTTTTGGAGGCGTCAATAATTTCCGCGGCAAGTTTTCCTGCAAAACTATGGTAATCCCTGTTCGATCTTGCACGGGCGGCTTCCAAAATCCACCTTATAGCAAGTGTAACGCGCCTGTCTCCCCTTACTTCCTGCGGAACCTGATAATTTGCGCCTCCGACCCTTCTTGATTTAACCTCTATTTTTGGGCCTACATTATTTATCGCGGTTTCGAAAATCTGGAGCGGATCGCCCTGGTTTTTCAACTGCTCAAACGAAGAATAAAATTCCTTTTCGGCGACACTTTTCTTACCGTCCTTCATCATACGGTTAATAAATTTGGTAACAAGCTTACTCTGGTAAACTTTGTCATCCGCTACCTGCCTTTTTGGTGCTTTCTTATGTCTCATTAAGATGCTCCTCCCTCCGCAGCAGGAGCGGGCGCGGTTGCTGCCGCAGTCGAGCCGGCGACTTTTGCAGGACCTCCCGATTTTTTGACTCCGTATTTGCTTCTTGAAGACTTCCTGCCGTCGACACCCTGCAAATCAAATTTTCCCCTTACAATATGATACTTAACACCCGGCAAATCCTTAACCCTTCCGCCCCTTACGAGTACAATTCCGTGCTCGGAAAGCGAGTGTCCAATTCCCTGAATATAAGCGGTTACTTCGGTCCTGTTTGACAGTTTAACGCGGGCAACTTTCCTTAAAGCCGAATTAGGTTTTTTCGGCGTCATCGTTTTAACCAATGTAACAACGCCGCGTTTTTGAGGGCCTTCAATACTTTTATAACGCCTCTCTTTAGCGTTAAAAATCCTTCTTAAAGCGGTTGCTTTAACTTTTTTTGTTTTTCTGTGCCTGCCTTTTTTGGCAAGCTGGCTTAATGTTGGCATAAACTTAAAATTTACAATTTACAATTACCAGTTTCCAATGAAAATTGATTATTGAGTATTGAAAATTGCACTTTATTATACCGTATCCGGAGCCTGTCCTTCAACGGGGATAAGTCTTCCTATTATTACGTTTTCTTTAAGCCCTACCAGCCTGTCCTCTGCGCCTTCAAGAGCCGCTTCGGTCAGGACTTTAGTTGTTTCCTGGAACGATGATGCGGAAAGCCACGAATCGGAGAAAAGCGAAGACTTTGTAATTCCGAGTATGGTCTGTCTTGCGGTTGCGGGTTCACCGCCCTGGGACAATACTTCGGCATTTATTTCCTCAAACCTTGTCTTTGTGATAAAGTCACCGGGTATTAAAGACGTGTCTCCGACTGTTTCTATTATTACCTTATCTGACATTTTTCTTAAGATTACCTCGAAATGCTTGTCGTTTATTCCGATTCCCTGGGATTCGTAAACTCTTTGCGCTTCGCTTATTATGTAACGTTGAGCCTCTATCTGCCCCTTTATTTTTATTACCTCTTTAGGATCAAGATATCCCTCTCCAAGCTGGGCACCTGCCGAGATTTCGCTTCCGTTTGAAACATTAAGCGTTGAGGCAAGAGGAACAAAATATTCCCTTTCTTCCGCCGGTTTTCCATGAGTAGCCTTTACTTTTGCTATATATCCGTCGTCTGTTGTCTCAATTGTTACTTTACCCGAAATTTCTGAAATTGGCGAAAGGCTCTTCGGGGTCCTCATTTCAAAAAGTTCTTCGACTCTTGGAAGTCCTTGGGTAACGTCGCTCATTACTACTCCTCCGAAATGCCTTACCCTCATAGTAAGCTGGGTACCGGGTTCGCCGATTGACTGCGCCGCGATTACTCCGACGGGAACTCCTAAGTTTACCTTTGTTCGTGTTGAGAAATCCCAACCGTAGCATTTGGCGCAAAGACCGTATTCAAGTTTACAAGTTATCGGACTTCTTACTAAAGCTTGTGTAACTCCTTCATCCATCAGTTCTTTAACTTTATCTTCGGTTATTTCCTCGTTGGGCTTTAGAATTTCCTTTCTTGTCTTTTTGGAAACTACCTTTTCGGCTGCATACCTTCCCAAAATCCTGTCACCGAAACTCGAAGTCCTTCCCTCCTCATCCTGGGACATCAAAATTCCATCCGTCGTGCCGCAATCTTCTTCTCTTATTATCACGTCGTGGGAAACGTCAACGAGTCTTCTTGTAAGATATCCTGCGTTTGCGGTCTTTAGCGCCGAGTCTGTGAGTCCTTTTCTCGAACCCCTCGCCGAAGAAACGTATTCAAAAATCGTAAGGCCTTCCCTAAAGTTGGACTTAATCGGAAGCTCGACAATTTTCCCAAGCGGGTCAAGGATTAATCCTCTCATAGCAGAAAGCTGCTTTAGCTGTTCTTTTCCCGCTCTGGCACCTTCCGAGTCGATGATCGTCCTAATAACGCTTCCCGCCTTTAGATTATTCCATGTAAGGTCGGCAATTTTGTCTGTTGTTTCAAGCCAAATGTCGTTTGACAACCTTTTTTTCTCATCGATCGTTATAAGCCCGTCCAGATAATCCGATTCAACTCCTGCGACCTTTTTCTCGGCTTCCGCTATTAGGTTATTCTTTTGATCGACCATTTCGTTATCAAAAACCGAGACGGAAATCCCCGAAACTGTCGAGCCGAAAAATCCTAAGGATTTAATACTATCGATTAATTTTTCAACGTCTTCGGAAGAGTATTTTTTGATAGCCGTTGTTACGATTCTCTTAATTCCCGATGCTTTAACTCCCTCGTTTATAAATCCGAATCCCTCGGGAAGTCGTTCATTAAAAAGGAGCCTTCCGACTGTTGTTTCAACCATTTTCCCGTCGATCTTAACGTCTATCGGCTCCCTTAAGTCCACTTTATTCATTGAATTTGCAAGAAATGCTTCGGTCGGACTCATTAAGCTTAAGTTTTTCTCCCGTCTTAATGATTCGTCCATCGTTGTAAGGTAGAAAACCCCCACAGCCATTTCTTTGTTCGGAAGGGTAATCGGGCTTCCGTCGGCCGGTTTAAGAAGGTTTTGTCTTGGCATCATAAGGCTTATTGCCTCTTCCTGAGCTTTTTCCGACAAAGGAATGTGCACTGCCATCTGGTCGCCGTCAAAATCCGCATTGTAACCGGCGCAAACGCAAGGATGGAGGGAAATGGCGGAACCTTCGATAAGAACCGGGTAGAAAGCCTGAATCCCCAATTTATGAAGTGTCGGCGCCCTGTTTAACAAAACAGGATGGTTTTTTGTAATTTCCTCCAAAATGTCAAAAACTTCGGGGGGCCTTTTTTCTATGAATCGTTTTGCAGATTTGATGTTTGGAGCATAACCTCTTACGATTACTTCCCTTAAAACAAACGGCTTAAACATTTCAAGCGCCATTTCCTTGGGAAGTCCGCACTGTGAAAGATTTAATTCTGGCCCTACTACTATTACGGAACGTCCGGAATAGTCAACTCTTTTACCTAAGAGGTTTTGCCTGAAGCGTCCCTGTTTACCTCTTAGCATATCCGACAAGGACCGTAGCGGTGACGCAACTACCTGGTTTGACCTCTGTGAAGCATCAACAAGCGAATCTACGGATTCCTGGAGCATCCTTTTTTCGTTCCTAAGGATAATTTCGGGCGCTCCCAAAGAAATCAAATGCTTCAAACGGTTATTCCTGTTTATTACCCTTCTGTACAAATCGTTAAGGTCGGACGTTGCAAACCTTCCTCCGGCAAGCTGTACCATGGGCCTTAGATCAGGCGGGATTACGGGTAGGATTGTCATAACCATGGATTTTGGCTCTACACCTGCTTTACGCATCGCTTCCAAAAGCCTTAGTCTTTTTATGAGTTTGAAATATTTTTGGCCTTTTGATTTATTAGTTTCATCCCTTAACGCAACAATAAGTTGGGCAATATCGACTTTGTCGATAAGCTCGATAAGACCTTCTGCCCCTGTTTTTATTTTGAAGAATACCGGAATGTCGTATTCGAGTATCTTAAAGTATTCGTCTTCGGACAGGACGCTTCCGATTCTTAAACTTTTTATGAGTTTTGACAAAGCGTCTTCTATCTCGTCTAATTTTTTGTTTTCTGCTTCAAGCCTTTCTTCAAGCCTTGCAATTTTCTGCCTTTTGGCAAGCTCCGCTTCCTGTTTTATAAGCTCTTTCTGCTCTCCGCCTGTTTTTGCATGCCTTGATCCTTTTTCCTTTTCCGCAGCCTCTTTATCTATTTCTTTCCTTTGTGCATCGAATTCCTTTTTAACTTCCTGTTTTCTTCCTTCTATTGTCTTAGCAAGCTCTCCGAGGGACTTTTTTCTCTCTTCCTCGTTTAGATCCGTTACAAGATAGGAAGCGTAATAAATTACAGACTCCAACGCTTTTTGAGACATGTCCAATATTAAGGAAAGGGCTGAAGAGGAGCCTTTGAAAAACCACACGTGTGCAACGGGAGCAGACAAAGCAATATGTCCCATTCTTTCTCTTCTTACCCTTGAAAGAGTTACCTCGACTCCGCATTTGTCGCAGATAATACCCCTGTTTCTAATCCTTTTGTATTTACCGCAGTAGCACTCCCAGTCCTTTGTCGGTCCGAAAATCCTTTCGTCGAAAAGTCCGTCTTTTTCAGGCCTCAAAGTTCTATAATTGATGGTCTCGGGTTTTGTTACCTCACCGTAAGACCAGTTTAGAACATCCTCTTTTGATGCCAATAAAAGCTTTAACGATTTGAAATCAAGAATTGTTATGTCCTTATTTTTTCTTTCCCCGTTATTATTCATTTGCCTCCTTATTTGCGATTTCCCTTCCTTCTTCAACCGTTGCCTCGGGCAATTCTACGCCCTCCGCTCCTTCGCCGGGCTCGATTCCCGCACCCCCGCCTAATTCTTCCTGAAGCTCGCGCGCCTGCTCTTCGGTCTTTTCTTCCTGTTCGGCGGATTTTATTTCGTTTGGCGCCGCAAGCGGCTCGTCCAAAGGTTTATCCGAAACAGTCGCCCCGACCGGAACAACGTTCAGACCTAAAGCATTTAACTCTTTTATCAAGACCTTGAACGACTCCGGAACTTTCGGGGTCGGTATATCCGTTCCTTTGACGATTGCCTCAAATGCTTTAGCCCTTCCCACAACATCATCGGATTTTATAGTAAGCATTTCCTGCAAAGTATATCTTGCCCTGTGGGATTCAAGCGCCCAGACTTCCATTTCTCCCAAGCGCTGTCCTCCCATTTGCGCTTTTCCTCCCAAAGGCTGCTGTGTAACAAGAGAATAGGGGCCGGTCGATCGCGCATGAGTTTTGTCCTCGACCATGTGTATTAATTTCATCATGTATTCGATTCCGACGACCGCCGGGTTTTTGTACTGTTCGCCCGTTCTTCCGTCGTAAAGTATTGCCTTACCGTTTACGGGAAGTCCAGCTTTTTTAAGCTCGTCTACAATCTTATCTTCATTTACTTCCTCAAAGACCGGCATAGCGATTTTTTCGCTCAAGGAATTTGCAGCCCAGCCAAGATGCGCTTCCAAGAGCTGCCCGAGGTTCATTCTCGCGAGTACCGAAATCGGCGAAATCATAATATCAACAGGCGTTCCGTCGGCAAGGTGAGGCATGTCAACCTCGGGGAGTATTTTGGAAATAACCCCTTTGTTTCCGTGACGCCCCGCAAGCTTGTCTCCGATTACTACGTGCCTTAACTGGGCAACCTCGACGATAATCTTTCTCAAAGTCCCCGGCTCCAATTCGTCGCCCTTTTTCCTGTCAAGGATCTGAACATTGATAACTGTCCCTTTTTCACCGTGGGGCATCCTCAAGGATGTATCCCTTACTTCCCTTGCCTGTTCGCCGAATATGGCCCGCAGTAACCTTTCTTCCGCCGATAACTCTGTTTCTCCTTTTGGCGCAATTTTTCCAACAAGTATATCTCCGGGGTTTACCTCCGAACCTATTACGACAATTCCGTCTTCGTCAAGATTTGCAAGGTCTTCTTCGGAGACGTTCGGGATATCACGGGTTGTTTCCTCGGGGCCAAGTTTTGTCTCAACTACAGACGCTTCGTGTTTTTCGATATGGATTGACGATAAAACGTCGTCTTTTACAAGCCTTTCGGATATTACGATTCCGTCTTCATAGCCGAGTCCGTTGAAAGACATGTAGGCGATTAAAAGGTTTTGCCCGAGGGCCAATTCTCCGTTTTGGGAAGCAGGGCCGTCGACTAGCAAATCTCCTTTTTTAACCTTCTGGCCTGTTTTTACCATAGACCTTTGTGTATATGAAGTTGCCTGAGAAGTCCTCTTGAATGAATCTATATAGAAAGTCTGCTCTTGCTTTTGCGCTTTACCTTTTAATACTATTTTGTTTGCATCGGCGTACGTTATCTCTCCGTCAAAGGGAGCATAAATTACCCTTCCCATCATTTTCGAAATTAGCCCTTCCATGCCGGTCCCGACGACCGGACTCTCCGGCTTTATCAATGGCACTGCCTGACACTGCATGTGCGTTCCCATCAAGGCCCTGTTTGCTTCGTCGTGTGAAACAAAGGGGATAAGGGATGCGGCCGAACCGACGACCTGCCTTGGCACTACATCGATATACTCAACGTTTTCGGCGTCTGTTTCGATAAATTCGCCCTTGTATCTTGCTGCAACCCTTTCTTTTGCGATTTTGTTTCCGTCCAATACCCCGGCGTGAGTTATATAATGCCTCTGTTCTTCGTCCGCGGACATGTAAACTATTTCGTCGGTCGCTTTAGTAATAGTATCCTTGCCCCTTTTTTCATGGACCACTTTTCGGTAAGGCGCCTCTAAAAATCCGTATTCGTTAGCTCTTGTATACAAAGAAAGGTATGTAACAAGACCTATGTTCGGCCCCTCGGGGCTTCTTATCGGACAAATCCTCGAATACTGCGAGCTATTGATATCTCTTATTGAGAACGCCGCCCTTTCCCTGGAAATTCCCCCGGTTCCCATAACGGTGAGCCTGTTTAAATTGTCCACTTCGGAAAGCGGGTTTGTCTGGTCCAAAATTGTCGAAAGCTGCGAAGTCCTGAAGAATTCGTTGATTGACGCCATAATAGGCCTTGCGTTTATAAGCCCGCCTATTGATACAGGGACGTCGGGCTGGATTAAGCTCATCCTCTCTTTGACGCTTCTCTCAAGCCTTAATGCTCCGATCCTAAAAGCCGTCGAGGAAACAAGTTCTCCTACGCACCTCACACGCCTGTTTGACAGGGAGTCTATATCGTCAACGCCTTCCTTACCTTTTGCAAGTTTTATAAGAAAACTTATCGTCCCGACAATATCCTCAATAGTTAATATTTTTGTCTCGGCAGAAGGAGCATTAAACCCTTCAATTTCCGCAAGTCTTCTGTTTATCTTGTATCTTCCGACATTGCCAAGGTCGTACCTTCTGTTGTTAAAAAACGTGCCGAGGAAATTTTCCCTGACCTTATCGATAACTACCGGCTCGCCAGGATGCATTTTCCTGAAGATTTCGATTAGTGCGGCGGTTGAGTCAACGGTCTCGTCTTTTAAGAGCGTATTTTCAATGTATTTTGTGGTTCCGTCCGCTTCGGCCTGGGTAAATTTTCCTTTTATATCTTCGTTTGAGGAGAGTCCGAGGGCTCTGAGGAAAGTGGTCGCCAAAAACTTTCGGCGCCTGTCAATCTTTACCATAATGGTCTCGTGCCTTGTGGTCGTAAATTCAAGCCAGCTTCCGTGAACCGGCCTAATTTCGGCGTTATAAAGTGTTTTTCCCGTAACGTTGTCCTGTGTCGCCGTAAAGAAAACTCCGGGGCTTCTGACCAGCTGGTTAACTACAGCCCTTTCAATTCCGTTTATAACGAACGTTCCCCTTTCGGTCATCTGCGGGATATCACCTAAGAATACTTCCTGGTCGTATTTTGCCTCTGTTTTTTTGTTTACAAGCGTTGCGTTAACATAAAGAGGTGCGTCAAAAGTCACTCCTTTGGAAAGTGCAATGTCTGGGGTATTTGAGGGCTTGCCAAGTCTGTAATCCTTTAATTCGAGCGTCCAGTTCTTTTCGGTGAAGTCATCAATGGGAGAAATCTCGTCCAAAACATCCCTTATCCCTTTTTCCAGAAACCATTGATAGGATTTTTTTTGCACCGCCAAAAGGTCCAATTCCGGAAGGTTTGTATAATCGTTTCCCCAATTGAGCCTAATGCCGTCCTTATTATCGTTTGTGTCCTTCTTTGCCATTTGCTTTAAAGTTTAATATAGGATTTATTTCTACACCAAAAAAATGGGAAAGGTATCTCACCTTTTCCATTTGTGCTCTTAATGAGTGTTAAGTTTATATCATGGCGACTAAAATGTGTCAAGAGGGAAATTTGTCGGCTTAACAAACTAGAAACTTCCTGTTATAATCCCTTTCCAAATGTCGATTGAAAACTTTTTTAACGAACACCCCGCCGAGGATAATTTCACCGAAAGTGTTTCCTGGCCCGGGTCGGAAAGGAAATCTCCGATAAAATTTATGTCAAACATTTTGGCAAGTGAGGGCCGTAAGGGTTTGGAACGGATAGGCCCGAGGTTTTTTGAAGCGCAGGCCAAGGAGGACAGGATCGAAATACAGAGAACTATGGGTACCTATTTAAAAAATTCCTCCGCAGTTTACCTTGCCGCAGGGCTTTGGTCTATCGAAGAAATGTTGGCCCATGGGACTTTTGACCCGACCGAGTTAAACGCGCGGATAAGGTTGTTTTACGCGGGAACCTACCTTGACCCCCATTTGATAAGCAATCCGCAAATAGAACAACTTACAAGAGAACACGAAAGGGAAATTGCGCGGGCCGCAGTTTACGATAAGACCTTTGCTTCGTTTTTTAGGGACAGATTTTCCCTATTGCCCGACGCGATGAGGGATTTTTATAATTCCCGCGAGCCTTATCTGGGCGGCAGAATAATTTCCACCATGAATAACCTGGTACTGCCGGACTACGAAAAAAGGGCAAGGATACTCATTGCAAAAAACGGCCGGGGGCATTCCTAAAACTTCACTTCAAATTAAAGTTCTGGTGCCGGAGGCAAAATCCCACTAGATTAATTTATTGTGGGGGCTTATGGGTTGTGATCGTGGCTTTCCTGTCACTGTTTGAAATCTCGAGAAAAACAACAGTATCGCCCCTCGTAAGTTCAAGCCTTCCGCCTTCTTTTGTAAATTTTACACCGTGTGAAATTTGCCCGCCGCTTTTCGTAAAAAGGGCCGCCAAATCAGCCGGTTTTTCAAGCGGTTTGCCCAAAACATAAGACGCGGCCAATTTATAGAGTTCGACAACGTCCATTGCGCCCACGTCTATGTAATTTTCTACAGATACATTTTTTATATCACGGGCAGTTTCGCCAATCCTTTCCATAATTCTAGGGATTATAGCATAAAAGTTATCGCTGAAAACTTGAATAATCCCCAAAAAACCTTATTGACATAATATATTAGCAAATGCTAATATATCAGTATGGAAGAAACAGTTGTAAGCGCATTCTCAAATACCGTGAGACTTAAACTTTTGTGCTGCCTTTTGGAAAGTTCCAAAAACGTCGAGGACCTTATTTCAAACTGCGGACTCGCCCAGTCGGCGGTATCCCAACACTTAACAAAATTAAAAAAAGCGGGCCTTGTTAAAACCACCAGAAAAGGAAGGTTTATATACTACTCCTTAAAAGACCGCAAGACCGGAAATTTTGCAAAATCTTTCACAAAATATTTAAGGCAGGTGAATTAAATGGCAAAAAAATCGGTAAAACTTTATTCGACGCAGTCGTGCCCTTTCTGCAGGATGGAAAAGGCGTGGCTTGAAAGCGAAAAAATAGAACACGAAGTCGTATACGTTGACCTTAATAGAGACGAAGCAATAAAAATGGTTCAAAAAACCGGACAGATGGGAGTTCCGGTTACCCAAATAGGCTTTGAGGACGGGCACGAAGAATTCGTAATAGGTTTTGACAGACCAAGACTTGAATATTTTCTTAAAAATTAATATTTAAAGGGGGTGAGAATATGTTAAAAAACCTTCAAAACGAAAGTATGACCGACAGAATTATTAGAATAATTGTAGGGATCGTCCTGGCAGTGGTATCGTACCTTTATCTCGGGGGGCTCACGCAAGCTTTAGGATATCTTGTCGCAGCAATACTTCTTGCAACCGGAATATCCGGGATTTGCCTTATCTATAAAGCTTTAGGCTTCAGGACAAATTCAAGCATTTAAGATTAATTTAACTCTTTGTAGTTTGCTCCTTTTGGGCCAAGTTTTGACTCGAAAAGTGTGATCTTTGAAACCCTTTGGGAGAGATTAAGTTTTTTAAAAGATGCGTCTCCAAGAAGCTCTCCCTCCTTAAACCTTGCGATGGTTATATGGGGTCTGAACTTCCGGCCGTTTTCTTTATGAACATCTTGGAAAAGGTTTGAAAGGTCTTTTTGTAGCTTTATAATTTCATCCGGCACAACTTCGGACTCTATCCATATTACTTTGTTTTTAAAATTGACGTCGATTCTATCAAAAGTCATTTCAAAGGGTTTAAGTTCGGAATTTAATTTTCTAAGCTTTGATAATGAATTTTGAGGACCTTCGGCGTACCAGGGCGGGATTAAAGTGACATGTAGATTTTCGGATTTTATAAATCTTACCCCAAGATCTTTATTTTTTTCCTGCCACTTTAGAATCCCGTCCATAATATTCTTCGATGATTTTATTCCTACAAACAGTCTCATGTTGCAACAGATTACAACTTTTATTCATCTTTTGGCAAATTTCCGTTTTAGGAAAGTTCCGGAGAAAATTCCAAAAGGGCTCTTTCCTGGTCAAGGTTTTCGGGAATACCCTCGGAATCATAAATTACGTGCTCCACGCCTAAATCTTTGACGAACTGGCTTTCGGTATAAGCCGCTTCCCCGTCGGAAAACTTTACCGGCAGACCTCCGGCGATATGTAATGTTTCTATCCTTTCTGCACTCATGTTATTCACCTCCTAAGAATAGGTTTTGTGCTTTGGGTTATATTGCATGCGGAAAAAGCGGATTTTCGGTTGTAAAAGAAATTAGCTTTTACCCGTGTATCTTACGAGTTGTTCCTTAAATAAAACTTAACTTTTTATCGTTACCTTTCTTGCCTAAGAAAGTAATTTTTTGTATAATCCGCTTCCAATGAAAAGTTTAGAGACGGAAAACAACACTTTTTTAGAAAGGTTTGTGATTGTTAATCTGATTGAAGCCAAGGGAAAACATAAAAAGAATAAGGGCGGCAAAAAAGACGAGCCAAAGAATCCGGCGGCAAACTCCAACAAACACGGAGAACACCGCCTCGCTCCCAACAGAGGTTTAAAAAGGAGCCAGCGAAGAGTCCACTAATTTTTTAAAGAAGCTCTGCTGAAAATATAATCCTTTCAAGATTTTCTTTTTCATCTATTTCCATTTCCGCGTCAAAAACAGTGTTTCTGTCGCTGGTTATATAAGGATTGCGGGAGGACAATTCCGTGTCTTTTGGTAAGATCGAACCCGGCATAATCTCCACGCTTCTTTCAATTGTTTCAATTTCGGAAACCATATTTATCGCCTCCTAAAACTCTAACCGGAGGTTTGGAGTTTTAACTCTATCGATTCTGGCAATATATATCTATGAGATTTATCACACGTTTTTTGTAAGGCATCTATCATTTTTAAAGAAGCTCTGTTGAAAATTCTATTGATTCGTAAGTTTCTTTTTCCGTTATCGGCTTTTTTTCTCCCTTATTTTTTGCACCAAACGGGACCTTGCGGTCCAAAGGACCGGGGAAGATTGAATCCGTTTCGCGGTCGGGATTTGTCAAAGAAGAACCCGCCTTTTCTTCCGGCACACCGTCGCCGACTTTTATTTCTACGTTCATGGTCATCACCTCGAAGATGCAGTAAGTGTATTTACAAAATTAAGATTTAGAAACAAACCGAAGACCCGTCAACTTTATATTTTTTATGAAGTTTTAGCTGTGACTTAAATCACATGGTTTTGATCAAAAATTAAAAAGGTCAAACCGATCCGTAAACTTTTATAGGTTCCAGTTTTAAAATTATCCTGTCCTTCCCTATGGGTAAAGAATAATCCTTTCCGGTATACCTGTGGGAAAGCTTGTTTATATGCTCGGCGGCGCCCTCTTTTTTAATCTCGACAAGTTTTGCGACCACTTCCAAATTGGTATAGAAACTCTCGGGATCGTAAAAAGCAAGAGTTGCCTGTTGGTCCCTTTCTATATGCCTTGGCCAGAATCTTTCTTTGGCGCTGTTTAAATAAAAATAACCGTCCTCAAACTCAAACCACGCGGGATTTAAATGGACACTCCCGTCTTTTCTTTTTGTCCCGACCAATACCGTAATGGGCTTTTTTAGGAATTCTTTTTGTTTTTCGGAAAGCATAACCATAAAATTTATTATAACCTATGAGTCAAATTCTAGAAGTAAGGGCGCGTGGTCCGATACCTCATCCTGCATCACTTTAAAATCCAGAATTTTTATGTCTTTTGAAACCAGCACGTAGTCGGCGTAAAAGTCCCCTTTTTCAAACCAGTCGTATAGCTTAGTCCTCGTAGTTTTGACGCTATATTTCTTGATCAAGTTGACCAGATCCTCCTCCAGAATCGCAAGGCTTTTTGTGTTTGGCTCCAGGTTAAAATCCCCGCAAAGAATTATATTTTCCTTTCTTTGCGTCAAAAATTTACTGATATTTTCGGACTGCTCTATCCTTTGAGGGCTGTCTTTTTTCCCTTCGCGCGCCCAAATGCCGTGGAAATTGCAGATTAAAAAATACTCTCTCCCTGCTTTTATCTTTACAAACTGAAGGTTTCTGCCCGTCGTGTTGGGGTCGCCCGAAATCATCGCGTCTTTTTGTTTGTAGACAAAAATGTTTCCGTTCTCGACTACGTCGATAGATTTTTTTACAAAAATCGCAAGTCCTGTCGTATTCTGGGTTGGCGCAAAAAAACCTTTATGTTCGGGCAGCAAATCCTCTATTTGATAATATATGTCTGGCCTTGCGTCGGGCGCGTTTTTTATTACGTTTATAAATTTTTCGCCGCTTTCGGTCTTATATACCTCCTGGAAACAGAAGATGTCGGCTTCCTTATTTTCATGAATGAATTTTCTAAGAGGCACTAAAATCTGTCCGGCCCAGATATTCAAGTCAATAAGTTTCATGGTAAAAAAATTATACCCGCTTGTGACTCAAAGTCAACTTAGCTTTGTTTACTTAAGCTAACTTATCTGCTACAATCCCGTCCCATGACAGAAAAAGCAAATTATTACGCGATTATCCCCATACACCAGTCAAGCGTCGTAGTCGAGGGAAAAACTATGAATGAGGTAAATAACGGCATTAGCGATGCTTTAAGAAGGCCCGAGATCTCATTCCCTTTCTATAATTTCAGGGAAGGGATAATCCTTATTAAAGGAAGAAAGATTAAGCTTCCGCCGCAAAAAAAATAACCCCTTCGGCTTACTATTCGTATTCTTTGTATTCAAATTTTTTCAAGAACTTTACAATTGTTTTGCCGCGTGGGGAAAGTTTATGTAAAACGCTGACACCCCTGTTTTTCTTCAGTACGATACCCGATATAGATAGTCTTCTTACGTGTTCGCTTGCAGTCTTTATGTTAATCTTTAACCTTTCCGCAATATCGATAAGCGAAAGGTCCGAAGATTCCATTAAAAGTTCCATTATCTGGATCCTCCTGTGGTTGGAAAATCCTTTTACCAACTTTTCCGTTTTCCTGTAATTAATAGGCATATATTAATGATATATAAATAGTATATTGACTAAGATATTAGCATAAAAGAAATTATTATTCTCAAATTCTTAAGAATATTGGAATAATAAAGGATTGAAATTATATAGAGTTGAGGGCCTTGATCAAAAAAGGAGACGTATTTTTGTCCTCCAAGTTTTTAATCCACTTGTAGTCCTGGTGCTCCTTGCTTAAATAAACACTTTGTCCTTCGGCCAATGTTTCTGCCAGAAAGGAAATTCGTATTTTATGTTTTCTTAAAACCGAACCCATAACTGCCGATTCGTAGGCGACGGGTTTTATAACTTTTACGTCAAGGCCTGTTTCCTCTTTTACCTCCCTTTTTATTCCGTCCTGAAGGTCCTCGCCGAAGTTGAGGCTTCCCCCCGGCATTTCCCAAGTTCCCGGATGGGAATCGTTGTCGGCTCTTTTAATAACGAGGAAACTCCCGTCTTTTTTCTGGATGAATGCGTAAACGACGATTACGGTTTTTGTAAACATAATAATTATTTTTCTTCCAGAAGTTTTAATCCTACTTCGTCGTTAAGTTTTCGCGTGAGAGAATCCTTAACGGGGCGAAGCTCCAGTTCCAGAGTTCCACCCGTTACAAGCCTGTTGATGTGTCCGCCTATTACGTGGTACTCGGAGTCGGCAAAACTTCCGTGGATATGAAAAAGCGGCGCGCCTTCCTCGTCCCTTGTAATATTTCCCGTAAGTCCCGTTACTTCCAGCGTCTGGGAAAAGGTCTTAAAGATATATTTTTTCTCTTCCAAATTATAGAATCCAAGCTCTACATCCGTTGCTCCGCCGAGGCCCGTAAGCCAAGCGGTCTTAAGTTGGGTTCTGACTATAAATTCTTCAAGTAAACTAAAAAGTTCTTCGCCTTTTGCAAGGACTATCAGAAAGTTTTCGCCGTTTTGAAAATACTTCATAAGCAAAGCGCAATACTGATTAGTATGAATGTAATGAAATACTGCTTAGTATGGAATTAAACTATTTTCTCTTTTTCTTTGCGACTTTTCTCTTTGTAACCTTTTTCTTAGCTACTTTTCTTACTGTCTTTTTCTTTGCTTTTTTCTTTACGGGCATTGTAATCACCTCCTTTTTCCAAATCAGAAATATTTTTTCTACTAATATTATTATGGAAGTATTTTTTTGAAATAATCAAGGAGCAATTTTAAAAATCGATAATTTTTTGTATAATCGTAGATTATGGATAAGGAAAGAAAGATAGAAATACCCCAGGAACAAACCGGTTTACCCAAGGATTATCAACAAACAATTAAATTAGTAAGAATTCCGGAAGAAGTCACAAATTCTGAAGCATCTCCCCAAAGCATAGCAAGAAAGATTTACGGAAAAAACTTAGGAAGCGGCTGGGACTAGTTTTTTTAAAATCGGCAATATTTCACCAAACTTTTTAATCGTATAGTCCGGCTCCTCGTCTTTGTTTGTTGCGAATTCTCCAGCAAATTTTCCCTGCCTTATCCAAACTGTAACACAACCGATTTTATTTCCCTGTAAAATTTCGCTTTTTACCCTGTCGCCTATTACCAAAGTTTCGAAAGGTTTAACTCCTGCGTTTATTAAGACTTTTGAAAATTCTTTTTCGGTTTCCCTGGGCACGACTTCCATGATTTGAAAATAGTTTTCCAGATTGAATTTTTTAAATTCCTTAAACCTTTCCTGTATATCAGGCGCCCTGCTTATAAGGATCAAGATTATGCCTTTAGCTTTTAATTCCTTGATTAGCGTCAGTGCGTCGGGATAAATGACGTCTTTTACATGGTCGTGAATTGTATAGCCCCAATCAAAAATAGCTGCCTTTATCATGCAAGGATTATAGCATTATAAGTAATAGGAGGTTGTTATTCTCAAATTATTAAGAACTTTGAGGCAAGAAGGACTTGAAAAATTACTGCACCCGACTATGTTCACCGGGGAAAATTCCGCCCGTTACGGGCATTTCGTGCTGAATGGTTGGGATTGCCGGAAAACCAGTTCCTTAAATTTAAATTCAGGCGATTGAACAGCCTTTTTGAAAATTCCGGGTAAGGAAAGTTCCTCCTCAATATACTGTTGGACGCTCTTATCAAAACTTCCCCAGCCAGTTAGTGCCTTTTGCCTTATATTCGGGTCTTCATACAAAAGCGATGCAAGATAAAAATCAAGATTGTCACCTCTTGCATATCCGACTATCCCGTCAGGCGAATAAACTTCGTGTTTTACGCTGCCTTCCGTGTCAAAAGAACTTTTTCCGATTGCAAAAACAAGCCTTGCCTTATGGTGCCCCCTTATAAGCTCAACAGTATCAAGGCGTGTGCTTATGCCTGTTTCAAACAACGTAAAATTATCGGCGATTATTTTACCTTGGTATTCTCCGTTTTGAATAAGGTCTATTACCAGGCGCGGATCGTGAGAATCATATTCTCTTACATGCTTACCTGCATAAGTTGCGACAAGTTTTTCTCCGCGAGGCTTATAAACCTCATGGTGTGTTATAGGTTGTAATTCGATTTTTGCCATAGCGCGATATTATACCAATTTCATTTGTAAAATACAATATTATAGGATATATACTATACTGCATGTTTTTACACCTTGGGTATTTAAGTACTTTTAGATGAGAATAAACTTAAAAATCCGGCTCCCGGATTTTCGTGGATAAGAATTCAAATGGATAAAGCAAGCCAAATTAAAATCATCTTGCATGCGGAGCTACAAAAACATTTACGAGAGGATGCCCTAAAACGCTTATACCAATAGAGGAACGTGTATGATTATGCTCTTTATTCTCCGTTTCGCTAATCCTTCTTTCCGTTGCCGGGGAAACTGCACCTGAGGAAATAAGCTCGTAAAGTCCGTCTGTTTCTGCCTCGGCATTTTGTATTATTGCCTCAAGATGGGCCTCGCGTTTTGTCAAAACGTGAAAAGAAACCAACCCGACGTTTATTGTCCGCCCGTCTTCTCTTCCCACAATTAAATCGTACCACTCTAGAGTAGTTTGTCAATAGGCCCTGTTTCTTAAGTATTCATTTGAATTAAAAAGCAAATTGACAAGCGAAGTACTTTATATTTTATTTTACCCAGAAAATCTTTGGACTCTCTTGGTCACTCGGCCAGTCTTTT
>JAJYEF010000064.1 GCA_021785915.1 bacterium
TCTTTTCAGGGCCAAGTAGGGATAAAAAACGAGCCCGGATCTACAGCGTTGCAGCAACAGGGCCAGGATCAGGCTATGCAGGCAGAACCTGTAGTAAATTTATCCAATGCCAACTTGGCAAATGAAGAGACCGCAGAGCTTGTTAGGGATTTTTATGCCCCTACACAATCCGCTGCCGCGGCAACCCCCCAAATGCAGGAGGAAGCGATGACTCAGCAGAAGCTTACAAAACTAAGGCAGGATCTTCACAATCAAACATATTACGACCCACTGTTTTCATATGAACACAAACAAGAGGAGCGTCCCGCCGAGACGGCGGAAAAGGAGGAAGAACAGAAAAAGATGATGGAATTAGAGCAGAAAGAGGAAGAGAAAAAGCTACCTTTGGCAGTTCAAAGGGCACAGACAAGTATAGAGGTAAACAGAGGAGTTTCGGGATAGAGCGTGGAATAAACGGCTTTATATTTAGTATAATCTTTCAGATGCTCAAACTTTATAATACTCTTTCAAAACAACTAGAAGAATTTAAACCCCAAACACCGTCTAGAGTCACAATGTATACGTGCGGCCCTACGGTTTATGACCATATGCATATCGGCAATTTGAGGACATTTGTTTTTTCGGATATTTTGCTCAGGGTTCTAAAATACGACGGTTATAAAGTCGAGGCGGCAGAAAATATTACCGATATAGACGACAAAATAATAAAAAGGGCAAAAGAAAAAAATACGACAATTGATAAAGTTTCGAAAGAGTACACGAAATATTTTCTTTCGGATATTACAAAATTAAATATAGAAGTTAAAAATTTAAAGGAACAGCCGAGAGCAACCGAGTATGTAGGGAAAATGGTCGAGTACATAAAAGCTTTGCTCGATAAGGGGTTTGCCTATCAGGAAAAGGACGGTTCCGTGTACTTTGATATTTCTAAATTTGTGAATTACGGAAAGCTCTCGGGTGTTGAAAAGCGCGAATTAAAAACCGGAACCAGGGTTTTGTCCGATGAATATACAAAAGAAAACGTCCAGGATTTTGCGCTTTGGAAAGCGGTAGGAAAGGATGAGGTCGGTTTTGATTCGTCTTTCGGCAGGGGGAGGCCCGGTTGGCATATAGAGTGTTCGGTAATGTCGCAGACAATTTTGGGAAACAAAATAGACATCCATACTGGAGGAATTGATTTGGTTTTTCCTCACCACGAAAATGAGATAGCCCAGTCCGAGGCAAAGACGGGGGATAGTCCGTTTGTAAAATACTGGGTGCACGGGGCGCATATGCTTGTGGACGGCAAAAAGATGAGCAAGAGCCTTAATAATTTCTATACGCTTTCGGATCTGGAAAAGAGAGGTTTTGAGCCACTTTCGTTAAGATATTTATTTTTACAGACCCACTACAGACAGGAGATGAACTTTACCTGGGAGGCTTTGGAAGCGGCACAGAACGCGCTTAACAAATTAAGAAAAGAAGTCGTATCTTTGGGTGAGCCTAAAATAGGATGTTCCGAACTTGAGGGGAAATTCCTATCTGCGGTAAATGATGATCTTAACATGCCACAGGCTTTATCCGTGCTTTGGGAAACGGTTAACTCCGATAATCCCTCTTCGGCAAAATCCGAGAGCGTGCTCAAGTTTGACGAAGTTTTAGGGCTTTCTCTTAGTGATTCAAACGAGATTCTAAAATCACAGGAGAAAGAATTGCCTGAAGAGGTCAGAAAAATGCTTGAAGAAAGGGAAGTTCTGAGGTATCAGAAAAAATATGAAGAAGCGGACAAAATAAGGGAAAAAATCCTCAAAATGGGCTACAAGGTCGAAGATAAAAACTAAGACATTTTTCTTCTGGAGGCAAACCTCGCCATTTTATTCCTCAGGACCCTTATAGAGTCGGGATCAGAGTGTTGGCTTTCAATGATTATATTTTGAGCCGGCCTTTTATGGCTTTTGCCCAAAAAATTAGTAAAGTTTTCCAAAATCATATTTTAGAAATTTAAGCCGCAGGTTCTTCAGTTGCTGCAGGCTCCTGAACAGGTTTTATTATGGGTGTTGGTTCTTCCGGTAAGCTGGTTGGTTGTTCGGGTTGAGTTTCTGTTTGTTGCGGACGAAGGCTTTCTATTGCCATTCTGGCATTATCAATTTTTGTCTGCTCTTCCTGTATTCTTCTGTCATTTTCCTGCATAAGTCTTCTATCGGCTATTGTAGGCTCCATTTGCGATTGGTCATTAACCATAGAATTATGTTCCTGTAAACTTTTCTTTCTTTCTTCAGCTTCGCGGATAGTAGCCTGGTGTACCGCAATTTGATCTTCAAGTGTTGCGGCAGATTGTCTGTTAAGAGAATCCTCATTTCTAAAGGCTCTTCTAAGATGCATCATCGCTTTCTTGAAAATATTTTGGCTTTCCGGCGCATTTACACTGATTTCAGCTCCAGACTCGTTCATATAGTTAGCGTATAGTAATATTTATAGGCTTGTCAATAAGAAAAATGCATAAGTGTTGACAAGACTGTACTTTTTATGAGCATAATAAAGTATACATAAAAAAGGAGGTGTGATAATTAAATGGCCAAAAGAAAAAGAACGACAAGGTCTAAATCTAAGGGAATCGGATATAAGCCCGAAACTTATGGAATCAAGTTTGATTCGCTTACGTTTCTGTTATTCCTAGTCTTTGTCGTAGTAGTTGCCATGCTGTTAGTTTCTCAGGTTTTGGGTTATTAATACTCTAATTTTTCACAGCTTATTTTAAGGTACGGTCGAGAAACTAAAATAAATGAAATCTCTTGCAGAACATCTAAAAGAAGCAGACGAAAAAAAAGTTGCAATAGGACACTTTAATATCTCGGAACTCTCTGCACTTAGAGCAATTTTTGGAACTGCTCAAAAATTAAATGTTCCTGTTTTAATAGGCACCTCCGAGGGGGAAAGGAATTATATAGGCCCGAAGCAGGCGGTTGCATTGGTTAAAAGCTTGCGCGAACAATACGATTACCCCATATTCATAAATGCCGATCATACGCATTCACTTGAAAAAGTTAAGGAGGCCGCTCTTGCGGGTTACGACGAAATTTTATTCGACGGTTCGTTTATGGGATTTGAAGAGAATTTAAGACAGACCAAACAGGCCGTTGAAATTGTAAAATCAATTAATCCCAATATAGTTGTTGAAGGTGAAATAGGATATATAGGAGCGTCGTCTGAGATCGTAGATAAGATTCCCGAGGAATCTTTGGTATTAAGCACGCCGGAACACGCAAAAAAATTTGTTGAGGAAACAAAAGTAGATGTTATCGCTCCCGCTGTTGGTAATATGCACGGGCTTTTAAAGAAAATGTTGACAGGGGAAGTTCATAAAAGACTTCATATCCACGTAATAGACGAAATAAAGCAGGCAACCGGGATATATATGACTCTTCACGGCGGTTCGGGAACCGACGACAACGATTTCAGGAAAGCCGTAAAAGCGGGCATGACAATCGTACATGTCAGTACTGAGCTTAGGGTAGCGTGGAGAAGAAGCTTGGACGATACGCTTAAGAGGGATCAGATGGAGGTAGCTCCGTATAAGCTGTTGACGCCGGGGATTGCGGATATTGCTAAAATCGTTGAGAACAGACTTAGGCTATTTAATTCTCCTTAATCCGAACAATTTGCAATTTTGATTATTTAGTGCAATTATAAATATAGAGATGAATTCTTCGGAGCACAAAAGTTTTAAAACAATCCTTGCGGATATAATGCTTCAGACCGTCCCCTCGTACGCTAACAAGATCTACTATTCAATGGGCTTTCTGTCAATGACTGCGCTTCTTATTTTAATTATTAGCGGGAGCGTGATGGTTTTTATGGGTCCTGACTGGTGGCTTACCAATTCTTTTGGGGTGTTTGTAAGAAGTATACATTTGTGGGCTACGCAGGCGTTTATTTTCTTTATTCTCCTTCATTTGTCGGTTGTATTCTTTAGCTCGGGCTACAGGCTTTCAAGAAAACTTACATGGGCCCTCGGGGCTTTAATGCTGTTCTTCGCCCTGTTTGAGGCGGAATTCGGTTACGGCCTCCGGGGGGATTTTTCGACTCAATGGAGGACTCTTCAGGCAGCAGATTTTTACAACGGCAGCGGCTTAGGGTTATTGATAAATAACTTAAATTATGCCCAAATTTACGGGATACATATTATCCTCATCCCTCTTATTATTGGCGGGCTTTTATTTCTTCACTACCTTCTTATAAGAGTGAGGGGGATAGCCAAACCCTACAAAGCTGATATAGCGGTCCAGGAGGTTAAGGCTGACCACAAAGTTCTTTTTATAAGGGGGCTTATTCTTACAGCCGTAATATTCTTACTGGCATTTTTCTTTAAATCTCCGCTTATCATTCCGACAAAAATTTCCGATATCGCGAACCAGGACCAGTCATTAATGGCCTCAACCTTGCTTGATGAATATACTCATACTTCGGATACCGCTACTTACGTAGATAATATCGCACCCTACACTTATGACACTAGAAAGATATACGTGGAAGATCCGTACGCTGTTTATATATCTCTTACCAACCAGGAAAACATGCTTATGGTATTTAACGCGCTTGATAAAAGTGCCCAGCAAAAGGATATAAAACTCGCGCAAGCTTATTTTGACAACCAGGGAGTTTTGGACACATCTACGAGCAGTAAAAACCCTTTGATACCCGTTATCAGCTCGCTTGTTGTAATGGGGAGATCAGGTCTTTACGAAAGTTACTTAAGGAGTCTACAGTCAAACGGTTTTAACCCGACTTACGTATCCAGGTTTTTGTCCGACACCGGAGTTTTAGAGGCAGAGGCGCAAAGCCTTAACATTACTACGGATCAGTATGGGATGATAAGGGAAGAAAAAGGTGCTCTTCCGCTGGGGGCGTGGTGGCTCTTGCCCGTAGGCGTACTGGATCATACGATTCTTGCCAATGATGATAACCAGGATCGGGATGGTGCTTTGCTTGTAGGATTCGGATTTTTATTTCTTGTCGCAGTTCCCTATATACCTTTTATTAACAAGATCCCGGAAAAGCTTGGAACGGATAAGTGGTTTTGGAAAGAAAAGAAAAAATCTACCAGTTAGTCCTAAGATGCTTCATGGCGTAATCCATGCTTGATCCAACCTTTTTCCTCGGATTAAAAATACCTTCGGGATCAAAAATTTCCTTAGTTTTTTCAAAGAGTTTGTAAATATCTTCTCCATACATCTGTTCGAGGTACGGGCTTCTTATGAGTCCGTCGTTATGCTCTCCTGTTATTGAGCCGTGGTACTGGTTAATAATCGCATAGACTTTTTTGGAAATTTCGGGAATAAGTTCCCTTACTTTCGGATTTTTAATGTCAACCAAAGGAATAATATGGAAATTCCCGTCTCCTACGTGTCCTGCGACGGTAAATATAAACTCGGGATGCGGTTTTAAGATATCGGTTATCATGGGAAT
>JAJYEF010000065.1 GCA_021785915.1 bacterium
TTTCCGAGTTAGAGTGAATAATAGCCCTTGCGCTAGACTCTGCGCCTGACGATCCCCCAATTTGCGATGCCATAAAAACATCGTAGGACGTACCGCTTGCTCCCATCGAATGTGGCGCCAAAGCCGCTACGGCATCGGGCTTAGAAAGGTAGGTGATTCCCAAGTAACCCGGCCCGGGAATTATTGACGCTCCCTCGACTCCCGTCCCGTTTGCAAGCGCGGCGACAATATGCATCGCTTCGTGTGTTGCAGTTTCCCCAGGCTTTGGTTTTTTTGGCAAGGGATCGACCTCAACTTTTGCCTTAAACTCCTTCCCGTAAAATGTCCTTCCCGCTTCTATTCTCATATGTATATATGCATGCGGATTGTAGTGTTTTTTGAGGCCGAAAGCAAGCTATCCGAATGTGAACGCGAATGCTTTGGTGCCGGGGGTTTCGAATTCAAGTTTCAGGATGTGGGTGCCGGGTTTTCCCCGAAGATCGATGAGGTTGTAAAGCCTGTCCGTCGTAACGGTAACCTGTCCGTTTACTGCATCCGATCCGGCATTTAAGCTGTCTACAGGCTTTCCGTCGAGAAAAACTTTTATTATCGACTTCCCGGAAACTGCGGGATTTAACACCAGGAAAACCTTGTCGGCATAAAAATTATACAAAAGAGTTGCACCTTCGGCAGTTGTTGCACTGTGTGAAGTTATATCCCAGTTTCCGCCTAATGAAAAAGAGTTTATCGGTATATTTGAATTAAGTGTGAAATTTTGGTTGACTATACCGGTATTTCCGCTTGGATAATAAAATTCCATCCTGTATTGACCCAGGTAAGTCTCGGGGGAAAGCTGTATAGTCGGTGTCAAATCCGGCATAGTATCAAGTTTTGAAGTTACCTTGCGGCCCGCCTGCTCCAACAATTGCTGGATTGCCGTCTCCATTTGTTGATATTCGCCTTCCCCGAAATGCGTCCTGCGGACATATCCGTTTGCGTCTATCAGATATTCCGCAGGCCAGTATTCGTTGTTGTAATTATTCCAGGTCGCGTAATTATTGTCCTGCGCGACGGGATAACGGATGCCGTACATTTTTATCGCGTTTTCGACGTTTGCGGTATTATGCTCAAACTGAAATTCCGGCGTATGAACGCCGATGACCACAAAACCCTTATCTTTATACTTTTCGTACCAATTGGTCACATGCGGCAGGGTTCTTATGCAGTTAATGCACGTGTATGTCCAAAAATCAACCAATACGACCTTCCCCCGCAAAGATTTTATGGATATTGGTTTATCGGTATTAAGCCAATTCGTAATTCCGACAAAATCGGGTGCTTTGTAATCCGCGTTAAAAAGAGAACTGTTTCCGATTAGCGGAAGGTTTAATGAACTCTTCCCCTTCAGGCTTTGAAGCTCTTTGGTAACCGCAGGGTTGGTCTCTAAAGCCGTCAATGAATTAGAGTATGAAGGGAAAAAATTCAAAAGGTTTGTTTCGAGCACCTTATCGTAGTTTGTTGCAATAAGAAGGGCCGTTAAAATCATGACTGCACCAAAAATTTGCTGGACCCGTCCGGTATATTTCGACAAAGCCCTGCTTTTGGCAAAGATCCTGTTCCCAAGGCTTGCGAAAATAAATAACGGAATCGACACTCCCAAGACATAAAAAAATGTAACGAGGATTGTAGCAAGGTTTACGCTCTGTGTAGCGGCAAGAGTCGCAATTGTCGCAAGTATAGGGCCGGCACACGGAGTCCAGACAACGCCTAGTGCAAGTCCCATTACAAATCCCGACTTAAACCCCGTCTTCTTGCTTTGCCCGGGATCTACGAATCGGCCCGCAATTCTACTTACATAAGTTTCCAGAATTTCCGAAAACTTCGGGATAATAAGAGATAGTCCGAGAACGGCTATTACGAAAACGGCCAAAATCCTTAAGATATTCGGGTCAAACGGGATTATTTTTACGACATAGGAGATAAAAAGCGTCAAGAACGCGAAACTTACCGTAATACCAAGCGTTATCCCCAGAGGTTTCTTATTCCCGCCTGTTGACGAGGACAATACAATTGGAAGTATTGGCCAGATGCACGGAGCGAATATTGTCACCAATCCTGCAAGGAAGGCGAAGAAAAAAAGTACAATCATAAATAGCCTCCTCCGGTAGGCCCCACGGGGGTCTACCGCAATCTGCTATTTTGCAACGTACCAAACACCTAAGATTCCGTTTCCGTTTACATCTCCTGCTTTCTTATCACCCGCATAGAAATATAATGGCATCCCGTTCCAGGTGTATTGCTTTGACCCGCTTACCGTTGTAAATACACCCAAGTGGGCCGGAAGGCTTGAAGGCACGCTACCGCTTACAAGATACGGTGGCCATTTTGTAAGGCATGCACCTGTACAGTTACTCTTGTCTGTCGTATCTTTGGCATAGGTGTAAAGCGTCATACCGTTTGCCGCGGTTACATAGTTTCCGACATTATGATTAGCTCCCATGGCAATTGGCGACGCCGCGGCAGCAGGTTGCATAGCCGCCGATTGGGCGCTTGCTTTTTTAGCCTGATCCAGCTGCGTCTGGTAGCTTTGCGCCTGTTGTGCCATCATCGCCGTCAACTTTGTCTTTTCAAAATAATATCCTGCGAATAAGCCTACCAAAAGCGCAATTACTCCGACTACTACCAAGGGTACATATTTGTTATTCATGTATTCTCACCTCCTTCTGGGCATTAAAAAAATATTAATATTAATGTTTGATATTCGCGTAAATAATCCCCGCTATTTTTGCCAAAAGCAAAATGCAGACTGTAACAACGAGCCACGGGTCGAGCTCGCTTCTCAAAGTCTGGAAAATTATCGCTACAACAAGTGTCGCAACCGCAGCAAAATAAGCAAAACGGGAGGAAATAAATTTATGGTACTCTACTCTTTCGTCCCCCCTGTTCTCTTTCCAAAGACTTGCCGCAAGGATTACAAAAACTATTGCCAGAACCGGGACCATGACCGGGTGCATGATGTCGGGCATCATTAAGTTTAAGGGCTCCAGAAAAAATACGAGAATTCCGATTAAAACAGCGGAAATTAGAATTTCCCCCAAAAAATTTTCTTTCATTTTAGTTTAAAAACCTCATCAACTTTTTTTCCGAAATAATTTGCGATTTTAAGCCCCAGTAAAAGCGAGGGGATATAATTCCCTTTTTCTATTGCAACCACAGTCTGTCTTGAAACTCCGATTTTATCCGCAAATTCTTCCTGAGTGACATCTTTTTCTTTTCTAAGTGTAGAAACTTTGTTTTCGACATATTCCATGGAACTTAGAAAATAGTAGAACACAAAAATTTAAATGTCAAGTCCACTTTACATTTAAATCGAACCGTATGGGAAATTGAAGAAAATTTGTTATATCATTTAATTATGTCCGTAAAATTTCATTTTCTTACCAAGGATTTACTGTTATCTTTAATTTCTCTTGTAATTGCTTTTATTTGTTTTATTTTAAATTTACTCTTCCCTGCCATTTCTTTTATACCCTTAGCCGCCGCTTTGTTTTCCCTTATCCCCTATTATATTCCTATAATTAAAGCGCTATTTAGTGCACAGCTTGACCTTTCTCTTCCTCCAATCATAACTATTTATATTTTACTTTTCCTGAATAAAGGAAACGTTGCGCTTATTTTTATCCTGATTATTCTGATTGGACATCTGTTTAAGACTATTATTCTAGAACGGGTTAAATCATCAATTACCGATATTTCAAATAAACTTCCAAAAACTGCGACCGTAAAAACGGATGCCAAGGAGACCGAAATAGAAATTTCCTTAATTAAAGTAGGCGATATAATGGCCGTTAAAAGCGGCGAAAGGGTTGCAACCGATGCGCTATTATTATCGGATGAGGCATTGGTTGACGAATCCGTAGTAACGGGAGAATCAAAACCCGTCGTAAAGAAAAAAGGTGATAGGCTCCTTGCGGGATCAATCAATTCAGGAAATTATTTTGAAGCAAAAGCAAGCGCTACGGCCGAAAATTCAACGCTTCTGGAAATCCAAAAATTAGTAACAAAAGCCCAAAGCGAAAAATCCCCTCTTGCACATATAGTCAGCAAGTACGCATGGATTACTTCCGCTCTTGCCCTTATGGGAGTAATAATTATTTTTATCCTTACAAAAAATATTATCGAGGCTCTATCATTCTGGATAGCCGTTGTCCCCGTCATTTTTGCGATTATCGTACCTGTTGCAACAACTATCGGAATAACTATTCTCGCAAAACAGGGAATATTGGTAAAAACAAGCACTTCGCTGGAAAACCTGACGCGTGCAAATACTTTTTTGTTCGACAAAACAGGAACAATAACAGAGGGTAAACCCGAGGTAGAAAATATTCTTGAACTAGGCGCCAAAAAAGAAGACATTCTGCAGATTGCCGCAAGTATAGAAAATTACTCCAACCATCCGCTGGCTGCTCCGATTATCGAAAAAGCAAAAAAGGATAATATACGGCTCCTAGAGCTTAAGAACGTAAATACCTTAATAGGCAAGGGCATGACGGGAAACCTGAATGATAAGAAAGTATTTTTGGGGAACACCACACTTCTTGAAGATTTAAAAATTAAGCCTTCGGAGGATATTGCTTCGTCAGTTAAGAGCTGGGAAGAAAAAGGTGCAACCCCTGTTTTTGTCGGAGAAGACAACAAGATTACCGGAGTAATCTTCCTACTTGATAAATTAAAGCCCGATTCAAAAAATCTATTCTCAAAACTTAAATCAAGCGGTTATGAAGCAGTCATCGTAACAGGAGACAAGAAAGAAGTCGCCCAAACCATTGCAAAAGAGCTTGACAATGCAAGTTTTATAGCAGACGTCCCGCCCGAAGGAAAGGTCAATGAGGTAGACAAAAAAGTCAAAGAAGGAAAAAATATCGTAATGGTCGGTGACGGAATTAACGATGCTCCCGCTCTTGCAAAAGCACAGGTGGGAATTGCCATGGGCGGAAAAGGCGTGGATCTTACGCTTAACGCATCGGATATAGTATTATTGAATAATAACATATCCTCAATACCCGAAATGATCACAACCTCCAGGAAAACTTTTAGGATTATCAGGCAGGACGTTTTTTTGGCAACCGCAATCCATGTATTCACCGCATTGCTCGTTATTGCAGGACTAATAACGATAGTTGAAACCACTTTTATTCACGAATTATCGTCTGCCCTGGTACTTTTAAATACGTTAAGGTTGTTTCGTATTAAAGCCCAAAATATATCAAAAAACTAGGGAGTCTTAAGCCTTTCCTCTTTTGCGAAAAATATCTTGTATAAATAGATATTTGTAC
>JAJYEF010000066.1 GCA_021785915.1 bacterium
TTTTGATGCCAAATCACGAATTTTGGTCAGTGCGTTTACAACGTCAACTTCCGCCAATTCGTCTGAAGGTCTTGGTCTCTCCATGAGCGTATAATACAATTTGTTGAAGCTAAAGTCAACTATAGGATCATAAAAGGACGGCTTGTCAAAAGTTTCTTGTGTGTTATAATTTCAAGCTATGATAAGGGTAGAACAGCAGAACGTTTCGCTATTTCAACTTAATGGGCAGGAAGTAACAGGTTTTAGACAGGTATCTCCGGATGAAATGAATAGGATTTTATATGATGCCCTTTCGTTCGTTGCCCAAAGAGGAGTATCAAGCGATGAGGTTGCAAAAATAAATGCGGAAATTAAAAATGGCAACGGAGTGGAAAGAAAAGTAAAGCTGGAAGAAGTGCCTGTTCCGATATTAATGTTCCCGGACGATAATCAAAAATTAAACGAGTACAGATTGAAAATGATAGGAGCGGAAAAAGAAGTTTTAATCGATTAACATCAACACGGAGGGGAAACCACTGTATTCATGAGGCGGGGCCCCAGGCTTACCCCGCGAAATGCTGCTTAAGTATCAAATTTTTTCCAAAACCAGCATTGTCCAGGGGAATGGGTATTTTCTTGAGATAATTTTGACATTTGTGCCTGCATTTTTTTTGACAAACCTAGGAAACCCAAACATAGTCCAGTGGTTAATGTGTTCTATGTCGTTTCCCCACCTCGACCAATTCTTCCCGCGCAAAAAATTAGACCCCATAAAAATCGGCTCGTTCGGGACCGAAAGCAAAACATACTTTCGCGATACTCCGAAAATTTCCTTTAAGGCTTTTTTAGGTTCTTCCAGATGCTCCAGAACTTCTGTACACATCACCAAATCAAAACTGTTTTGTTTAAAAGGCATCTCATAGATACTTGCCTCTTTTAGCTTTATTTTGGGGTGTACTTTGTTTCCGATGTCAACCGCTTTTTTTAAAAAATCTATTCCCTCGTACCTTCGGCCTATATTTTTAAGCCTCAAATATTCAAGAGTAAAACCTTCTCCGGCGCCTGCGTCAAGAATTGATTCGACATTTAATTTTTTGACTTCCCTGCCAAGAGTTTCTTCGAAATTTTGTATAAACCAGCGCTGAAGAGGATTTTTTGCGGTATGTTTCTTGTAATTATCTGTAATTTCCACAAATGCAATTATACAAAAGTCCTTGAAGAAGTTAAATAGCTGTGTTATATTCTTGGAAAATGACTGTAGTGGAAAACCCTCAACAATTAAGAAACGAACTTCGATCAACTCCAAGCATGCAATCATTAATTGCTAAAGAAACACAAATCGCATCAAAAGTTGCAGCAATGGCTTTTAACGGTTCTAAGCATATTTATTTAAACGGTGACCTGGTGATACAAAAACAGGGGGGACAAGATTTAACTGTTTCTTATCGCAAAACTCACGGACAGCAACAAACAATGTTCTTTCCCGATGAAAATGCGGTCTTAAACGGAACTGATCCGCTTTATTTTTTATCTAAAGATTCATTTCCTACAGGAGAGTTTGGCACGTCTTCGCCGTTTGCACTTTTTGTTGTATCCGGAGAAAACGGCCATAAGTTAACAACTGTTTACAGTTTCTGCCAAGGCGGGGAAACCGCCGTCACCACAAAAAACGGCGCAGAGGCCAAAACTAGAAGAATGGACCACGAAGATATTTTAAATGCTAACAAAGCTCTAGATGCTATTAAAAAAGCTATGGAGACGGTCCTTCCTAAAGCTTTTTAACAGCCTCGTAAGAAACTATTCCCAAAGATATAATAACATTCAAACTCCTGTTTACTCCCCACATCGGGATCTCGGCAATGAAATCACACTTTTTTAAAGTTTCCTTGCTTACGCCCGTTGTTTCGTTCCCTACAACAAGCGCCAGCGGTAATCTGTAATCGATTTGCGCATAAGGCACTGAGGCCTTGTTCTGTTCTACCGCAATAATTTGGATTTTTGGTATTTGATTTTTGATATTTGATATTGCAGTTTTTGCATCTGCAAAATACTGCCAGGCTACCCACTCGGTAGTGTTAATCGATGCTTTTTTAATCCTCGGATTCGGAGGAGTTTCGGTTTCACCGCAAAGAAAAACTTTACTTACGCCTATTGCATCCGCCAACCGGAAAATCCCACCCACATTATAGGTATCCAAAACATTATCCAAAACAAAATAGATATCCCGCCTGTTTTTCTTAATTTCATCTAAATGTTCTTTCGACGGTATAGTATTTCTTAGTTCCGCCGCTTTTAGTTTTAACATCACGCATATTATACAAAAATACTCTTGACATATACTAACAATACCTGTAATCTGTTTAGTATGGCAGATCCATTAACAGAACAACCCCAACCTACTGTAGGATCCGATGTTGCGACAATGACTCCTCAGGAAAATGGCGCTCCGCAAATTGGAACTATGCCTCAGGCAAGCGAAACACAGGAAAATATGACACCAGAAACTACAGTTTCACAACCCGATTCAACACCGTCAATTAATCCTGTAGAGGTCACCAGACAATCTGAGCCAACCGCTCCCGCAGTTGAGTCAAGAGGTATGAATAATATGAGTAACGTTTCTCCCGAGCCGGCAAGTAACGACGGTGAGCAAGAAGGCCAGGCCCCTTCGGCGCCAGATACCACACTGGGAGATTCACCTTTTGGATCAGCTCCTGCTTCTGCAGAAACATCCGGAACAGTACCGGCGCCCGGCACTGATGGAACCGGCGCGCTGCAAGAGTCTTCTGCCCCAACAGCCGAAGCAACTCCCGCAGTTGAACCGGCACCGGCATCCTCGCTTGATATAAACTCGTCTCCTGCAATATCGGAAACGCCAACAGCTCCTGTCGCCCCTTCTCCTGTTCCTGGAACAACGGCAAGTACGGATGGGATCAATGCAATATCTGCAGCGGAAGCTTCTGTAGCGCCGGCTCCGGAAAATAATGCACCTAAACCGCAGGATTTGAAAGGAAAACTCAAAGAGCTCTTGGGTTTCTAGTACCCCTTATTCAATTTGACAACCTGTACCCTCCTGTTATAATGCTTGCTTAATAACATATGCCGCCGGTATCAAACGATTTTTCAAAAATAGCCTCTGCCCTCATAAAAAACTTTGAAGCAACAAAAGAAAACGACGAAGGGAAAAAAATAAGCGTCAACATTCTTGTCTCCAAAGTAGCCTCATATTATGAAAAATTAAGAACCGCTATGGACTACGGCAACGAAGAAACCATTCTAAGGCGTGCCATAGAAAGGATCCTTAAAAGACGCCTGGTTCTTGAAGCCGACAGCAAGGCCCTGGCTGAAGGTTTGGTGCGTGAACTTGTCTGGGCAGGATATTTTGCGGATTTAACAGTCCCCGAATCAATAGTCGACAGGGTTGCCGAATCAATCGAACTTTTCCAAAACCTAAAAGAACAGACCGTAAAAAGACGGCTTTTAAAAGATGTCGACGTATACGAGCTTATAATCGGACTCTTATCAAGTGAAATAGACGTAATTCTTCTTCCCAACAAAGAAAAAGAGGCAATGAGCAATTTCATGTTTCACGTTTTAAAAAACTCTATAGAAATTGTGGACGACTCAAAGCAAACCCGCGACGTTCAAGTATACATTGCCATAAGGAAAAACTTCGACAGGGACGACGCCCCCTTTCTGCGATATAAACTTTTCCTGCAGATCTTCGGAAAATTAAGCAAAGAGAATTTCGAAAAGGTATTGGATAACTTTGCTTTGGGCGTAAACGAAATCGAATACCAGCTTTCCTACCCGAAAAAAGACAGGGTATTTAACCACATAAAGAAAAATACTCCGCCTTTTTTAATCCTTTACGACCTTTTAATGCTCGAAAAAGGGCATGTAAGAAAACTTGCCAAAGAGCCGGAAGCACTCAAAAATAGGGTTTTTGAAATCTGCAGGGCACGTTACAAAAATGTAAGGGACAAAATAACAACCGCTATAATTAGAAGTTTTATCTTTATTCTTGCGACAAAGGCCTTTATTGCGCTTTTTGTGGAGGGAGCTTTTGAAAGGCTTTTCTACGGACAGGTACAGTGGTTTTCTATAGCCATAAACACGACCGTACCTCCTCTTCTTATGATTTTTGTCGGGCTTTTCATCCAAACCCCCGGAAATAAAAATTCGCAAAAGATATATCAGGATGTCTTAAAACTCCTGTTCGAAGAAAATCCGCAGATAACACCCACTTTGTCGCTTAAGCTTAAATCATCAAGCGCAGTGACGCTTCGAGATCGTGTTTTTTATATACTCTGGCTTTTAAGTATAATTCTTGTATTCGGAATCTTTGTAGTAGTTTTGACCAAGCTCCATCTAAACCCGATAAGCCAGGCTGTTTTTATGTTTTTCGTCGCAATAATTTCCTTCTTAAGCTACCGGATTTATCAAACCGCCAATACTTATACAGTTATTTTTAAACAAAACATTACGACACCTATTATCGACTTCTTCTTTGTCCCAATTATAAGGGTCGGACGAAGGTTTACCGAAGGAATAGCGCAGATTAATTTTATATTGATAATCATTGATTTCATAATCGAAATGCCGTTCAAGGGTTTGGTAGGGTTTTTCGAGCAGTGGTTCTCCTTTTTGGCCAAAAAACGCGAAGAGCTCGAATAAAATAAAATGCGAGACGGGCAAAAAATAAGCAAATTTATATCTCAAGCCTTGACAGGATACCGGACGAAAGGCGTATAATAAAAAGTACCTAACGATTCTTTAAGCCAATCCGAAGGATTGTGCCGGGCAAAATTTAATTATGACCGCAACAGGACACGCGCTAATAGGAACTGTAATAGCCGCAAAAATAGGCAACCCGGCCTTAGCTGTACCCATCGCAATAGGTTCGCATTTTCTCGCGGACGCATTCCCCCACTGGGACACCGGATATCACCGAAAAACAAAAAGCGGGAGAAAGTTTTTTGCCGAGACTGCGGCGGACGTTATAATCGGATTTGTGCTATCCTATGTTGTGATCAGCCTTTTGTTTCCCACCACAAACTTGATGTATGCATATTTTATAGTAATAATGGCCCAGCTTCCCGACTGGTTCACCGCGCCATATTTATTCCTAAACATGAAGTTTGCGCCATTTACCTGGTTTTACAGGCTCCAGAAGGTGTTTGACTCAAGACTCGGCCTTCCATGGGGATTCATAAACCAGGCGGCAGTCGTATTGGCCATAATATTTATGGGCCGCTTCGTATTCTAATTTGACAAGCATTATTGCCTCTGTGATACTTAAATTGTGGAAGACAAAAGCACTGTAAATAAT
>JAJYEF010000067.1 GCA_021785915.1 bacterium
CGCTTTGGAAGAACTCGGCCGCCTGCATATATCGTTGCAGCAAAATCTGGGTAATACGTGGATGACGGCCGTAAAGTTTATTTCTTAATTTAAAATGAAAAACTGGGCGCCTGCCCAGTTTTTGTATGGATATTTTATTATTGCCATACATCCCCCTTTTAATAATTATATTCTAGCCTCAATTGAAATTTTTTGATGTGATATCTGTCACTGTTTTGTTGATATTGGCTGTGATATAGCTGAAAACGTGGTTTCCGTCTAATCCCCGTTTGTATCTTCTGCACCACCCTGCTTGTTATCTGTACTTATTGCATCTTTAGAATCCTCTAACGAGAGGAGGTGAAAAATATGAAGAAACTTTTAATTGGAATTTCGACGGCGGCTTTGGCTTTGGCTTTGTTTGTAATACCGGGTTTTGCAACTCAAAAAACTGACCTTACGAATAATCAGTGGAGACTTTTAACAGTTGTTGAGTTGCCCACCGGGTATACCAATTTTATGACCAGTCACCCATCGTATGATGAAAACGGAGCAACATTTACTTTTCCAGATATAAATAGCGGCCATATGGTTTATATGTTGGGAAATTACAATAATGATTTGACCGGTAAAACAATAACCGTAAAAGCAAGTTGGACCCCAAGCACTACATACAAAACACGTTCAACGTGTGATAGCGGAGATCTTGCCTATGGTCGACTAGAGCTGCAAGATACTTCATCTGGGACATACAACTTTAACGATTATTGGTGGTACAACGGTCAAAAATTTGACTTGAATAATACCGATAATAGTGGAACAATAACAGCTTTACTCAGTAATCGAGCTGCTTGGACAAACATATGCGGTAAATCAGCTACAGATACTACGGTATATTCTGGCCCGGATTGTATAAATGGAGAATATCCGGCTGTATCTCCGTATGATGGTTTCACAAATGCAATTAAGAATGTAAAGCAGCTAGGCTTATCGTTTGGAAGCTCTTGCAGGTATGCAAGTGGCGTAGCAAATGATACACCTTCAACTTTTACTCTCTCGAACTTTAACATTGGTGAATAGTTTTGGAGATAAATTAGGCAACTTTTTTGGGTGCAAAAGGCTGTCTAATGAACTTATAGCACTATTATTTATCCCTTAAGTAAAGGAGGTGAAAAATATGAAGAAAGTAATTTTGGTAACTTTAGCCTGGCTGCTTCTTTCGGCAATGCCGGCTCTTGGAGCAAACACAAATCCTAACGGTGCAATAACGGTACCGTGGAATTTGTCGGGGGCAGTAATGCCCGTTCCTCCTTATGGACTGTATGACATAGTCGGTTCGGATACAGCTTCAAAGCTAATATTTAATCAACCAAACGGCAAGGTTTCTGCAATGTTAACCGGAGTAATGAAAGGTTTGGAGCCAAACATGACATATACGGTTTACCTTTCCAATTCATACACAAAGTTTACTGCTCTGGCTAATGTAGCAGGACCATATACAATGGATGTTTTGTATGAAAGTAATCACTACTTCTACAATTTAACATTAACACAAACCGGAAATACAATTGGCGGAATATTGCACGATCCATATCTTCCGGGTGATCTAACAGTTACAGGAACATTGTCGGGTAATGCTGTGGTCTTTTCTGTTACCTATCCAACTAACTATCAAGGCACAAGGACCTTTACAGGAACGATTGATAATACTGGAAATCTAAGTGGAGACTGGACAGAAACGGGTACGGAAAACGGTGCTGATACCTGGTCTACAACAGGCGGTAGTGCAACGCTCGCATCTGGATCAACTGGCTGGCCAGGGCAATTAGCTGGCACTGAGCCATTTACCTTTACTACGAGTAGCGATGGTACGGCAAGTTGGCACTATAACTTTAAAGGCGAAGCCCCAAGCGCAATGTCTGTTTGGATAAATGGAGGCGGAGCCACTATATTGATTAGTGATCCAATTACGTTGCCATGAGGAAATTGTTAGTAAGGCAATAAAATAACCCGCCTTGGTGCAGCGGGTTGTTTTTTGAGGTTTTATATTATTTTCTCTTCCTTGTATTGCTCGACAAACGAAATAGGGGAGCTTTCTTCAAGCATTTTCAGGTTTAGTATGGATATCGTGTGGTTTTTTATGCTTATAATCTTATTTGCCTGTAAAGCTTCCAATTCCTTGCTCGTTGATTCTCTGGTTAGCCCTGCGAGGGTCGAAATTACCCTGTGTGTTAAAGGAATGTTTATCACCACCTTTTTGCCCCGGAAGGTACCGAACCTTCTTGCCAAGACAAGGAGAACGGAAGCGATTCTCTGGTAAGTATTTCCCGTTAAGAGCGCATTCATAAGCCTTGTTATGCCGTCCAAACCGCTTAAAGTGCGTTTTGTTATGTCCAAAAGTACGGCCGGGTTTTTTTCTACAAACTTTACAATCTCTTCCCTGGGTGCTTTTAAAAGAGTAATGTCCGTTAAGGCTTCGTAAAAATAGATGTTGGGGACGTCATTAAACGCCCAGATGATTGAAAAGTAAGTGCCGGGTTTTAAAATGTTGAACGTTGTTTCACTGCCGTCTTTTGATACCAGATACATTCTTACTAGCCCGGTTTTTATAAAGTAGACGCCTGCGGGAGTATTCGTAGGTCCGAATATTAATTGGTTCCTCTTAAAATATTGGACAGATTTAAATTTAGAAAAAAATGCCTCTTCCAGCTTGAGTTTTGGATTTTTCATGCGAAATCCCAGTAAAGTTATACCCGGGCAGTAAGTAGTTATGCTTGATATTACTATAAAACTTAACTTCAAACAAGTTGTATGTTTCTTAGGACTCTAGGCTTTCATTTGTGAACTGCGTTACAGAATTTATTAAGGCCTGGACTAGAATAGAGTTATTCTGCCTTCATCAAGCAGTTACACAAAAAACAGGCAGAATAAACAAAATAATGTTCGGTCATTATTTAGATTAAACAAGTCCTGCCCCTAATTGCGCCTTTGGCGCAAACAGGACTAAAGAAACGGCTTTTTGGACTTGACCCAAAAATGCGCGTTTTTAAACAACTCTTTACCGGGTCAGGAAGGTAAAGGGTTGTTTTTTTTTGGGAATTTGACTTTAGCTTGCTGATTAAATACGCTTAATATATGGAGCCAAACCAACAACCCCAAGTCGTACAGTCACAAAGTCAGCAGCCCCTGCCTCCGCCTGCGCCTCCATCACAAACTCCGCAGCAGCCTTTGGAGAGCCGTACTCCGGTGTGGCTTGTAATTCTGTTGATAATTATTTTTCAGCCTCTCGCGTGGTATTTTATGTATAAAGAAAAGCGCTACCACGGATGGTTTTCGTACCTAATCCTTCTTTATTCTTTCCCCACCCTGGTTATTTATCTGGTATTTGCAATTTTTGTTCTTCCCCAACTGCACATCCTTTACAAAAGTCTTAATGTAGCGCATCCTTCAACTGTTTTTATCTATGCGGTGTTGGGTGCTTTTTCGCTTATTTCACTTCTTGAAATAATCTTCGGTATCCATATTTGGATGGAAAAGCGCTCACAGACGGGGATTTCTAAAGGCTTGCTTCGTTTTGCGTTACTTCTTGTAGCACTCAACTTTTTTGCCGGAGTGTTGTCTTTTAGTTTTACTACAGCAAGTGTAATAAATCCGATTTATACTTTGATGCAAAGCTTTTCGACTGCAACTCCATCCACGGTTACGACAAACAATGTAACTCCCACAATTGTCCCTCTTGCTATACCAAATACAAACGGAAGCATTAAAAAATTTACCCAATGGGGATTTTCAATGTTCGTGCCGGACGGCTGGCAGATGGATAACAACGCAGTTACTTCGTCGGTTTTCTTCCACCTGCCGCAATATAAAATGTCCCAGCTAAGCACAAATTTATCTGATTCAATATATCAGGGTTCGGTGGAAGTTTCGTATGACAGCGCTCCAGACGGGTCGTGGACGATTTCTGGCGGCGGGATAAACAAAAATATAAATTTATTCAACAGTATAATTTCAAGTTTTAGAATAATTAACGCAAGCAGCTCGGCTAATATACAATTACCAACAGAATGGAATAATTATACGGATAGTAAATATCATTACCAGATCCAGTATCCATCGACATGGAGGCTTGATTTAAGCGGAAATTCAAAAATAGGGGATGTCGTGTTTTGGGATACGCCGGATGGGGAAAATTCATATCTCAACATTACCATAGCAGATCCGTCAATGCCGCAGATTACCGTAAACGCATTAAACAGTACTGCCGTTGTGATAGAAAACAGGATGATTTCAACCATCAAGTTTGCCGGTCAGTAACGGAAACTACTTCTTTACAAATTACCGATTTACCAATAAAATAGGGCATTATTATAAATGGTAAGTCCGGAAAGAAGCGAATTTATATTAACCCCCCAAAGTTTTGTTGAAAGGCTATCTTTTGACGAGCCGGAAAAAGCGCCGAGGACCGTTATTGCCCAGACGGATCAAATAATCGGCCTTTCCAATAGGAACGTGGTTGAACCCAAACTCAGGAATTATTACCTTAGCACATATACTTTGCCTTTTTTGGATACCGCGGCAAAAGGAGCGGATAGGGCGTTTGACAGGACCCTGTCGCACGCTTTTACAACCAATGACGAAGAAAAGGATGTCAATGAGGCTGCCGGAGTCGCGGGCGAAATATTCGGATGGATGCGTATCCTAACTGACTCGAATCTTGTGCCGACCGGCTATTCAAAAAACGGAATGCTGAGGGTGCCGGAAAATCCGGGAGAGTTTAAGGAGCGTTTAAGGGAAATGAAGATTCAGCTAGCTCTTTTGGTAAGCGATATGCAAAGACCGGCAGGATTTTTCAATATCGAGGGACTGAGGACCTCTATATTTTTCAGAGTTGGCAGCAGGATGCCTCTTGGATTCAGGGCGACAGAAAGGGAAGAAAGGCAATACAGCGACCACGTTGCCGCAAGGCTTCTTAAGGGAATAAAGGGGCTTTCTTAATCCGCATTTTGCTATACTAAATTAATGGTAAAGTTTCACGAGCACATAGAAAGGTCTTTGGTAAAAGCCATAACGTTTAGGATTGTAATTATAATTGCCGATTTTATAGTCTTTTTTGTTATCACTGGTCGCTACATGGTAACTTTGGAACTGGTTGTTATCTCAAACATCGTAAGCACGATACTTTATTTTCTCCACGAAAGGGTCTGGAACCTTGTGCCTTTTGGAAAATCCATCAGGAAAAAATAACAATAGTCAATTTTCAGTTTCAATTTTCCACCATCCACCATCTACCTTCTAACGCGGTGTAA
>JAJYEF010000068.1 GCA_021785915.1 bacterium
GGGCTTATTATCCGGATGAATTAAGGGAACAGCAGGCGAAGTATCCCCAAACCCGCGAATCGGTAAAAATTGTACTTTCCATAAAACCCGGTCTCACCGGTTACTGGCAGGTTTCGGGAAGGTCGGAAATAAACTTCGACAAGAGGATTAAAATGGACGAGACGTATGTAAAAAAAAGGTCTATAATTTATGACTTGTGGATAATTTTAAAAACTCCCTGGGCTATGATTTCTGGGAAAGGAGCACTGTAGGAAGACATCAAACTGATTGACATTATATCTAAATTCAGGATATGATATAGCCTATGGATGGATTAGAAAAAATAGATTTCAACCTTGATAAACAGCCTACTGTTAAAAATAGTCCTTCCATACCTAAAGTCAATGATAACGTAAACTCAAAAGCACCTCTTATGAGCAAAAGAAGAAAAAATTTCAGTTTAATAGGACTTGTAAAAAGCAAGAAGTTTCTGGCATTCCTGTTTGTAGTTTTGGTACTTGTTCTTTTTTCCGTTTTCGGAGTTTATTTTCCAGCGGTAAAAACTTATAAGCAGGCCAAAGTAGCATACGCCGATGCACAGGCTGCGGAATGGGCAATAAAAACTCAAAATGTTTCACTTGCTTCGGATCAGCTTGCCAAGACAAAAACAGACTTGGACACTACTCAAAAGGATTTTTATAAGATGTGGTATCTACGATATATTCCAATCGCTAACTGGTACTATAACGACGGCGACCATATGCTTCAGGCGGGCCAGCACGGGCTCAACGCCGCAATTATCCTCGTTGATGCGGTCAAACCATACGCGGACGTTTTGGGGCTAAAAGGACAGGGGAGTTTCGTCGGCGGGAGCGCCCAGCAAAGGATAGAAACGGCAGTAAAAACCATAGGCAAGGTCACGCCAAAAATCGACCAGATCTCAAATGAGCTGGCAATCGTAAAAGCTCAAATTGACCAGGTCGACCCGAACCACTATCCCGAGTTCATAGTTGGTAAAAAGGTGAAAACTACCCTTGATAACGTTAAAAGCCTTACCGATGAGAGCGTAAACCTTATTACAAGCGCAAAGCCTTTGATCAAGACCCTACCTTCGATATTAGGAGAGCCCACCGAGAAAAAATACCTTATTCTCTTCCAAAATGATAAAGAGCTAAGGCCAACCGGCGGGTTTATAACTGCTTATGCCGTTTTTAGCGTTAATAGTGGCGTTGTACACGTCGATACGTCGGGTAATATATACGACCTTGATGCAACGGTTCCGAATAAGCCCGTTGCGCCAAGCCCGATCCTAAAATATCTACCGAACGTTTCGGTGTTAAACCTTAGGGACAACAATCTTTCTCCGGATTTTAAGGTTTCGATGGACAGTTTTTACAAGATGTATAAAACCGCCGGAGGCTATATACCCGTAGACGGAATTATAGCCGTGGATACGCACGCTTTGGTTGCCGCAATGGATATATTGGGCGATATGAATGTTGACGGTACTACTTTTACGACTAAAATAGATCCGAGGTGCGATTGTCCGCAAGTTATATACCAGCTCGAGGTGATTGCAGACCAGCCGGTCGAGGGAGTTAAGACAAACAGAAAAGGTATAATAGGTGACTTAATGTATGCGATTATGACAAAAGCGTTCTCATCTTCGCCGAAAGTTTACTGGGGACCGCTTTTCCAGGCAATGTTAACGCAAATGAATCAGAAACATATCCTCTTTTACATGAATGACCCGCAGGCCCAGGCGGGCTTTGAAGGGTTGGATGCCGCGGGAAGGATAATGCCTTTTACTGGTGACTACTTCCACTTAAACGAGGCAAACTTCGGCGGCGACAAGGCTAACCTGTTTGTCGACGAATCTATAACTCAGGATTATCAGCTGCAAAGCGACGGGTCGATTGTAAAAACGGTTACGGTAAATTATAAAAACCCGTATCAGCCTTCGGACTGTAACCTTGCAAGCGGAAACTTATGCCTTAATGCGGATTTCAGGGACTGGTTTAGGATCTATGTGCCCAAAGGAAGCCAACTCGTGTCTTATCAGGGTTCGGAAGTTAAAATGACAACATATGATGATTTAGGAAAAACCGTTTTTGACGGATTTTTGACCGTCAGACCGTTGGGTACAACAAAGCTTACCGTTACTTATAAATTACCCTTTAAGCTTGCAAGTAATTCCTTGTTGCCGCTTCTTATTCAAAAACAGCCCGGAATAGATAATTTCCCATATACGATATCGGTGAGCGGTACGCCAATACAGCAATTTGATCTTTCTTCCGACAAGACGCTTAACCTTAAGCTGAGATAAAATATGAGGTCGTTTAAAACAGAGGGGATAGTCATCAAAAGGAAAAACTTCCGCGAGGCCGACAGAATTCTGACCATATACTCAAAAGAGAAAGGCAAGATTACGGTTAAGGCAAAAGGGGTCCGCAAAATTACCAGCAGGCGTTCTCCCCATATCGAGCTTTTAAATAGGGCCAAATTCGGTCTTTACCAGGCTGCAGGTGCAAATATGCCCGTATTAACGGAGGTTGAGTCTCTGGAGAATTTCAAGATCTTAAAAAATGACCTGAAAAGAATTGGGATAGCTTACCATTTCTGCGAACTTGTGGACGGACTTTGTGCAGAAAACCAGGAAAACAGGGAAATCTACGACCTTTTGGACAAAGCATTAAAAACAATCTCTGTCAATAAAAATTTGGATCTTGTTGCATACAGATTCGAGCTTAAGCTTTTAAAGCTTCTGGGTTTTTATCATGATAATGAATATCTTCCGATGGACCAAACACAGGGTTTTATTGAAAGCATCCTCGAAAGAAAGCTTAAGGCAAAACAGATCATGCCACGGCTTTCTTAGCCTTTTAACTTAGGGCCTTTTTTGCTATCATAGCTTTATGGAAAACCAACTCATGGAAAAGATAGTCGCGCTTTGCAAAAGGCGCGGTTTTATTTATCCGGGGTCTGAAATCTATGGCGGTCTGACTGGTACATGGGATTATGGACCTTTGGGAGTTCTTCTTAAGAAGAACATAAAAGATTTATGGTGGAAAGAAATGGTCCAGCTAAGAAGTGACGTTGTAGGAGTAGATGCGGCAATAATGATGAACCCGACGGTGTGGGAAAAATCGGGGCACCTGGAGGCTTTTACCGATCCTCTAGTCGAGTGCAAGATATGCCATCAGCGTTTCAGGGCCGATAAAAAAGAGGAGGTTAAGGCCCACGAGAAAACCCATAAAGAAAAACCGCAGTGGACTTCGCCCCAGAAGTTTAACCTTTTGGTCAAAGCATACCTTGGGATTATAGAAGGACAGCAGGACGAGATATTCTTAAGAGGAGAAATTACACAGGGTGCTTTTGTAAATTTCGAAAACGTCGTGTCTTCAACGAGGGTCAAAATCCCGTTTGGAATTGCCCAGATAGGAAAGGCTTTCCGAAACGAGATAACTCCAGGAAATTTTACGTTCAGAAGCCGGGAGTTCGAACAGATGGAGCTGGAATTTTTTATAAGGCCACAAGATGCGGAAGGCGATAAGTGGTTCGAATACTGGCGTCAGGAAAGAATGAAATGGTATCAGGCTTTAGGGATTAAAAAAGAAAATTTAAGGTTTAGAAAGCACGAAGACAAGGAACGCGCACATTACGCGAGATTTGCCGAAGACATTGAATACAATTCGCCTTTCGGCTGGTCGGAATTCGAGGGAATACATCATAGAGGTGATTGGGATCTGTCGAGGCACAATTTGTCGTATGTAGATGATGATGGAAAAAAGTTCACTCCGTGGGTTATTGAAACTTCCGGGGGAGTTGACCGGAGCCTTTTATTTTTCCTTATTGATGCGTATGCCGAGGAAGGGGACAGGAAAGTCCTTAAGCTAAATCCGAAACTTGCTCCGTATAAGGTCGCGGTTTTTCCGCTTTTGGCTAACAAAGAAGGCCTGGTCGCCGAGGCAAGAAAAATCTACGAGGTGCTTAAGCCCTGGATGATGGTTGCCTGGGACGCCAGGGGAAACATAGGAAAGCGCTACTTTGCGCAGGATGAGGCCGGGACGCCTTTTTGCGTAACAGTTGATTTTCAAAGCCTGGAAGACGGTACGGTGACAGTAAGGGACCGCGACAGCGCAAAGCAGGAAAGAGTAAAAATAGTAACTCTCTTGGAATATTTCCAAGATAAATTGCAATAATCCTTAGATTAACCTATAACTTTGAGCATATTGACATGCAAACCTGTTTTTTATATGCTTGGTGGAGAAAATGAAAGAACTTCTTAAAGAAAAGAAAGTTATAATCGCTGGAGCGGTTATTTTAGTATTGGTTATAGCCGTTGGTGCATTTATATTATTTAAGGGTCAAAAAGCTCCGCAGTCACAGGCGGATCAGGGTGTTCAGGCTTTACCTACTCAAGCACCTATTCCTACGATTACAGCAGATTCAATAGGGTTATCCCTAAAAGTAGGGACTCCGGGTAAAACGGTGATAGCCTCCATTGCGAATCCGCAAGGAATATCCAATATTGAATATGAATTTTCATATACTTCAAAGGGGGGGATTCCAAGAGGAACATTCGGTCAAATTCCCCTAACTTCACCTTATCAAGCAGTAATTACTCTCGGAACTTGTTCGGACGTCTGTCATTATGATACGGATATTTCCAACATAAAAATTGTCCTTAAAATTACCAAGACCGACGGAAGCATCTTCCAGTCTGAAACAACCCTTGCATCAGCGCAGTAAATCCCCCAAATTTATTTAAATAAATTTCAATTTTCCACATCTAGTGTTAGTTTTGTGGTAGAACACTAAAATACTCCTATTACCCCTTGACATCATCCAGAAACAAGTGCAAAATGGAATAAAGTGGGACAAATTGGGAAATAGTGGGACAAAATAAGGCAGGCCTCACCATATCTGAGGTTAAAGATATGCTAATAGGACAATATGAAGGAAAAATCGATTCTAAAGGAAGAACAGCTTTACCTAAGAAATTCAGGAAAATTCTTGGCGACAAATTAATTATTACTTTAGGATATGAGAACGCGCTCACAGTCGTTTCCGAGGAAAATTGGAAAGCATTACTTGAAGGAACTGAAGGACGACCTTTTATTGAGTCGGAGACAAGGG
>JAJYEF010000069.1 GCA_021785915.1 bacterium
CAGATTATCCGAAGAATCTTCAATTAAGACTTTTCCCCTGGTTACATTTTCTTCCGTTTTTTCCTCCAAGGCTTCTTTTAAAGCCTCCCATGCGCCGACGTCGCTCCAGCCAAGGTCCGCCGCAATCACAAAAACCTTATTTGGATCGACTTTCTCCAAGACCGCATTATCAAAACTTATTTTCTCCAAGTTAGGATAAGTTTTCTGGAAAATTTCCTCAAAATCCTTTTTTCCTACCGCTTCCCTAATCTTAATTATACCCTCCCAGATTTTTGGGGCGTGTTCTTTATACTGCGAAAGGATAAATTCGGGCGTCGAAACAAAATAGCCCGGGTTCCACGCGTATTTTCCGCTATTAAGAAACTTCTCCGCCATTTCAAGGCTTGGTCTGTATATTAATTTCTTGAACTTGAATATTTTTGTGCCCCTTACCTGCGACTGCTCCTCGCCAAATTCTATCCAACCCAAGTTCTGGTTTGCAAACCTTGCCCTCTGTCCTATGAATACTATAGAATTTTTGTTTTTATTGACAATGCTTTCCGCAAAAGTTAATACTTCCCTAAAACGCCTCTCTTTTTTGACAAAATGGTCGCTCCAGATTATGGCAACCGGTTCACCGGGGTTTTTCTTGCCGATAATTGCCATTGCCACGCCAACCGCGGGTCCGACATCGCGCATTTCGGGCTCCAGAATAAAATTATCGTGGGGGATTTGAGGCAAATGCGCTCTTACGAGCTCTTCGTACTTTTTTCCCGTAGATATATAGATGTCTTCGGGCTTAAAATCCGGCTGAAGTCTGTCTACCGCAAGCTGCAGCGTTGACTTGTCCCCTATTATTTTCTCAAATTGCTTCGGAGTATTTTTTCTGGACAATGGCCAAAGCCTGGTTCCCACCCCTCCTGCAAAAATAACTATCTTCATAAATTTTTTAAGCCCCTACCTACCTCTCTTAACAGTGAATTTCTAAAATTAGCAAATGAAAACCTTTTGGAATTATCGGTGCACAATTTTGCATTATATCTTTTATTTTGAAATTTTTCCATCGCTTTTTCAAGTGCTTCCGCGGATTGAACGTCAAAAAACTCTCCGGTAACCCCTTCTTTTATTATGTCCAAGGCTCCCCCGCCCCTAAAAGCAATGACCGGTTTTCCGAAACTTTGTGCCTCAACCATCACCAATCCGAAATCTTCGATCCCGGGGAAAATAAGCGCCCTGCAATTTGCATAATAGTTGCCAAGAGTTCCTTCCGCAACTTCACCCAGGAACTCGATATTTCTATTTGCCATACGCTTAAGGTTATCTTTTTCCGAACCCGTACCGATTATTTTAAGGGGTAGATTTAATCTATTAAACGCTTCAACCGCAATATCTATCCTTTTATAATAAACGAGTCTTGATACGATTAAATAGTAGCCGCCTTCCGAAGTTTCCTTCGGTTTGCCAAGATCGGCAACGGCAAGAGGAATTAAGCCAGACTCAAGTCCGTAATATTTTTTAATTCTTTTTTTGACTTCGGTTGATATTGCAAGGTAGCTATCGGGGCGGTTAGCGGCGATCTTATCCCAATAGCGCAAATATGAAACGGCCGGTTTTGACAGAAATCTTATCAGGGGATTTTTAAAATAGTCGTTATAGCCGCTCCATAGATACCTGGTAGGCGTAAGGCAAATGCAGATATGTAAAGTTCCTGGTTTTGTAATAATTCCCTTTGCAGCTTCACTTGTAACCGATATCACGAGGTCGTATCCGTCAAAATTAAAACTCTCAAAAGCAAGCGGCATGAAGGTTGCAAAAAGGTCATGAAAAGACGAGGCGAACGGAAGTTTCTGTAAAAAAGTTGTTTTTACGCTAAATTCTTCAGCCCAAGGAGCACCCTCCCGGTTATAAACCGATGTGTACAAATCCGCCTCGGGATAAATCTTGTGGAGTGCCAAAAGCACCCTTTCCGCTCCCCCCCATTTATTTACCCGGTCATATACCAATGCTACTTTCATAAATCTTCAGTGTATCCTCGGCCATTTTTCTCCAGGAAAAATGTTTGGAAATTTCGTACGCTTTATCAACTCTTTTACTCTCATAATTCCCTTTATAAACATAAACAAGCGCGCGTTTAATTTGTTCCGTATCAAAAGGGCTAAAATAAATTATGCTGTCTCCTGCAAGCTCTTTTAAAGACGGAATATCGGAGGCAACTACCGGACATCTTATTGCCATCGCCTCCAAAACGGGAAGCCCGAACCCCTCCATAAGGGATGGGAAAACCAAAGCAAGCGCGTTTTTGTAGAGAATCGTCAAATCATTGTCCGATACTCCGGAATAATGGTAAATCTTATCCTCCAATCCGTACTGCCTGGCTTTAGCCATCAATGCTCTATAGAATATATCTTTCCTTCCGACAAAAACCAGCCTTAAATCCTTAAATTCCTTTTGCACGAGAGAGAATGCCTCCAAAAGCCTGTCCAAATTCTTATGGGGATATGCGTTCCCTACATAAATGAAATATTTTCCGTCCAAGACTTTATAATTAGGGCCTGTTTGGCCATGTAATTTAACCGTCAATTTGTCATCACAGCCTTCATATGTCACGGAAATTTTGTCTTCGCTTACGTTAAGGGTTTTGGCAACGTCATTTTTAACGGCATTCAAAGGAACTAAAATTTTCTTTGAATTTCTTACCGCATTGTTAAGCACAAATTTATATCCTAGCCTCTTAAGAAAATAAAGGGGAAACGGAAGGGTTGACGCCTTACCCGTTGAATAATGGTACGGGATTAGGTCATGAACCGTAACAACAAACGGCCTTTTATAGAAAACCGGTACGGAAATATACGGAAAATGGACAAGATCAAGGTATTCGTTTTCCAAAATTTTATGGAAATATATTTGTTCCGAAACCGAATGCCACCTAATATTTGCTTCCGCGATTTTCCAATTCCTGTTTTTTACCTCCGGCCTTATATCTTCCAAATCCTCTTTCCTTACAAAAAGCACATAATGGTTTTTCTTGTCTATTTTCTGAAGGTTAACGACGAGGTTTCTTATGTATCTTCCGACACCGGTCTGGCTCCAAAGCCTTGCGTCAATTCCGATCCTCATGAAGTTATTATACCAATAAACCTTATGCTCAAGCCACAAATTATGCTAAACGATTGAAAACCAATAGATCTAGCTATATAATCGCGCTTATGCAACTTGAGAGAGTACGGGGCGCTAAAATAACCGAAGGCGTAAACCTTAAAGACGGAAATTTTTTTAGTTTCCCCAACAATCTTAAAACTCTTGGCCTTTTAACGGCGGGGATGGAAATATATACTAAAGATTTTGATCCTTGGGCCTTGTTAGCATCGGCCGTTGTTATATATCTTGGTTATTTAACAGAAGCGTGGTCCCAAGCTGTACCGGAAAACCCGGATATTCCAAACACGGAATAGTCTCAGCTCAGTTTCTCCTTAAGTGCGATACCTGCAAATACCAAGCGCGTAATAACCCACGGGTATTTTTGTTCGTAATGTTTCTTATAAAAAATACGCATCGCGTTAAATCTCCATTTAGTCGCAAGCTTTCTCGTCTTTTCGTCGGCGGTAGTTATTTCCTTGGAAACTTTTTTGATACCTCCCGAAACTCCCTTAAGATGAGTTATAAAGGTATCTGGATAGTAGTAGACTTCCCATCCTTTATGCCAGAGCGTATAGCAAAAGTCCAGATCCTCGCCGTAGAAGAAATAATCTTCGTCCCACCATCCGGCATCCTCTCCCGCTTCTCTTCGTACAAACATGAACGATCCCGCCAATGCGTCGATCGTGTGCGTTTTTGATAGGTCCAGAAATCCCAAGTTGTAACCGCCGAAAAGTTTTGTTCTTGGAAAGATTTTTGAAAGTCCCGAGAAATGGCAAAAAGCATTCCAAGGGGTTGGGAAACCCCTGTGACACGAATCATCGATAGCACCTGTTGTAAGTAAAACTTTGCACGTCGCCGCGCCGCATTTTGGGAATTTCGACATAAAATCGATCATCTTTTTTATGGTATTTTGGTTAAATAACGTATCGGAGTTTAGAAACAATACAAATTTTCCGGATGATTTTTTAATACCTATGTTATTTGCCTTGGAAAACCCGTAATTTTCCCTGTTTTGTATATATAAAAAGTTCTTATGTTTGGAAAAAGTTCTGGTGATCAACTCTTTGGTCCCGTCTTTGGAATCGTTGTCAACGACTATTACCTCAAAGTTTAAATCTTTGGTATTCGCATAAACAGACTCTATGCAATTTTTTAAAACCTCTTTTGTGTTATATGAAACAATAATTATACTTGTGTCCATCATAAAGTTGACTCGTATACTTCGTTTAATTTTTTAGCAATTCTTCGCCAATCATAATTTTCCTCCACAAACTTCCGTGCACTTAATGTCAGTTTACGGTAAAGGCTGTGGTCGGAATATAAATTATACACAAACTCCGCCAGCTCTAAAGGCGCTTCGGACGAAAGCACATGCATTCCGTTTTTTGCCTCCAGGCCCTCTATGCCAAGGCTCGTCGTCACGACCGCAGTGCCCGATGCCATAGCTTCCAACACCTTGTAACTTGTACCGCCCGCGGCCCGCAGGGGAGCCAAAAGCATATAGGCTTTTGCATAAATTTCCCAGGTATCGTCTTTATTTCCGTAATCAAGGATTATGCTCTTATCCTGATATTTTTTAAAACTTTGCGGCAACTCCTTCCCTACAACCCAGAGC
>JAJYEF010000070.1 GCA_021785915.1 bacterium
TTATTATGTCTGACATATTATTAATGAGTTCAAAGTTGATACAGAAATTGAGTGTAGCCTTATTTTGCTCCCCATGACTTTAATGCGTCTTGTGCCTGCGGATTAACGCCGAATAGTTTTTCCATAGTTTTTAGTTCGTCAATTGCTTTTTGATTATAAGTTTGGTTGACTACCTTACCATTTTTGTCTATCGCCAGCTGGTGATAGAAGATTGCAAGAGCATAATAAGCTTTTCCGCCCGGATAATCGGGCTTCAAATAGACAGTGTGCTGAAGGGTTTTTATGGCATCCTGAAAGTCTCCTGTCTGTCCGTATAAAACTCCAAGGTTATATGAAACATCCGGATCGGTTGGAGCCAGTTGCGCCGCTTTTTTAATTGCGGTTAGGGCTTGGGGAAGGTAGGAAGGATCAACCTGCGACAGAACATAGAACATCCTGACCCTAGTTTTCCAGAACACTACGTCGTTCGGGTGTTCGGTTATAACCTTGTTATCCGTGTCTAAGGCCGTTTGGATCAGCTGTTTTGCGATTTGTTGGTATTGTTGTTGCTGTTGCTGAGTTACTCCTTTTTGGGTCTCTTCCGCCAGGAAATAGGTAGCAAGAACGGCATTGTTATATGCATACTCATCCTGGAAAACCGGCTCTCCCGGTCTTGCGTCGACGGCATTTTTCAGGAACGGATAAGCTTTCTGGAATTGTTGTGCCTGGTCGTAATTTAATCCGTAATAATAATTTCTGTCAGCCTGCCAGTAATTTATGAGAGTATAAATAAAGTAGGCCGCTATAAGGATAATTATCCCCATGGATATTTTTTGAGCTCTTGCGACCAGTAAGTGTTCATTTTTAGAAATGGAGAAAGTATAAGCCTTGTCGTAATTAATAAGACCTGCGTAAATAAACAAAAGTGCCGGGAACATGTAAAAGAAAATGTTTGTTATGACAACGGAGAAACCCCCGAAATTGGTAACAAGGATAGTTCCGTAGCCGACTAAAATAGAGTAGACAATAAAATCATTTTGTGAATATTTACCCCTTTTTTTATAAAGATACCTAAGGCTCACGAAAAGGAAGGCCCCTATCATAAGAAGATAGGTGACTATCCCGACTGTTCCCGTTGTTGCGAGGTAGTTCAAGAATTCATTGTGCGCCTTATTGTAGAGGTATTGCCATTCAGAAGTCATATTGTGTCCGCGGGGGCGGAACATATAGTAAGCGAATGCATAGGTCTCTACACCCGTACCAAAAATGGGATAGTGTTGCCAAATATCGATGGCCCCCTTCCAGACATAATACCTTATTATTCCGGAATCGGTCCCTCCGAGTTCGCCGGCGGCTACCGCGGGCGGAGGAGTCGGAGTTGGAGCGGCAACGGTTTTTGTGGCTACGGGTTTTGAAAAGTGGGCCCTTATCGAATCCCATGTATAGCTATTAAGATGCCCGAACGGAAAACCTGCCGGAAATCCAGCAAAAAAACCTATCAGACAAATTGAGAATATCATTAACAGCGACATTTTCAGGCCGTTTGACAGACTTTTGCCTTTTTCAAAGCGCGGTCTTATGAAGTACCATGCATAAAAAGCAAAGAAAGAGACAAATGCCAAAAATATTGCAATAATCGCCGATTTTGAACCGGTGTACATAAGCGCAAGGAAAGTCAGATAGAAAAATACAAAATATACTGCTGCCCCTAAAAAGTTGGTGCTTAAAATTGTTTTTCTGTTGAAAATTTCTTTCCCCTTCACAAAATTTAGCATCAGCATCATGAGTATCGGAAGAAGCGCGGCAAGGTATGCTGCCATCCAGTCCGGTTGACCAAGAGTAGAGAAAATCCTGACCTTTGGCTGGAAGGCGGAAGTCCAGCAGGACACGTCGAGCGTTCCCCTGAACAAAAGACAGGTCGGATCGTAACCGAAATGTGACGGGAGACCCCACAAGACGACGATTGCGGCCGAGGATAAAATTGCGAACAATGTTCTTTTTAGGATCCCTTTAGGAGCCGCTTTCATTATAAGCGCGAAAGACGCAAGCCCGGTAACAAGTGTCGCAAGCATTTGGTAGGGAACGCCTGCTTCCGTAGTAGTTTTAATCTGCGAAGAAATTAATATCCCTACAATAAACAACGCTATACCGCCAATATAAAAATATGATTTTTTAATAATATCGTATCCGTCTTTTTCCTTCTCGTCTTTTTCTTCGTCTCTAAGGTTTGATACGTAGGCATAATACAGGAATACGTAGGAGAGTATAGATAAGAGCCCTCCGTTAAACCTTGAGTAATAGCCCCAAATTGAAACGTGGGTATCCAGGGATATAAATGTTGAAATAATTTCCGAGACCAAGAAAAGCGCTATCGGTATATCAAGCGGTGTTCTCTGCAGTTTAAATTCTTTTCGTACGATCATTTTAGTAAACCACGCGGCACCGATTATTATCGTTAAGATAAACGTTACCCAAAGTTTATTGAACTCGAAAAGTTCGGATGTATCGCTTGTTAATGCCAGTGGTACGAGGAAAAACAGTAGGTAAAATGAATACTCGATAATTTTATTGCAATAATTTATTATTTTCATTTGAGTTTTGGCGATTAGGGAATATCCTAGCATATTGAGTAACTTGTGGCAAGATGCTATTATGGTAGAGAAAATTTCATTTATGTTTGACAAATTGTTCAGTATTTTTTCCCATGATATAGGTATAGATTTGGGTACTGCGAATACTTTGGTATTCGTAAAGGATAAGGGAATAGTTTCAAGGGAACCCTCGGTGGTAGCAATTCACAAAAAGACAAAAAAAGTTATTGCCGTCGGGGATGAGGCAAAGAAAATGATTGGCAAAACTCCTGCCTCGATTATAACCGTGAGGCCTCTTAGGGGCGGAGTGATTTCTGATTTTGATTCAACTCTTGCGATGATCTCGTATTATATCCAAAAGGTTCACGAGGTGGGGAGTTCTTTTCCGCTTGCTTTCTCAAAGCCAAGGGTGGTCGTAGGCATACCTTCCTCGGTTACGGAGGTTGAAAGGAGGGCCGTTTGGGAAGCCGCTCTTGCCGCCGGGGCCAGGCAGGCTTATTTAATAGAAGAGCCCATGGCGGCTGCAGTTGGAGAAAACATTTCGGTTTTTGCCCCTACAGGCGTTATGGTCGTAGATATTGGAGGAGGGACTACCGAAATTGCAGTAATTTCCCTGGGGGGAATTGTGGTTTCAAAATCATTGAGACTTGCGGGTGACGATATGGATAACGCCATAGTCCATTACATAAGGTTAAGACACGGGCTTTTAATAGGGGACACAACGGCGGAGGATTTAAAAATAAGGATTGGCAGTGCTTATACCAAGACTCCGGTGGTGCATAGGCCGACGGGAAAAGATAAAGAGGAAGGAGAAAAGGCGGCAATAATAAGAGGACGGGATATAGAAACCGGACTTCCGAAAAGCCTGAGAATAACAGAGGCAGAAGTAAGGGAGGCATTGGCTGCAATTTTAACACAGATTATCGACGCAATAGCGCAGGTCTTGGAAGATGCTCCGCCCGAACTGACGAGCGACATACTCGAGCATGGAGTATTGCTAACGGGGGGAGGCTCGCTTCTTAAAGGATTTGACCATTTAATAGTCGAACGGATTCACATTCCGGTAATTAGGTCGGAAGATCCGCTAACGTCTGTTGCAAGGGGAGCGGGAAAAGTGCTGGAGGACGAAACTCTGCTTCAAAGAGTTAAAGTAATCGGAGGACTGAAGTGAACAACAACCACCACTGTTGATAAGCCCTATAGTTTGACATTTTTTAAGAAGTTAGCTATAATCCTCCCGTTATGTGGACAAAGAACAATAATCCTGATTCCTTTGAAATGGAGTTGTCCGGTCAAGTCGAGGGGGTTAAGGCCAGCAATATTCTTTTTTCAGAACTGCGAGGCCGCGGAGCGGGGATACAATACCGTTTTCAGGGTTTATTTGATTTAGGAAACGGGGAAAGTCTATATAATTTAGGATTGTATTTTTTAAGCTCCGAACATATCTTGAGTTGGACAGTTAGAAAAGCGGATGGACAGGGTTCGCTGTCAAAAGGAGAAAGAGATAAGGGGAGGGAATTAGCGATAAAACTATCCCATACGCTTCCGCAAATCGGCAATTTGGGCGCAAGACATACTACCCAGTGGTTACAGCAAGCTTGGGAAAGTCCGAAAGCATTGTCTTACGATGAAATGCGTGAAGAATTTATCCGTGAATTGCAAAGGCCCAACGCATCAAAAGAAAGATAAATGCAATAGCGCTTTGGTAAATTCAGATAGAGTGAACGGAATTTAGCAGTTTTCGCATGGAATATGCAAAATTAATGTTTTCCTTTTGGGATACGGTTCATGCATGCTCTCAAAAAAGCTGCAGGCTCGGAAGTTTTTTTGTTGTCAGGAGCAGATTGGAAATTATAAAAAGGTAGGCATAAATAAAAATAACTCACTCTTTAAAGAAAAGTTTCCGATAATAATCCTTAAGCAGAAACTGATACAAGTTCGTTTAAATGTGTCGATTCCGAAATTGAAGTTTGCTCACTTTGCTCATACAACTCCTGAATTCTGAAAGCTTGTATCCTCATTTTAAAAAGGCTAAAATGCTTTTATGAAAAAAAGAAGCTCACAAGTTTCT
>JAJYEF010000071.1 GCA_021785915.1 bacterium
CTTGAAAAAGGAGTGAGAATATACGTAATGACAAGAGATCCAAAAGAACACGAGAAAAAAATGGAATATCAATCAGAAGAAATAATATCTACTTTTGAGAGAATGGGGGTACAGGTTTTACTTTGCATTGGAAACCATCATCGAAAACTGGCAATAATTGACAGAAATATTTTATGGGAAGGAAGTCTTAATATCCTTTCCCAAAACAATAGCCGGGAGATAATGAGAAGAATAGAAGGTGAAGAGTTGTCTTTGGAAATGTTTAATTTCCTTAAGCTTTACAAATTTATTTAACGAATATATACTACGGCTATGAGTTACGAAATAAACGAAAAAGATATTCAAAGCGTTATTAATTTCTTAAAGAAAACCGATCCTGAAAATGCTACCCCTGAAATGGCAATAGCTATTTTGGAACATCTTCAAAAAACTTTTCATTCTTTAAGCCACACAGACCCGGATCAGTTGACTAAAATATATAACGAGTTGAAAAAGACGAGAAAAACCAGAAACTAAACAGAAAGTATATCCGAAGATTTAATCCCTAAAGCTTTTAAGATTTTAGTCAATGTTACAACGGAAGGTTTTGCTTCCCCTCGTTCAACTTTTGCGTAATAATTGGCATTAAGTCCTGCTTTTTCCGCAACCTCGGATTGCTTTAAGTCTTTTTTTAACCGCGCTTCTTTTATTTTATTGGCTATTTCTAGAACTGTTTTCTTGTCTTTAGTAACGCTCATAGGGATAGTATATCACTTTCATAAAAATTAGAGGGTAGAATGTCTGCCCTCTATTCCAGAACTAATTTTTAGTTTCAGTTCTTACTAAAAACATATTACATAAAAGTATTATTCAATGGATTAAATGTTAGCATTGGTATTTTCGTTTAATGATCGATAATCTCAAGGAAATGAATGATGACAGAAACTAGTTTAACGATGGGAATTTTGCTTAAAATAAAAATAGAGAGATAATTGCCGTTCCTAAAATTGTCCAGATAACATCTTTTTTAAATTTAACTATAAATATAAGAGCTGCTAAAAATATCGCCCAAGTCTGCCAGTTAATAAGCGATTTTTCGCCAAACTGAAGTGCAACCGCAGCAATAATCCCTATAAATCCCGCCTGAAAACCTTTTACCACAACTTTGACTGCCTTAAGGTGTTTAATTTTTTCATGGAATTGCCCCAAAAAAATAATAAATAAAAGCGAAGGAAGAAAAATCGCAATTGTTGCAAAAAATGCCCCAATCCATCCGTAAACTTTGTAACCTATAAAAGCAGCAGTGATGAAAACCGGACCCGGAGTAATTTGTCCTATTGCAATTCCGTCCCTAAACTGGGAAAGAGTTAACCAATGAAACCCGTTAACGACAATGCTATTTATAAGAGGTATCGAACCGAAACCTCCTCCGAATGCAAACAATCCTATCTGAAAAAATGTTGACGAAAGAATCCAGATAATCGAACGGCTGAACCATAAAACCAGGCTTATGACAATAAACGTTATTAAAAGATAAACAAGTTTTGTATCTATTGAATATTGTTGCGGAATATGTATATGAAGATTGTCATGAGAATGAAGCTCTGCCCCTTCATATTCACGGGTAAAAAAATAAAAGAAAAATCCCAAAAAACCGGCCAGAATAATAATAAATATTAAGTTTATTCCCGAAAATGCGAAAAGCAAGAATGTGACAATGGCAATAGAAAACCCTTTATAATCTCGTTTATCGAGTTTTCCGAATACAGACTTCCCAAGCATTAGAATCGCGTTAATCAAAAGAGCGACAACCAAAGTCTCAAGTCCCATAAAAAATTTTTGGATGATAGTTAACGAATGATATTCAAAATATATTTGCGCAAGGACAGTTGTAAAAATAAAAGCGGGTAGGATATAAAGTCCGGGAAGTAAAATCCAGCCCAAAATTCCCCTTAACTTATAACCGAAATACCCCATTAAAGTTACCCCCGTTGACCCCGGAAGAATCTGCGAAAGGCTTAGTGTATTCATAAACTCCTCCTCAGTTATCCAGCCGTTTTTTTCTACCAGATGTCTTTTCATCTGAGCCAGAATTGCGGGGCCCCCATAACCCGTAATTCCTATAAATAGGCTTGTTTTTATAATATCTATTAAACTTGGTTTTTGCTTCATCTTATTATAATATTAAAAAGATACCCGGTGAATATGATTCCGACTATTATTATTGTGGTGTAAATTCCAAGAAGTTTTAATTTTAAAACCTTTCTTAAAATTACCATTTCGGGAAACGATATGGCGGTAACCGCCATCATAAAAGCCAAAGCTGTTCCCAAAGGGAGACCTTTTGAAATTAAGGCCTGGATTACGGGAACAATACCTGCTGAATTTGAATATAATGGCGCTCCGATAAGAGTTACGATGGGCACAGCCAGGATATTTCCTCTACCTGCTATTTTTAGCAAAGCATTCACGGGGACATATCCATGCACAAAAGCGCCTATCCCGACCCCTATTAAAACATAAGGGTACACCTTTATTATTAAATCCCTTGTGTATATGTAAGCTTGACTTACCCTGTCTCTGAAAGTCAACTTTTGCTCTCCCAACGGATCTCCGGCTTTTATTTTCCAGACGTAATCCTCAACTAACGGCTCGAGATGCATTCTTCCCATTATGTATCCGACTAATACCGCAATAGTTACACCCGAAACGGCATAAAGAAGGGCAACAGGCAGACCGAAAAGTCCGAAAAGCATAACCAAAGCTACCTCGTTTACCATTGGAGCCGAGATAAGAAAAGAAAAGGTAACCCCCAAAGGAACTCCGCTTTCCACCATTCCTATAAACAAGGGTACTGCCGAACATGAGCAAAAAGGGGTAATAATGCCGAATAAACCAGCAAGAATATTCCCGATAAACTCAAACCTTTTTGTTAAAAACTTGCGGATTTTTTCGGGAGGAAGAAAAGAACGGATATATGAAATGGCAAATATAATAACAATAAGAAGAATAAGGATTTTTATGCTGTCATAGATAAAAAAATCCATGGCACTGCCCAAAATGCTTATTTTTCCCAAATGGAAAATTCCATAGGTTACAAAATCAGACAATAATTGCACCGGGTAAAACGGATCCATAATAAGATTAATTCAATTCCTTAGCTATTAAATCTTTTATTTTCTCTTTGTTGGGAATAAAACCCACCAGTACCGGTTTTCCGTTAACCGTAAGAACAGGACTTTGCATAATTCCCATCTCTATTATTTTTGAAACATCGGTTACATAATCAACACTTGCGTCAAGCTTTTCCTCTTTAACTATTTCTTTTGTTATTTCAAAAAGCCTTCTGCAATTTGCGCAACCCGACCCTAAAACTTGTATTTTCACAAAACACCTCCTTTAAAAACTTTACTTTCTAATGGGCAAAATAATTTTCGCCCACCGGGAAAATAAGGTTTTACTCTGCACCTGCCAATGCTTCGTTTATCTCACCAAGCTGTTTCTCAAGGCTTTCTTTTTCCGCCAAAAGCTCTTCTTTGGACATTTCGTCGTTCTCCGATGCTTTGACTTCCGAAGTTTCCTCTTCGTCTTGATAACCACAGCACCTTTTTCTCATCTGCTCATCGCAGTTTCTCATTCTTTTCATTCTTCCACCTCCTTCCTTTAGGTTTTTAATCATATCTTCCAAATTTCTCATCATTTCCTCTCCGCTTTGGGTTAGGCTGTATTCCATAAATTTTCCCTCTTTTTTTGCTTCTATAAAGCCTGCTGACGTTAAATCGGAAAGGTGGTGGGAAATAAGGCTTTGGGAAAGTTTGGTATGAGTCATTAGATCGCAGACACAATGAGGCCCTTCTTTAAGCATTAATAAAAGTTCAAGCCTTGCTTTAACTCCAAAAAGCTTTAGCTTTTCTTCCAAAGCCGAAACCTGTTTATCCGAGAATTCGTATTTTCCGGGGGTAACCCTACAATGGCATCTTTTATATATGAACATACATTCATATAATATCGCTCCTTATTTAGTTTGTCAATATAGAAATAAAGAAGCCTGAACACTTTTTGATTAATAAGGCCAGCTATGACTGGAGCATGATTTCCTATGATTCTGGTCAAGGGTTATTTTCTCCTAGGAAAGTTCTCGGATTTACAGGAATTCCGAAAACGTCAATCTGGAAATGTAAATGGGGTCCTGTTGCCCATCCCGTCTCTCCTTCCGCCCCTATAACCTGTCCTAAGGCTACTTTCTCGCCTTTATATACGTAAATCTCACTAAGATGGGCATAAATTGAGGTAATATGGTTTCCGTTGTCAATCATTATGTATTTTCCAAAACCCCAGAATATCTGCCCCGCGTAAATAACGGTTCCCGCCATAAAGGGTAATATCGGGTCTCCTATTTTCCCTTGCGGGTTTGCGATATCAATTCCCGTATGGAAAGGCTGGTAAGGCCAGTCGCTTTGTCCGAATTCCAAAGTTATTACGCCTTTTAC
>JAJYEF010000072.1 GCA_021785915.1 bacterium
GGGCAAAGTACCATTTTTCCGTAGTATTTTCCCTCAACCGGCCGCTGGAAGATCTAATAGACCCCTACCTTTTCTCCGATTTTTTTGAATACTGCGCGGGCAGAATTATCTATTTGCCGGTCCTGGATAAAGTAGGTCTTGATTTCAGGATTTCATATCTTGAAAAAGTATCGGGCAAAAAAGCGGACAAAAAAACTTTAGATAAAATTTTAAAATTTACAGCAGGCCACGGGAGACTTTCTATTCTTTGTCTTGAAAGCGTCTTTACCCTAAACGGTAAGTTGCCTGAAAACGACAAACAATTATTTAGCTTTTTCTTTGCGAATAGGCCAATCAGAAGTGCGCTGTTTGCTATTTGGAATAATTTAAGCCCCTTCGAGCAGGAGTTTTTAACCGGCGGCGGACAGGAGCCGATGTATCTTGAAAACTTGGGGCTCTGTTTTAACGGGAAAGTAACAATACCTATTTTTGATGAGTTTATAAAAACGGAAGTTTTAGCGTCAGGTAAGTTTTTGCAAAGCAAAAAAGAAGAATTAGAGTTAGACGTAAGTACAAATGAGATCAAATTGGGAGAAAAGGTAATTTCCGATCTTCTCACATCATCGGAATTTAAGCTTTTGAATTTTTTAATACAAAATAAGGGCAAGGTATTGGGAAAAGAAGAAATTATCAATGCCGTTTGGGGTGAGCAAAAGACAACCCTCGGCGTAACCGATCAGGCCCTGGACCAGCTTATTTTTAGGCTCAGAAAAAAAATTGAAAGCAACCCTACCGCTCCGGAATTTATCCAAACGATAAAAGGGCGGGGATTCAGATTTACTCCGTAATAAATCTTTAATTGTTGGTATTTACCCGAGTTTTCAAGTAAAGATCCTGTAAGGATTTTATAAACTGTTTATCAAGCTAAAAAACTCTTCGGGCGCTAGACTACGCGCATATGAAAGAGTTTGAAAAGGCGGATACAAACGGCCAAAATGAATTGACAACAAGCCTCAATTCTCATAAGCTTGAGTCAGGGAAGGATATTTTTATGGCTGAACCCGGACAAGGAGAGCTTTCTTCAAGCGACCAGAAAGAACAAGAGGCCGATAAAAGGACAAACAAACGCATTATTAGCCCCCAGACAAGGAGATTGTTAGATTCTCTTAATATTCCCGGAGAAAACGCGTCCGTAGACGAGAAAAGAACATACGATATGGCCGTAAAGGCTATCATGGAAAAATCGGGCGTGCCTCTTATGGCAGGAGGGGAAACCCCGCCTGCAAGAGATAACCCCGAGCAGGAAAATAAACCTTCCGGACAAAATTCGGGAAGTTCCGAAAGGGGGATTGCAACCGGCACGGGCCATAAATTCGAAGAGCTTCCCCAATCCGAGCAGGATAAAATCAGGAGAGCATTTACAGAGCAGTTTGGGGAGGGGATGCCTGATGAAATGGTTAAAAAATTCTATGAACTTGCAGGGGCCGGCGCAAGCAGGGAAAGAAGAGTAATAGGTGTTCCTAATAATCTGGAGGACCTGGCGGAGTTGATCATGAAGACATCCGACCCTACGATCTGGGGAAGAGAGGGCGAAAAGCCGTTAATAAACGAGAACGGCTCGGTCAATACCAAGAATTTCCTGGACTGGTTTAGGAATAACATGTTCAGGGTCCACAATTTTAACCCGACTTCCCCGGTTAATTTTTTTAACGACCTTGGAATGAGCGTTAGAAACGACCAATGGGGAAGCACGATCTCTTTTTACGAGATTGTTTTCCAGGAGAGCCTGTTCCTCGATAAAAAAAATGTCGACGGCAAAGAACAAACTGTTGTAAACCCCGACTACCAGGCTCTGAGAAGCCAGCTTCTGCAGGAGGCTTTCCTTTTTATGCTTATGAGAAACGGCGACCTGGATTACGTTTTGAACAGACCGCTTGCGGACCAGATGCTCGGAAAGCTTGCGGAAAATTTTGTTGCCAATCCTCTAACGAGGTCAAATTTTATGGAGTTTATATTCACTCTTCCTTCGATGCAGAAGAGCTCGTTTAAAGAACTTAGTGCTGAAGCGGGCAAGGAAATAAGGACCAAGCAGGAAACAAACTTTTATATGGGGGATGCAATAAGGACCGCTTTAACTGCATACATAAATATTTTTGACTACGAAAGCCTTAAAAAAGTCCTCGGCCCCGACTCTCCTCTTTTTAAATTAAAATATGAGAAGTGGGATACAGAATCGGGTACAAGGAAAATCGAAGACGGGAAAAAAGCTTTCAGCGAGATATCCCAGGATATAAAGCTCGAGCAAAAGGAAAAAGACCCCGAGAAAAGAAAAGCCAAGGAAAGGAAAAATGCATGGTTTTACACCGAGGAGGATGCTAGGAAATATAACGTAAAAGCAGGGGATATTAAGCTCTACGAAATTGACGGTAAAGGCAAAGCCGGTAAAGTTGATCCGAAGAATGGCTCGCCGCATCCGGATTATATTAATTACCTGAATATATTTCTTTCCGCAATGCCCGATCAAAACCAACAAAAGGAAGTAAGGGAGAGAATGGTACTTTCCATAATGAAGAAAACCGGCATATCGTACAGGGAAGCACAGCTTGCAGAGGCGTGGGCCTACTCGATGACGCATATGACGGGGATCGCCGCTGTAAACGACACTCAGGCGGTTGGATTTGACGTCTGGACAAAACTTACGAGGTTTAGGGAATACAGAAAAAGACAGAAGGCCGAATCAAGAAACGCAAGTTACGGAAGCAAATATAACCTTGAGGGGTTAAAAAGATTGGCACTGCCGTTTATAGAGGGAGCCAGGGATACCAAAGGCAGGACCATACGCGAGGTCATCCAGGGCGGACAAACAACAATTAATCTTGATAAAACCTTTAAAAACAGGGAGGACTATAAAAAAGATGCAAACGGCTACATAATCTTGCACCAGAACGGAAGGGACGTTACTTCGCAATTTAAAGCGAGGAATTATGACATAAGGATGGTCGCGGGTAAGGATAGTAACGAAAAAGAAAAACAGTTGGTGTTCCTCGATGACAACGGCAATATAGTTGACATAGGCAATGCCAGGCCCGAAGAAGGGACTATTGAAGCTGACCACGTCGAATTTAACGAAAATGTTATGAGACAGTTTACGCCAAACCATTTGAGGGAGGCACACGGAGTCTACGAATTCATAATGAAGCAGGTCGAGATGGATTTCCCTTCGATGGTAGAAGGTTACGATGCAAGGGGAAATCCGATCTTAAACCATGAAAAAGTTGAGGAAGTAAAAACAAAAATCGAGCATTTCGTAAGGTACTCTTTGAGCACCTGGCCGGAGATTGATTACGGGGCAAAGTTCAAGATGTTTGAATCAAAAGAATACAGGAACGAAAAGGGGAGGCTCGAGGATTCCGAGGGACACGAGCTTGACGAAGAGTGGTACATTCTCGACAGGTTCGGCAGAAGGACCGATGAAAGGAGTAACCCAAGATCGGTTCCGGTTATAAAAGAACAAACTATTTTAGAGTCGATGTTTGGCGCGGATGCATTAAGGTTTGTCCAATATGAGATAGAAAAACGCGGACTCGCGAATGCAAAAGGCGACCAGAGCAAACTCGTTAAGATAAAAGAAGTAGGTTTTGGGGACAAAGAGCAGGATTTTGACCTTGATATTTCAAGCACAAAGAACGAACATTTCAGGATTGCTGTCTGGAAGGGAGTATTTGATTATATGATCGCGGCAGAAATAGCATCGCATAGAGACAGGGGAAGCGGAAGGAGATATTATAATTACGACGATATCAAGAAAGCTGCAGACGCGCTGCGGGACGGCGAATTCGTAACTCCCGACCAAATAAAGAAGATAAGGGAGTTGACTCGTTCAAGGGCAAGGTGGACTTATGGAGAGGAACTGGGCTACATTTTCGCACAAGCGGGTTTTGAAAGTTTCTGGAATATATTAAAGGTAATGTTTAAGGACGCAATGAAGGATATCTAAGCTACGGGCTAGTTGGACCCGGGCTTCCGCCTGTTCCACCTGCGGGACCCGAGCTACCAGTTCCGCCCGTGCTACCGCTTGGTCCTTGTCCTCCTGCGGTACCAGGTCCACTCGTGCCGCCAGGGGCTTGTCCACCGCCCGATTGCGGTCCTCCGGCTATTCTTACATATTGTGCACTTTGTTCCCTTTCGGCTAACGTTCTGTTGTCTCTTGCTAATCTTATAGGAGCTCCTGCAACTCTTGCAATCCTACCGGTAACGGGATTTTGGTTAACCGCGGTTGCAACACCCGTTACCCTTCTTTTAACGAA
>JAJYEF010000073.1 GCA_021785915.1 bacterium
ATGCGCAGGTTAAGGGTCTGTCGAGGATAGCTATTTTGGAGTATGTCGAGGATTCGCCTTACCTTATGGCGAGGGTGCAGGAAGTAGAAGACGTAAGTGAAGATACACCGGAAATAAAAGCACTCACGAACCATCTTGTTAATGAATTCAAAAGGGCAATAAACCTCGGAAAATTCGTGGATTTCCTCGTTTTTATGAACGTGATGTCGGAAAATACCCCTTCAAACCTTGCCGACCTTGCCGCATCGGTCCTTGACCTTAAGCCTTCGGAAAAACAAACCCTTCTTGAGGAACTCGACGTTAAAAAAAGGCTTGAAAAAGTCATAGATTACCTTTCTAGAGAGATAAAAGTTTTGGAGCTTGAAAGGAAAATCGCCTCAAAGACACAGGAAAGGTTTGAAAAAGGCGCGCGGGAAGTAATGCTTCGGGAAAGACTTAAAACCATAGAAAAAGAGCTCGGGGAGTCGGAAGAAGACAGCGAAGTGCGGGAACTGATGGAAAAGTTAAGAAAAGCAAAAATGCCCGAGGATATCGAAGAAAAAGCGGCCAAGGAAATAAGGAAACTGTCCCAAATGAACCAGTTTAACCCCGAGGCCGGCTACATAAGGAATTACCTGGACTGGCTTTTGGATGTCCCATGGAGCATTGAAACAAAAAATAGCGTAGACATGAAGCAGGCAGAGAAAGTTTTGGACGAAGACCACTATGGTCTTGAGAAAGTTAAAGAAAGGATTACCGAATACCTTGCGGTCCATAAGCTTTCCGGGAAAATGAAGGGTCCCATTCTTTGCTTTGTCGGGCCGCCGGGCGTTGGAAAGACTTCAATCGGTAAATCGATCGCAAGGGCACTGAACCGAAAGTTCGTCAAAATTTCGCTTGGGGGAATAAGGGATGAAGCCGAAATAAGGGGACACAGACGAACATATGTAGGAGCGATGCCCGGAAGGATAATCCAGGGCATAAAAGATGCCGGAACAAGAAATCCCGTCTTTATGCTCGACGAAATAGACAAAGTGGGCGCCGATTTTAGGGGCGACCCGTCGTCAGCCTTACTTGAAGCTCTGGATCCGGAGCAAAACCACGCTTTTTCCGACCACTACCTCGAAGTTCCTTTTGATCTTTCAGACGTCATGTTTGTTACAACGGCAAACGTTCTGGATACAATACCGCCGGCGCTTAGGGACAGGCTTGAAATAATCCAGTTTTCAGGTTACACACAGGAAGAAAAATTCAGGATTGTCAAAGGCTTCCTTTTGAAAAAACAAATGGAGGCGCACGGTCTGACAAATAAACAGGTTGAAATAGACGACAAGGCGATAAGGTTTGTGACTGAACATTATACGAGGGAAGCGGGTGTAAGAACTTTGGAGCGACAAATAGCAACCATTCTTCGAAAAGTAGCAAAGGAAGTTGCCGAAGGCAAAAAAGGAAAAATTACCGTTTCCGATAAGAATGTCCATAAGTTCTTAGGGCCCATAAAGATTTCATCGACACTTATCGAGAAAAAGGACGAAACTGGAATGTCAACCGGTCTTGCCTGGACCGAAGCAGGCGGCGACATACTATTTATAGAAGTTGCATTAATGCCCGGAAAGGGAAACCTTATCCTAACGGGACAATTAGGCGACGTAATGAAAGAGTCCTGCCAGGCCGCCCTTTCCTATATAAGGGCAAGGGCAAAGGCATTGGGTCTGGACGAAAAATTCTACCAGAAAATTGACGTACACGTCCACGTTCCCGAGGGGGCGGTTCCCAAAGACGGGCCTTCGGCAGGGCTTGCCATTACAACAGCGATAGCATCCGCCTTAACCAAAATTCCGGTAAAAAGGACGGTCGGAATGACGGGCGAGGTAACGCTTAGGGGAAGGGCTTTGGAAATAGGAGGAGTCAAGGAAAAAGTAATTGCCGCACACAGGGCCGGCTTAAAAACCATAATCTTGCCAAAAGACAACAAAAAAGATCTGGAAGATGTTCCCAAAGAAGTAAAAAAGGACCTTAAATTCGTATTCGTAAGCCACATGGACGAAGTATTGCAGATTGCCCTAACCAGGCAGCTTCAATCAAAGGAGGAAATTTCGCAGCGCCCAGTTTTGCACGCGCCGATTCCGCACGCAGTCGACTAAAATCTAATACGATCCCCTTTATTTTCTTACGACCAAAAAAAGGTTGTTGGCAAAAGGCGGGTAGAACTTACTTGAAATATCTTCTATGTGCGTAAACACATTCCGGTTTGTATCAATCATATAAAAATCTTTTTTATCGGCCACAAATCCCTGTTCGTTTGTCATACTTTCAAGTTCATGCATGGTGTATTCCCGTATGTGCCCGAATGTCCCCTTTTCGTGAAGTCTTAAATCAAATTCTACCGGGTTTTTGCCTCTTACTAGGTTTATTCTTTTTAGTAGGGAGGCGACATTGGGAGTTGTTATTACCAAGTATCCTCCTTTTTTCAGTACTCTTTTGATTTCCTTTAATACCGCCGGCGCATCCGAAGGAATAAGGTGCTCTAAGACTTCGCTTAGCATGACGAAGTCGAAATAGTTGTCTTTCCATGGTAACTTTCCGTTCCTTAAATCAACGGGCGTCAGGACGATATTACTTTCTTTCAGTTTTTTACCAAAAGAAGTTTTGTAAAGCCTGTAAGCGTTCGGATGCTCAAGAGTATAAAGTATTTTCAGCTCCAAAAATTTTTTCAGGATGAACGCCATTTCCCCTCCGGCAAGGCCTATCTCAAGGCACGTTGAGTCCTGTTTGATATCGGGCAGAAGATTTAAAATTTTATAATATCTTTCCGCAAAAAACTCGATATCCTTTTTGTTGTATCCTTTTGAGTTCTTGAACGAAAGCCCGTTCAAATCCTTTATTACTTTTTTTATTAATTTTTTATTAGCCGCCAACATCCCGACAATTCTAACATATGAAACTTAGGTTAACAATCGGGGCATAAGTTGTTTTTTAAGTCTGTTAACGCTACCGGTTTTTATATATAATTAAAATTGCCGTGAATTTAACCGATAGAACACAGTTTTCCCTTTGGATTCTTCTTTTATCGAGAATTACCAGAAGCGTTGCCGCGGGAATGCTTGCGATTGCTTTTCCGTATCTTATATTAAACGACCTGCATTTAAGCGCTTTATTTTTGGGGAGTATTTTTGCATTAGCCACGCTTGCAACCGCTTTTTTGGGTTTATTTTTTGGGATAATTACGGACATTTGGGGAAGGAAAAATACGTTGATTTTGGCAACAGTCCTTCTTCCCGCTTCATGTTTTCTGCTATTTTTCTCCAATGCAATTCCTATATTATTTATTGCGGCAATTATAGGTGGTTTTTCGGCCACAGGCTCTTTGGCCGGAGGAGGCATCGGCGGTACGGTTCAGCCTATCCAAAATACGGTTCTTGCGGATTTGGCCCCGTCTGGTAAAAGGACTTTTTATTATTCGACATTTGCATTTATTAACGGTATCGCAGCCGCAATCGGGACGATTTTCGTTAAATTTATGCCGGCAAAGGAGGTATTTTTGCTCGCGGGCACAATTTCGCTTATAGGGACCGTGATTTTGTTTTTCATGTATACACCAGATATAAAGGGCAAATTTAGAAAACTGGAAAGTAAATTCGTAATAGGAAAATTTACGATAACCGGCTTTTTAAACGGAATCTCTCAAGGTTTAATTACGCCATTTCTTATTCCGTTTTTTATTATCGTCTATAAACTTCCAGAAAACAGCATGTCAACTTTTACTTTTATAAGCGGAGTGATAGCGGCAAGTTCGTTACTTTTAGCTCCCTATGCAGACAAAAAGTACGGTTTTGTTAAAAGTATTACTTATTCAAGGGCGGTTACTATAGTTTTACTTATAATCTTTCCTTTGGTTAAATTTTTGCCGCTTTCACTTTTTATATATCTGGTTACCCCAGCGTTAAGGGTTGCCGCCGTTCCTATCCAGCAAACCGCTATTACATCACTTGTTGAAGAAAATGAAAGGGGAAGGGCTTTAGGAATTAATCAGGTGGTCAGGCTAACAGGTTCTTCGGTTGCAACCGAACTTTCGGGGTCACTATTTTCAACGCCTTTTATTGCGGTACCGTTTTACCTTTATGCATTGGTAATGGGTACAAATATCTATTTATACAAGATATTTTTCGCAAAAGAGGAAAGGCTTAAGACTCCCTAGTTTTTTGATATATTTTGGGCTTTAATACGAAACAACCTTAACGTATTTAAAAGTACCAGGGCAGA
>JAJYEF010000074.1 GCA_021785915.1 bacterium
GTACCACCGAATGCCGACGAAAGTCCGCTTCCCTGCATTTGCATTAAAACTAAACCGATTAAGATTATTGCGGAAATGATTTCGAGAATATTTAAGATAATCACAAATGTAATTATATAGTTTTGCTCATTAATTTTGCAAGCACGCTTAATTATTTATTATTTGAAAGCCAATCCAGAAAAGTGACGGTTGTTGACTGCAAGAAAGCGACCAGGATGAATGCAAAAAGCGTATTCACGTATATTTTGGGAATAACAAATCCGGCGTAGGAATACCCCGGAAAAGTGAATGAAGAAATCGTTATTCCTATCACAAGAACCGTGAGTAGATAAAAAATCACAATATTTACCACAAAAGAAAACATGCCAAGCGTTACCAGATTTAAGGGAAGAGCCAATAGATTCAAGACAGGTTTTAAAAGTACTAAAAGTATTGTAAGGACAAACCCTCCGATTATTAATGTGGGAATTCCACCATACACTTTTACTCCGGGCAGTAGTTGTGACATTAAATAAATAGCAAAAGCATTATAGAGAGTATTCCTAAGTAATCCTTTCATTGAATTTATGCTACCAGACACTCGATTTAGTGTCAATTTAAATGTTGATAATATTTATATCAAAGCGTATTATATTTAAATTATGAACGACATTAAATGCCCTTATTGCGGGAAATTAATTCATATTGACGAAGTTTTAAGGCACAATCTCGAACAAACGATCCTTAAGGAGGCTGCGGACAAACAGAAGGAAGAAATTGAAAAAATAAAACTAGAAGCACATCAAAGTTTCCAAAAGCAGTTGGAGGAAGAAAAAGCTAAAGCTTTAAAAGAATCGGAAAAAGAAAAAAATTTGCTCGAACAACAACTTAAAAAGGAAAAATTAGAAAAAGAAAAATTTGAAGAAAAAATAAAACTTCAGGCGGAAAAAGAAGCTTCCGAAAAATACAGGCTAGAGAGATTGGCATGGGAAAAAACCAAGGCGGACATGGAAAAACAAATAGAAGACGTAAAACGCACTGCCAAGCTCGGGTCTCAACAATTACAAGGCGAAGTACTTGAGTTGGATCTGGAAGATAAATTAAGAGAAGCATTTATTAAATTCGGTGATGAATTTCTTCCGATTCCAAAAGGAGTCGAGGGAGCCGATATATGGCATAAAGTTAAACTTCAAGGGAAAGAAATCGGCTCAATTTTATACGAAACAAAAAGAACTAAAGCTTGGAGTCCCCAATGGCTTTCAAAGTTAAAAGACGACGCTGCCAAGGTAAGCTCAAGCGAAGCAATTATTATATCTCAGACACTTCCCGAAAATGTTGCAAGCTTCGATCGAATAGACGGAATTTGGGTTACAAACTATGAAAATGCAATAAACATTGCAAGATATATCAGGTTTTTAATTACAACTGTTGCTAAAATAAGGTCTTCTGCGTCTCAATCGAATGAAGATTGGACAAAAATCCGTGATTATATGTTAAGCGATTCATTCAAACACCGTATGCAGACTCATTTTGATGCGGTTAAAAACTTAAGGGACATGCTCGAAACAGAAAAGCGCACCAGTACTCTTAGATGGACAAGGCAACAAAAACAAATCGATAAGCTCGATTCGAATTTGGTAAATTTTTATGCAGAACTAAAGGATATAGTCAGTAATTTGCCTGAACTCGAAGAGATAGAAATACCGCTTATTGAAGAAGGTGAGTCTGATGATCAAGAATCCCTCCTTTGATGAAGAAAAATTCCTTTGGGAAAAAGGTTATAATTTTATTGCAGGACTTGACGAAGTTGGAAGAGGAGCATTCGCCGGACCGGTAGTAGCCGCGGCGGTGATACTTCCCCGCAGGTTTAAAATCAACGGCATAAATGACTCAAAAAAGCTTTCTTCAAAAAAACGAAAGATGCTATCGGACTATATAAAACAGAATGCCCTTTATTATTTTATAAGCGAGATCGGTCTTGGATATATAAACAAACACGGAATAGGTAAAGCTACCAATAAAGCATTTCTTGATTGTATTGAGAAATTAGATAGCAAATTTGATTTTTTGTTAATAGACGGATATAAGCTGAAAAATTTCGACTCTAAATTACAAAAGGGAATCATACACGGAGATTCTTTGAGCGTTTCGATAGCCGCAGCATCAATAATTGCAAAGGTTTACAGGGATGAGCTGATGGTAAAGCTTCATGCCGAGTTTCCACAGTATAACTTTTTGGGAAACAAAGGGTACGGTACAAAATATCACAGAGTAGCTATTAAAAAATATGGACTTTCAAAAGCGCATAGAACTTCATTTAATCTTGCAAAGTACACATAATTCTAGCGCGCCCTGCAGGAGTCGAACCCGCAACCTGACGGTCCGAAGCCGTCCGCTCTATCCAGTTGAGCTAAGGGCGCACGTTATTTACATATTATAGTATATTTGATAAGATTTTGTGAGTTACGGGCCGCTAGCTCAACTGGCAGAGCAACGCCCTCTTAAGGCGTGGGTTCGGCGTTCGATTCGCCGGCGGCTCACAACAAATACGGAAATATATTGATAATTAAGTCTTTTTAGGTTTAAGATATAAATTGATGGGGAATCTTAGAAGTTGGATCATCGGGCCGAAAAATTTTGCTTTACGCCACAAAAAGCTGACTGTTCTTTTTTTAATAATTTTAGCCTCAATTTTATATTTTATTTTCAGGCCCAGGAGCACTGCAAATATATTAACGCAGAAAGTAGTTAGGCAGGATGTGGTTACTTCTGTTTCTGTAACCGGTAATGTTTACGCTGGAAAACAAGTAAATTTGACGTTCCAGATCCCCGGAAAGCTTTCTTTTTTAGGAGTTAAACAGGGAGACAGTGTAAAAGCATACCAAACAATTGCGACTTTGGACGAAAGTACTGCCCAAAAAAATTTAGAACAGGCTTTAATAGCTTATGACCTTCAGCGCCGAACATTTGATGTAACTCAAACCGACAATCAAAACAGAACCCCAGAACAAGCATTGAGCGAATCCATGAAAACAATTCTTCTTGACAATCAATACAATCTTCAAACGGCTGTTAACTCTGTTGAACTTGCCGATCTGGCAAAACAACTCTCTGTACTCACTACTCCTATTTCAGGTATAGTAACCAGATGCGATGCTGTAACCGCCGGTGTTAATGTTACTACTACTACAACATTTACTGTTACGGATCCTAATTCTTTGGAGTTTCAAATAGAAGTGGATGAAGCGGATATCGGCAGTATCAAAGTAGGTCAAGAGGCGGATATATCATTAGACGCATTTCCCGATAATACCCTTCATCTAAGAGTTGACCGAATTGATTTTGTTAGCCATGTTTCTTCTTCCGGTGGAAATGCCTTTTACGTCTATGCAAATATGCCAAGCTCGGGAAATTATAGGGTTGGCATGTCCGGAAATGCGGATATTATTACCGATATCAAAAAGAATGTACTTACCGTGCCTCTTTCAAGCATAATGGACGATAACTCAGTTTATGTAAAAAATTCTCAGGGATATTTTGTTAAAACGGGGGTTCAGACTGGTATCCAAAGCGATACGTTAGCGCAGGTTGTTTCAGGTCTTTCGGAAGGTCAAACCGTTGCGGTAGATCCATCAAGCGTTCCCCAGAAAGATATTAGAAGTAAATAATAAATTCTGCATGAATAAAGTAGACGAAATAATTAGAATGACTGACATTACAAAAACCTATGGAGAAGGAGAAGCAGAAACAACTGTCCTTAGAGATATCGATCTGGTCGTTAAGAAAGGAGAGTTCCTCGGAATAACGGGACGTTCAGGAAGCGGTAAGTCTACATTAATGCATATTATCGGCCTATTAGACAGTCCCACGTCGGGAAATTACGTTTTAAACGGCACGGATACGTCTAAGCTTAAAGAAGATGAGTTGGCATTTCAAAGAAATAAAGAAATTGGATTTGTCTTCCAGTCGTTTAATTTATTGCCCAAACTATCGGCACTTGAAAATGTTATATTGCCTGCAATTTATGCGGGAATAAACAATAAAGAAAGGACCGAAAAAGCAACAATGCTTTTGACAATGCTTGGTTTGGAAAACCACATTGAAAAAAAGCCCAATCAAATGTCCGGAGGACAACAGCAAAGAGTCGCTATTGCACGTGCGCTGATGAACGATCCAGAACTTATTCTTGCAGACGAGCCTACGGGTAACCTTGATACAAAATCGGGGGACGACGTGATGAAA
>JAJYEF010000075.1 GCA_021785915.1 bacterium
AATAAGAGGTGTCGGTTCGGATATAGCTTTAATCCTTAATTCTCGGGCAAGTTTTTCTTGAAACGCGCAATCTCCGTCTCGAGTTCTAATTGCTTGTACGCCTTTTGCGTTTAAAGAATAGATTTTACCTGTGTTCGTATCGTATATAGCTCCATTTTTTACTCCCGTTGCCAAATAAATTCCGGGGTTCAACGAAAATAAGGACGGTTTATTATCAAAAGAAGTCTCGGTGGTACTTGTGCCACCCTGAGGCAGGAAGGGACCTTGTTCAGTCTCCTTTGCCATAGTGAGTTGATATTGGCCGGATTATATTGCCGGAAGATCTTAATGTCAAATATTATATGTCTAAGGTAGCATGCCTTGCGTTAGACTGGATAAAGTGTTTGCGCGGCGGGACCTCGTCGCCCATAAGCATCGTAAATGTCGCGTCGGCTTCTTCCGCATCTTCTATATTAACCCGTTTTAAAATTCTGTTTGCGGGGTTCATCGTCGTCTCCCACAACTGGTCGGGGTTCATTTCGCCTAAACCTTTGTACCTTTGAATTGAAATAAGAGTCTTATGCGTTTTCTCCATTTCCTTGACGGCCGCGTCCTTCTCTTCGTCGGTATACGCATAAACCGAGTCTTTTCCCGCGGATACTTTATATAAAGGAGGCATTGCGATATAAAGGTATCCTTCCCTTATGACTTCGGGCATGTGCCTGTAGAAAAATGTCAGAACCAGTGTTTCTATATGCTCCCCGTCAACGTCAGCATCTGTCATTATAATAATCCTGTGGTACCTCAGCTTTTCAAATTTAATCGTTTCCCCTATCCCCATACCCAAAGCGATAATTATGTTTTTAACTTCTTCGTGCTCGATTACCTTGTCAAGGCGGGCCCTTTCGGTGTTCAAGATCTTTCCTTTAAGGGGCAAAATAGCCTGGAATTTTCGGTCTCTCCCCTGCTTGGCACTTCCACCCGCAGAGTCGCCTTCAACCAGATAAAGTTCGGAAATGCTCGGGTCTTTTTCCTGACAGTCTGCAAGTTTTCCGGGAAGGCTTGATCCCTCCAATGCCCCTTTTCTTAGTATTGCGTCCTTGGCCGCTTTTGCCGCCAGGCGCGCTTTTGCCGCCAAATAAACTTTTTCCAAAATTTTCCTTGCTTCGGAAGGGTTTTCTTCAAAAAAAGTGGATAACCCGTCTTTCGCAATCACCTGTACTATAGGCTGTATCTCCGCGTTGCCCAATTTGCCCTTAGTCTGCCCTTCAAACTGGATTTTGTCCTGCGGCATTTTTACGTAGACTACAGCGGTTAACCCTTCTTTTGTATCATCCCCCGTTATCGAATCGTCGTCTTCCTTAAAGCTCCCTATTTTTTTGCCGTAGTCGTTAATTGCCCTTGTTAACGCCATCCTAAAGCCCGTAAGGTGCGTTCCTCCGTTTACGGTATTAATTACGTTTACATAACTCTCGACGTTTTCGGCAAACCCGTCGTTATATTGGAGCGCTATTTCTACGTCAACGTCGCCTTCGTTTTTATGGACAGTAATAACTTTGTGAATTCCTACCTTATTCTCATTCAATTTTGAAATAAGCGCGGTGATTCCGCCTTCAAAGTAAAAGTTTACTTCGTTTTCCCGTCCCTTTCGGTGGTCGTAAAGGTGGAAATAAAGCCCCGAAACAAGGTATGCCCTTTCCCTAATAGCTTTTTTAATGGTGTCAAAGTCAAACTCGGTAGTTGAAAAAATTTGGGAATCTGGCATAAACGTAATAGTTGTTCCCGTATCCCTTCCCTCTATAAAATCGTGCTCAAGCCTTGATCTAGCCTCGGTTTTAAGCGGAGATTTGGTAATACCTCTTGAATATTCCTGCGTGTATGTTTTCCCGCCATTTTTAACTTCGGCCCACATCCACTCCGAAAGTGCGTTTACTACACTTGCGCCTACTCCGTGGAGTCCTCCGGAAATCTTATACGCGCTTCCGCCGAATTTTCCTCCGGCGTGAAGTTTTGTCATTACAATTTCCAAAGCTGATTTTTTATACTGGGGCATTATTTCAACCGGAATTCCGCGTCCGTCATCTGTTACCGTTGCGCTGCCGTCATCGTTAAGTACGATCCAGACGTTTTTTGCATAACCTGCGAGCGCTTCGTCTACTGAGTTGTCGATAATTTCCCTTAAAGACTCGTGCAGGCCTATTACATCCGTTGAGCCGATATACATTCCGGGTCTTTTTCTAACCGGTTCAAGTCCTTCCAAAACCTGGATTTGCGCCGCGCCGTACTCCGACTTTGCCGAGGATACCGCTTCCTTTGCGGCTTTTGCAGCCTTTTCTATCATTGTGGAGGGTTTTGTTTTTGCAATCTTTTCAACTTTCGACGCTGTTTCTCTTTTAGGTGCGGGTTTGCCAGTTGCCTTTTTTTCTAAAGACTCTTTTTCTTGCTTAACACGCTCTCTTCTTGAGAGCCTTTGTGAAACTGGTTTATCCGGGGCGTTTGCCATGTAAGCCAGTTTATCAAACTAGTGAAAAATTTTCCAGTAGTGAATTTTTCTTATTTAAGAATTTCAACTTTATGGTCGGGGCTTTTTTTTTCGAATACCTCTCTTGTCAGTTCCCGCGCGAGTCGTTCAACGCCCCTGACCGGTAGGTTAAATGTTGTGGATTTTCCCAAAACAAAAATTTGCCCTTTTTTTGTAACGTAAAATATACCGGCATCAACTTCTGCAGGGCTAATCTGCTTTGCAACATTAATCCTTTGTTCCAGCTCATCTTGTTCGGCTATTCGCGCATGGGAATCTTCCCTGTTTTCTCCCACATGCAGTTCGTTAATAATCCTTATATACTTACCGTTGTAATGAGCGCCTAGTTCCGGGCGTTCGTATGGTGGCATAGATTGCTATTATAGTCCAAAAATAAATAATTTCAATTATTTTCCAATCCGTTTCTCGAAGAAGAAAATTTAGGGGAATCAAGATTTTATTTTTTGTCCTTCCCATAGCCTCGATTTTACCGCTTATAAGTTTTTATATTTGGGAAGGGAAATCTCTTGCTTCGTAATGGGTACTCCGGCCCGTTTTATAAGTAAAGTTTATCTACGTAACACCAGGTAAATTCTTCACCCGGGCTAACAGATTTCATAATAGGATGCCCTGTTTTTTTATAGTGTTTTGTGGCGTGTTTGTTTTTGGAGTCGTCGCAGCAACCGACGTGCCCACAAGTAAGACATTGTCTTAAGTTTACCCAACTGTCCCCCATTTTAATGCAATCTTCGCATACTGTTATGTCGTGCGGTGGAAATTTTTTAATCCGATTTTCGTGGATACAATTCTTAACGATCACTTTTTTATTATACGCTCTTTTTGATCAAAGTTTAAAGAAGATATTGTGGATTCTATCTTTCCCGAGTGATATGTTTAATTTTGAGATTTCCCGTTTCCGGCGGATTAAGCTTAAATTAACATCAAGTGTTGTGTTTTCGATTTGAATCTTTTGATGTGTTGCTTTGAGGTTATGATCCGGATGAAAGCTATGGTAAGCGGATTTGGGTTGTCCGGACCTTAATGTTTTTTTCCCTTGATGCCACGTGACGTTATTTTCCCTTAAAAGTCCGTAAAGTCTTTGTTTTTCCATTGCGGTATTATACTACTTACATACAATTATACAATTCACTGCCGCTTGACAATATATCGTGAAGTGATATAATATTCTCATGAACAGCAAAACTATAGATTCGATTTCCCCGCAGGTACTATTTATATTGCTTTCGCTCGCGGTTAAAAAGAGGCACGGCTACGAAATAATGAAGCAGGTAAAGCTTGATTCGAACGGAAAAATAAGCATGGGGCCGGGAACTTTGTACGGTGCAATCAAAAGGATGCTAAAAGACGGCTGGATAAAGGAAGCAGGCATGAGCAACAGGCGAAAATATTATTCTCTTACTGAATTCGGAAGAAAAAATCTTTCTTCGGAACTACAAAGATATGACGATATTCTCATTCAGGCGCGAAAAAAAGAGATTATCAAAAATCCCTTAGCCGCAAAATTATTATTCCGTTATGTATGAAAGGATATATAAACAACTGTTACTTTTGTACCCCAAGCGGTATAAGGACAGGTTTGCAAACGAAATGCTCCAGGTTTTTAACGACCTAAGAAGTGACGATC
>JAJYEF010000009.1 GCA_021785915.1 bacterium
AAAGTGCTTAATGGATGTCAATTTAGCAAAGACTAATATTTAAACTTGTCAAAAAATTTCTTGGTGGTGGGCCATAATGGAATATTAGACATTGCATTTGTATGCTGCCGAGCCTGGACTCGAACCAGAATAAACGGATCCAAAGTCCGTTGTCCTACCATTAGACGACTCGGCATTAACTAATTATCAAATTTTCACACATTACGATTATTGCCTACGGCTCAACACTTCGTATCTTTGACACTCACTCGGCAATGATATTTATTCCAAGTAAACAAGTGTTCCGGATTTTACATTTTTGTCCACTTTTACGGCAACTTCCTGGCCTTTTTTCCCGCTTTCAATCTGTTCATGTTCTAATTGCATTGATTCAACGGATTGATAAAACTCATCCTGGCCATGCACAAACTTAAGCTTATTCCCTGTTTTTAAGGGTTTATCTAGTTTTATTACCGCGACCCCTAGTCTGTCGTAATAATGGGTCACTTTCCCAAGCAAATCTTTACTTGCCACTGTACTCACCTCCTTGCTGCCCGATTTAGGCATATTATTATGTCTAAGAGGGGTACAGGCGTATGATATCAAAATAGCAGAAAAGCTTCAACAAAGCTTGAAAATAATGTAAAATTATACCTTGTGGGTAAAAAAATATATATTTTCTTATTCTTGGTAGTAGCTTTATCTTTGGTAATTGTATTTACTTTACATTACAAGTTTAATAGTAATTTTTCTCAGGTTGTTGCGCCTGTACCAAACTATTTAAATCTCTCGGACAACAATCAGGTTTCAACAATTAGCTTGTGGATTCCAACTCTTACAAATTATCTGTTTGGAAAGTCCAGTGTTCCGCAGATAAGCGCAAAATCGGCTTTTGTTTATGATACGACCACGGGAAAAGTTTTATATTCCAAAAACCCTGTTGAAAAGCTTCCGATGGCATCGCTTACCAAGATTATGACCGCAATTGTTGGTTTGGAGCACCAAAAAGCCGATGACGAATATTTGGTAACCCAATCCGATTTGGTCGGAGAGGATTCTATGGGGTTAACAGCAGGCGAAAAGCTTTCCTTGCAGGATTTGTTGTACGGATTGGTGCTTCATTCCGGAAACGATGCCGCAGAAACAATAGCATCCAATTATCCGGGTGGAAGGGCCGTTTTTATAAAAGCAATGAATGATAAGGCAAAATCTTTAGGGCTTTCAAACACCAATTTTACAAATCCGACGGGACTTGAAGGTGACGGTAACCAATACACAACTGCTTACGACCTTTCTGTTATGACTAGATATGCCTTGATTCATTTTCCTTTATTTGATAAGGTAGTTGCGACTTTTGACTACACAATTCCATCAACTAAAACCCATAAAGAATATATTTTGGAAAACGAAACAAACCTTATTTCAAGCTATCCGGGAGTAAAAGGCGTAAAAGACGGCTATACTCCTGAAGCAGGTCTTTGTCTTGTAACATACCTTGATTACGGCGGACACAAAATTATTGCAGTAATCCTCGGTAGCGACAATAGAAGGCAGGAAATGAAGGATTTACTTGATTATTCTCTAAATTCAATTGGAATCGCACCGCCCAACCATGGGTAAAAAAGAATAAGAGATACGAAATGTTCATGTCGGAGTGGAGGGAATTGGACCCACTACTTCTCGGTCCCAAACCGAGCGTTCTACCGATGAACTACACTCCGAGATGACGTTATACGTTGTGCCGCGGGAGAGAGTCGAACTCTCACGTCCGATTAAGGACAAAGGCTCTTAAGGCCCTCGTGTCTGCCATTCCACCACCACGGCACGATAATAATTTTACCTTAAAAACCTTTTTTATTCAATTTAAAATTTGGATTATCTTCTGCCAAAATATTTAGTCAATTAGAGGCAAATGTATTTTATAGTTGGGATAAAAAGTCTTTCCTGTTGCTTTTGCTTGGTACACATGGTCAAAATTTGAATGAAGTTTAGCTAAATCTGCAATTTCCGCTTTAGCTAATAAGGTTGCCATACTCCTATCGGAAAATTCAACTTTTGGTTCACTAAAAAATGAACCCCTACTCACAGGGTTTACCAATAACCTTCTGATCCTATCAGAAAAATCAACTCCAATGGCAAATCTTACAATTACGTCCCTGGATAAGAAGTCGATGTCCCCATTTAGATCTGCAAATCTTTGCTGTGTTTGAGAAGTTTTATATTTTTGTGACAAAATTCTTGAGGCAATGGTTTTACCGTATCTTTCTCCATATGCTTCAATAAAGCGGTCCACAACGCTTTTATTTCCGTATGAAATTATATTTATAATTCTGCTTTCAAGCTCCGAAGTTGAATCTCCGTATCCGTATTGGCGCAGCGTATGGTCCAGAGGTCTTCTTCTTTCCATAGATGTCATTATGGGCGAAATTATGAATTAACAACTACTGTTTGTCAAGTAAACTATTTTGTAAAACCGAATTTTATAGTATAATTTTAAATTATGCGGGATTAGTTGATCGGTTCAACATTTGCTTTCCAAGCAAAAAAGAGGGGTTCGACTCCCCTATCCCGCTCAGAAATAAATGCTAGAAGCGTCTTCTTTAGAAAATTCTTTTGTGCTGGGAAAAAGAAGTGCAGATACAAAGTGCTAGCGGTGAGTAAAGTCAAACCAACTCCCCTATCCCGTTTAAGCGAATAAAGTGAGTAGTTCTAAGCGAAAGTGGAGGATATTTAATTTTAAAGATTTTCTTAGTGCAATATTGAGAAAAGAATAGTAAAGCTTTCGTAAAAGCCGTAAACACCCAGAAGCATAAAAGCAAGTCCTCCGACCATCAAAACTATCGGATGTTTTACGACTTCTACCGTTTTTTTAGGGAAAGCAAATAGGCCGATTGTCAAAAGCATGTGACCCAAGAGAACTCCGATTGAAAACCCGAATACGTTTATAATTGTAAAAAGTGGAATGTACCCTGCGAAATCATCGAGGCCCAAAACAAAAGGAATTGTAAATGAAAATATTGCAAGATTAGCAAAGGAAAGTTTTTTAGCTTTTGTAAGGTTAAGGCTTGGAACAAAAAACCTTAAAATCGGCCTGAATAATTTGTTTACCGCATCAAGTTGCTGCTGCAAAAGTGAAACAGGATTTCTTAAGTCTACTTTATTAAAACTATTGTTTTGTTGTAGAAAACTCTCAAAACTTTCCTCTGCCATTTTTAGTAGCACTACACCAGCTATAAATATCATTACAACCATAAGTAGCGGTATCTCTTTAAAGATTATCCACACGATTAATATTAAAAATGTTCCGATACCGTTTCCGACCGCCGTGCCAAGTTCTATGGCAATCCTTTTTTTCCATCCGGGATTTGTATGCATTAGATTTCCAATAAAAATTGCAAAATCTATAGCTGTTTTTAAATAAATTAGCATACCAAGGATGACTTCACTTTTTTTAACATCCAAAATAACAGGGGTGTTTGGATTTAGAGAATTTAGAAAAAGAAGCAAACCGTATAAAATCGTAGCAAGGCCGCAAAAAGTAATGAAAGTCAAAAATATCGGTGTGATCTGTTCAATAAATACTTTTTTTAATCTTTCCATCTGATAATTTCTAATCGATTATACACAAATTTTTTTGGTTTTGCTTGCGATTTTTGGTAAAATAAAGATAAGACAACTCAAGGTTGCTCTCGTAATAATAAAATTGTTACTTCGGCCCTGTAGCTCAATGGATAGAGCGAGTGCGTTCTAAGCACCAGGTTGGGGGTTCGACTCCCTCCAGGGTCACACAATATACATTGTTTGTTTTTGGCTGGTTAGACGAAGAAATTTGAAAGGGAGGTATTAATATATGGCGGAAATTTTCATCTCTGCCAAGAAAAAGCCTACTCTGCGAAAATTCCTTGCCGGCAAACTTTTGCGCAAGGAAATCGTCCTCTTTGAGGCTAAAATCAAAAAAAAACGACCCCAAATAGCAAAAAAAACAGAATTTACAGAACGCCAATTACGCTTTGGTGCAAAAAAAATAATAAAAGAACCCCTACATTTCTTTTCTTCTTTCAGGAAAAATCCCAAAGATATAATTTTTCTGGACCAGGAACCGGGCGAGCAGGTTCTTTTGTTTTTAAGAAAAGATTTTATTGTCAACATCCCATGGATTATTAAAGGTATTATATTAATTTTACTCCCTTTATTTATGTTGCCTGCATCATTAATTTTTAAATTTAACATATTTATTTTACCGGTCCACTATAATTTAATGTACATTTTGTTATATTATCTTTTTGTTGCTACCTATAACTTCGTAAATTATATTACATGGTACTTTAGCACTTATTTGATTACGGATACAAAGTTAATTGAAGTATCTTTTTCAGATTTAATAATTAAACACGTCTCTGAAACTAAAATTACATTAATTCAGGATGTAAGCTATGATCAATTGGGAGTTGTTAGAAATATATTCGATTATGGAGATGTGTTGGTTCAGACTGCCGGCACTGTTGATATCTTTACTTTTAAATCAATTCCCCAGCCCGAAAATGTAGTTCATATAATTGAAAGTTTAATAGGGAGGGAAAGAAATGTTTAATTTGCTACCTATCTTCGATAAAAATATTGTTCTATTTTTATCGAAAGTTATTTTTGTAATACTTGATGCCAGTCTAACGGTTTATTTATTCATCGTATACAAACAGGTTGCATCTATGAATAATATAATTGAAGATGTAAATATAGCTATAGTTATAAAATCTTTTGCTTTCATACTCTTGATGATTACTATTTCTTTATTTTTAGCAATATTCTTTATTCCTTAGTGATTTAGAATTTTTTATAAATTAGCCACGTACTTATGATATACTTTACAAAGAATATGGTGGATGTAGCTCAGCAGTAGAGCGCCTGGTTGTGGTCCAGGAGGTGGCGGGGGCGGCACCCGTCTTCCACCCTTTATTTTTCGTAGAATCTGCGTCCCGCGAGTTTTTTCGGTAAAAACGGAAGGTTTTTGGAAGGCCCGACGTATTTTTCGCTCCATTTGTAGTCCTTTGCGTATCCCAAATTTTTCATTAGCTTTGTCGGTGCGTTTCGAAGATGAAGAGGCACAGGTTCGTTCGGAAATTCATATACGGCTTCTTTTGCTTTTGACAAGGCATTTGCAACCGCCCGTGACTTTGGCGCTTTAGCCAGGTAAATGACAACATATGCAAGTATAAGTTGAGCTTCTGGCATGCCTATTTTATTCACCGCTTCGAAGGCTTCGTCCGCCTGAATTAGCGCTCCCCTATCTGCCATGCCAATATCCTCGGCGGCAAAGATTATCATTCTTCTTGCTATAAATTTGGGGTCCTCTCCGTTTTCAAGCATCCTTGCCATGTAATAAAGCGCGGCGTCTGCGTCCGAGCCCCTCATAGATTTTATGAACGCCGAGATTATATTGTAATGCTCTTCGGCTTTTTTGTCGTAGAGCCCGGCCGATTTTGTCTGAAAAACCTGTTTTATAATATCGGGAGTTATTTTATTTGTTTTATATGACGTTGCTGCAATTTCGAGAGCGTTTAACATTATTCTTGCATCACCGCCAGAAAGTCTTATTAAAAGTTCGCTCGCGCCTTTATCTATTTTTTTCTTTAATTTTCCAAGACCTTTTTCCTTATCTTTTAAAGCTCTAGCAAGTATTATTTCTAGTTCTTCAAAAGTCAGCGCTTTTAAAACAAGTACTTTAGAACGTGACAATAGTGCTGAAATTACTTCAAACGACGGGTTTTCGGTTGTTGCTCCTATCAAGTTTATAGTGCCGTTTTCTACGTAAGGCAAAAGTGCATCCTGCTGTGCTTTGTTCCACCTGTGTATTTCATCGACAAATAAAATTGTGTTTATTTTAAGCCTTAAGTTCTCTTTTGCCTTCTGGACAATCTTGTTTAAGTCTGCTTTTCCCGCTTCAACGGCAGATAGCGAATAAAAATCCGCGTTAAGCTCTTTTGAAATTATATTGGCAAGTGTTGTTTTGCCCGAACCCGGAGGGCCCCAGAAGATAAGAGAAAACGGCGAGTCCGTTTTAATTACTCTTCTAAGTATGGCATTTTCTCCAGCCAGATCTTTTTGTCCGACGAATTCTTCAAATTTTTGAGGCCGCATCCTGAATGCAAGGTTCATAACGGGCCTATTGTAGCACTTTGTATATGTGATTGTTATAATCTTAGTAATGGAAAATAGTTCAGAAACTGGTCAATTACATGAGCAAACCAATGAGCCTCCGCAAATAGAATTTTTAAGGGATTATACGAGCGTCCAGGACGAAAATTCTCCCGTAATCTTAGTAAATCCCGCACACGGTAACGAACCGTATATTTTAGGTACTGCAATCGCACAGGGGGTAAGCAAAAAACTGGCCGAGCAGGGTCTGGGGAGAGCAAAAATCGTTGTTCCGCTTATGTATGGAGAAAGACAGAAGAGAATTTTAATCGAGGAAAACCCCGACAGCGCGAATTTAATTCACTTCGATGAAGAATTCGGAAGAATTTTAAGGGATATTACCTTTCAAAACGGAGATTTTTCGTCACATCTTCAGCAAATCAACCATCACTACGATGATGTTGAATCTATGCTAAAAGGACGCTTTTCTTTTGACGCAGGAGACTTTCAAACAAGAAATCTTGCTTCCTCCGAAACTCAGTTTTTTAGTCCGCGTAATGTAGTAGCGACAATAGATACCGCCGCAAGAGTGGTTGTTGAGGCACCGAACAGATATTTTGCATTTCCAATACTTTTGACTGAATTACTTGGTAAAGCAAGAGATGCCAACCTTGGCTTTAGCGACTCTGACATGCAGGGTGTTATAAGCAGAATGTTAAAAGTTGAAGCCGGATATTCACAAGTGTTTATACCAAAAATAAATCCTCTTTCTTATAAGTATGCTGACGATTTATCTAAGCAGCCCGCGGAAGTGAACGGCAGGACACGTACTTATACGCCCGCAATGAAGAGAGAATATTCCAAGGAGTTAGGAAAAGTATCAGAACCCGGAATATATATGATGTTTAGCGGTACGGGAAGTAATGCGGAAACCACAAGAATGTTGACAAAAACAGCACAAGATGCAGGTTTAACCGTATATACACCCCCATGGGTTGATATTGAGGGATCGGTGCATGTTACGCCCGAGGTTTTAAATGACGTGAATATAAAAGCCGTATTTGGCCGAGGAGGTTGGGGAACCGTATGGCAGGTGCAGAATTTGGCACTACCGTGGATTGTTACACCGTACGAAGCTGGCGACGATCCGGAAATATATTTCAACAACAAAACCATAGAGGCATTAAAAATGGGGAAAGTTTTAACCGCGGCGGATATGACGTCGGAGAGACTAACGGAGATAATTAACAATTTTTCGGTCGGGACACAAATGATAAATGAAAAGATAAAGGATGAATTTGGAACTCTTGACGGGATAAATTTTATTTCGCGTGCCATAGCTGATGATTTTATCCAAAAGAAGAAATGAAAATAAAATATATAGGATTTGATAAAGACGGCACGCTATTCGACAGTATGCCGGAGTATGCCAGAGTCTGGGGAGAAATTTTTAATAAAGAATACGGCATAGACGAAAATTCGGCATCGAAATATCTACTCGATACTGCCGGACAGCCGAACTTTTTGCAAGTGGACGGACTCCTTCGTAAATATAATATTGTTCTTTCCAAAGAAGAAGTTTTTAAGAAATCAAGTGAAATTACAAAGGATCTGGGCGAAAGAGTTATCCCAAAGGCTTTTCCCGAAGTGAAAAACGTTTTAGTGAAGCTAAAAGCTTCGGGTTTTAAAATATTTATTTCGTCAGGACAGCAGGAAATTGTAATAAAGAATGACCTTCGTAAAACAGGATTATCAGACTATGTAGACTTTATTGCCGGTATGAGACCCAATGATCCAAACTTTATTAAAGGCGAACAGCATTTGCGTGCTGCAGCCAAATATTTTGCTGTAAGTTTTGATGAATTTATAAAGGAAACCGTATTTGTTGGAGATACACAAACCGACCTTGACATGTCTCTGGAAGCGCACATCCCATGCATAATGAGGAAAAGTGCAAGTCATGTTACGATGGGGGCATTATTTACAGTAGATAATTTTAAAAACCTAGAAGAAATTATCAGAAAGATTTAATTTGTTTCTCTTTGTTGCCTAACCCTTTCAAGCCTTGTTAGATATTTTTTACGAAGGCGAAGATTTTGCGGCGTAACTTCCAAAAGTTCGTCTTCTTCCAAAAAATCTATGCATTCTTCCAAGCTCATTATCGTCGGAGGAGTCAAAGATCCCAAATGAACATCTGCAGTTGAGGCTCTCATATTAGTTTGTTTCTTTTCTTTCGTAACGTTAATTTCTATATCGTCTTGTTTGGAGTTTTCGCCGATTATCATTCCTTCATATACAGGGGTACCGGGTTCAATAAAAGTTATCCCTCTCCCCTGTGCGTTATTTAGACCGTACTTTAGTGAAACTCCGGATTCGGATGCTATTAATACGCCATTTCTTAATTTCGGCAAAGCCGGAGTTAACGGTTCGTAATCAAAAAACTCAACGTTTATAATAGCAGTCCCTTTTGTTTTTGTTAGCAAGTCGTTTCTTATTCCAAACAAGTTCTTGGAAGGGACTTTATAGACAAACCTTGTCGTGCCGTTTCCCTCCGAATGCATGTCCATCATTTCGCCCTTACGTCTGCCCATTTCAGAAGTTATAACGCCTAAGAATTCGTCTGACACGTCTATCATTGCAGTTTCAACAGGTTCCATAATCACTCCGTCTTGTGACTTCGTGATCACTTGAGGTTTTTCAATCTGGAATTCATATCCTTCACGTCTTAAAGTTTCAATAAGGATCGACAGGTGTAGTTCCCCCCTTCCCGAAACGACCATCTTATCTCCTATCTTTTCATATCGTAGGCTTATATTTGTTTCCAGTTCTTTTAAAAGTCTTTCTTCTATTTGGCGAGCGTTAGTGAATTTTCCTTCACGTCCGGCAAAAGGGGATGAGTTTGCCGATATCGCGATTTTAATGGTCGGTTCTTCGAGAATAATCCTGTCCAAAGCGTCCGGTTTTGAAGAATCTGCCAGCGTGTCGCCGATAGCGACCTTAGGGAATCCCGCTATATCAACAATGTCCCCGCAAAAAGCCTCATCAACTTCAACTTTTTTTAAGCCGTGGGAAAGCCTGAGCGATTCTACCTTACCCGCTATATTATCTCCATTCACGTTAATATCGACGAGGCTGTCGCCTTTTTTAAGATTCCCCCTTTTAATTTTTCCTATCGCATGTTTCCCTTTGTGGGTGTCATAGTCAAGGCTTGATACAAGCATCTGAAAAGTCCCATCCTCTTTCTTTGGTGGAGGTACAAAATTTATGATTTTATCCATTATTGGTTCAAGATTGGTGGAGAATGAAATATTATCGATTTTTTCCGAAGCTTTTCCTTCTCTTCCGATTGCATAAAATGTCGGAAAATCAAGCTGCTCGGAATCCGTTACAAGTTCTAAAAATAAATCGTGAGTTTTTCCAATAGTCTTAGGTATGTCGGCAAGTTTTTTGTCCACTTTATTTATTACAACTATTATTTTAAGTCCTAAATCTAGTGCTTTTTTTAGAACAAATTTCGTTTGAGGCATGGGTCCTTCCTGCGCATCAATTATTAAAAGAGCTCCGTCAGCCATATTTAAAGTTCTTTCGACTTCTCCCGAAAAGTCTGCATGGCCGGGTGTATCGATTATATTTATTTTGTACCCTTTATAATAAATCGCCGTATTTTTTGCTAAAATTGTGATTCCCCGTTCTCTTTCAAGGGGGTTTGAATCAAGTATCGTTGTTTGCAACATTTCCGCCTCGTTTTCCCTAAATGTATGGGATTGCTTAAGCATAAAATCAACAAGCGTTGTCTTTCCGTGATCGACGTGCGCTATAACAGCAACATTCCTAATTTTGTCCGACGTAAACTTATCCATAATAAAACAGCCATTTAAGCTGTTATTTGGATTATAACACATTTCCTCTTTAAAATTTCAGTTTTCAGTGGTATAATTGCGCGGTGAAAAAATCCAAAACTATAAGGTTAAACAAAAAAAAGGTAAAACGTAAAGACTTCTCCGGAATCTTATTGTTATTTCTATTAGTACTTTTTTTGTTACCGTATACTATAACGTTTAATAATAAGTTGTCTTATGTAACTTTTGCGGCGCCTAAAACGCCCCCGGTATCCACTTACTCTGCAATACTTAGAATGACTACAACTCCGACTATTACTCCTTCGCCTACACCGGTTTCCAAACCGGCGGTAGCACCCGAAACTTTTTTATCGTCTTTGGTCAACAATAATGGCTCTTCAGGCTATTGTCTTAGTGTTCCCGTTTTAATGTATCACCATATCCAGCCTGAGGCAACCGCAAGGGCTTTAGGACAGACCGCATTAACGGTCGATAGCGGAGTTTTCTCACAGCAGATGGCATACCTTGCCGATAACGGATATAACACCATTTGGGCTTCGGATCTTATAGATGCATTAAGAAACCATACTCCTCTTCCCCCTAAGACGGTTGTCATATCCATGGATGACGGATATAAGGACAACTATACATACGCTTTGCCAATTCTTGAACAGTATCATCTAAAGGCAAATTTAATGCTTGCGTCGGGCCTGGTGGACAGTAACCCCGATATGCTTACGTGGAGCGATGTGACTGCCATGAAAAATAGCGGTGTTTATTATTTTACAGACCATACGTGGTCACATTATCCGATTTCAAGAGGACCGGAAAGCAAAATCCAATTCGAAATTCAGACGGCTCAGCAGGAAATTCAACAACATACAGGCCAAACGGTAGATATATTTACTTATCCTTACGGATCATTTAATAATAATGCGATCGGTACTTTAATTTCGGACGGGTTTTTAGGAGGATTTTCAACAATCCCGGGACAAGTCCAGTGCAGCGGTTTTATTATGACTCTCCACCGAACACGCATCGGTAATGCCCCGCTTTCGGACTACGGCATATAGGCATAAAAAATACCCCACATAGTGGGGTATTAAAAATTATTGAGTCGTCAGGGAATTGGACCCTGATCGTTTTCTTTGGAAGAAACCGCTCTTCCTTTGAGCTAACGGCTCATGTGCGCTTGGGGAGGGATTTGCACCCCCATGTCATCTTCCTGCCCTCGCAGAAAATGATGTGCTCTCCTGCCTTAAGCTACCGGCGCATCGAAAATATACCTCAAAATAATATTTTTTTTCAGTGATATAAATTACCTTTACAATGTGCTCTTTATCACCTTAGAAATTTTTAAATCCATAATTTGACAGCAAAGGCATGTTAATCTAGAGTAATCATATGAGAAAGTTTTTGACGCTTAAAAATTTTATAGTATTTACGTTAATTTTTATTTTATTAAATTTAGCTTATCTTGATATTGACTCAATGACAGCAAAATCTAACACTAACACCACTTCCGTTAATGTCGCTAATCCTTTGCAAACGTCTTTGTGCGCCAACTGCCAGACCGAAATAAACCAATTACAGACGGACGTAAATAGGATCATGCAGCTTAATGCAATCACAATAACGCCAACCTTGACACCTACGCCGGTTGTTAATGCTGCGACACTTAACTCGCAACCTACTGGTATTCCGCAGGAATATTATGTTCCTTTTGGTTCAGGGGGCGGAAATTATTCCGATTGGACAAACGTTCCGGGACTGCAGGCGTATGTAGACAGTAATTCTTACGGCAAAATTAAATCGGTGGTATTTGAGGTTTCCCTGCATATTCCTACGGGGAATGAGGTGGCAAGCGTAAGGCTTGTAAATGCTACAGACGGACGCGTAATCGCCGGCTCACAGATTGATTTTAAGGGAAATACTACATCGGAGCTGTTGACTTCCCAACCTCTGACGCTTGATTATGGACAGAAATTATACGTAGTACAGTTAAAAACTCAACTTAATTATAATGCGGTCATAGACCAGTCAAGACTCCATATTTCTACTTATTAAACTAAGGCCTGTGCTTTGATTTAACAGCCTTAAAATCGTCCCTTCTTCTCCAAACTGTTCCCGAAAGTTTGAATTTATAGTCATAACTATCCTTTTCACCCGGTTGTTCGGTTGTCCCGTGATAATTTCCGGTAATCGAAGAAAGCGCTTTTGCGTCTATTTGTTTTGCCGCTTGTTTCCTGATTCTCGTTATTTCGGGATTCGGACATCCTATACGGCTTGCCTTAAGGGACATGACAGATATTCTATGTTTAATTTGTTCTGTTGTAAGTTTTGAGCTCTGTGTTAATATCTTTTGCGACTCATCTTCAAGCACGCATTCAACTTCGCATGTTCTACATCTTTCGTATAGATTATTCACAAATTCGAATTATATCAGACCTGCGGCATTTATAAAAATGATGCAGATTGTCGTATTTTGTTCTCTTGATTTTCGTATATTTTTCTCGTAAAGTAGTCTTATGCTGCCCTACCACATCTTTAAGAAAGCCCTCAGGATTTATGTTTACTGGTTTTTATTGTAGCTTATGAAAACTATATTGCACATTGATTTCGATTCATATTTTGCATCCTGCGAACAACAGTTTAATCCTAAGCTTCGGGGTAAGCCGATCGGCGTCACAGCACAAAACGGAAGAACATGCATTATTGCAGCCTCCAGAGAAGCCAAAAAGCAAGGCGTAAAGTCACCGAGCCGCACTTTCGAAGCGTTGCAAATAGCGCCTAATATGATATTTGTTCCGGCACAGTTTACCAGGTATTGGGAAGTGACCCAAAAATTCTTGGATATTTGCAAAGACTATTCTCCATTCGTAGAACTGTTCTCCCTAGACGAGGTTTTCATGGATATTACTCCTACCCTTCATCTGTTCGGCGGGAAAGACGAAATCGTTAAAGCCATAAAGACAAGGATTAGAAACGAAATAGGAGAATTTGTTACCGTTTCCGTCGGGATTTCCCACAATAAACTTTTGGCAAAACTTGGTTCAGGTATGAACAAGCCAAACGGCATAACGGAAATAACGCCTTATAACATAGATGAGATATATGGTAAAGCCGAGCTTACAGATTTTTGCGGCATAGGCGAAAGAATAGCGCTACGCCTTGCAAAACTTGGCGTCACCAAGCCTTTGCAACTTAGAGAACTCCCCCTTTACAGTCTGAAGTGTGAATTTGGCAATGTCGAAGCGGAATTTTTAAGAGGTTTGGCGCTTGGAATAGACAATACTTCCGTAATTCCCTACACGGAAGGATCGGACGTTAAATCAGTTGGCAGAAATTATTGCCTGCCGCAAAACGAATACGATAAAAGGGTTGTCCTGCAAAATATTTACGAGCTTTGTGAGGAAATAGCCATAAAACTTCGAAGGCTTAACAAAAAGGCAAAGACGGCAGGTATATATCTGGGAGGCAGCCAAAGCTTCCACGGACGTAAAACCATAAACGAATATTTTAACAGCGGTCAGGAACTTTATAATTTATGTCTAAAAATATTTAAAAACGGGGGATTTATGCTAAAAAATACAAACTATGTAAGAAGAATCGGCATTTGGGTATCGAACCTTAAGGATGAACAAAGTATAACCCTGCCTCTTTTTCCGGCCGGCAAAAATAACGAAAACTTACTAAAAACCGTAGACAGCATAAACGAGAAATTCGGAGATCACACGATAAGAAACGGATTTTTGCTTTATGCGGATAAGCTCACAACTGTCCCAAACGGATATATGGCGGACACTTACGAAAGGAATAAATTAGCAAAACCCCAAATTTAACCTTCGCAAATGACTTTTGCTTCATTAAATATCTTATCGGCCCTGTCACCCGGAAGCCCAAGAACGTCAAGACTTTCCCTGTTACTGCAGATATCTCTTACCAAAACTACATGGTTTTCCAAAAGTGTTTGGATTTGTGCATTGGATAACAAAGTGAGGATAGTCAGGGGGTACAGCCTGTATTCGTTTACGAGATCCCTTAAGCCTTCGTTTTCGGGATAACTCCAGCTTACAACACCCATTCCCGCACATATGGCATAGGTCAGGGCGTCGGGTGTGATTTTAGTATTTGTATAAAGCCAAGCCTTATTAAAATGATATTTTTCTTTCAAATCGTCAAATCTTGACTTTGTATAAAGTGAGACATGCACATCAGTTCTAATTCCCGTAGCGTTATGAAATTTTGCTTCTATCATTAGCTTTTCACCTTCGGCTTGTTTTTCCGCAATAACGTCTATCTCATGGCTTACACAGGTACCGGTCAAAATTGAACGCACCTGAGTGACATAACCTTTTGCTTTTAAAATATCCGATACGAAGTCTTCAAACGGATAACCCGTAGGGCCCAAACCCATAATTGCCCTCTTGAGGCTGTATTTTGCTTTAACTGCTACCTCTTCTTTTCCCAAAAATTCCGTAATGTGCTTATAGATTTCTTCCGTTGGAATGTCCTCATAAAGTTTAGACTTTACATGTTCAAGAACTTTATTTTGTAAATTATCAGGGATTCCGGCTCTTTTTATGGAATCGACGAGTTTTTCCTCGTCAAAAGGTTCTTTTTCCCCGGACGCCTTTAGCACGTTTGCCATACATTAATCGTAAGTGTTTTTAAAAATTTTTGCAATCTTATTTTATTAAGGAATTATAAAAATTAAGGTCTGCCGATACGGCCTGCGACCAATGAAGAGGAAGGTTATGGTTGTCGTTTGGGTAAGAAATGAATTGTACATTCATTCCGAGATTTTTCAAATCATTGTCAAGCTCTACGGACCACGAATATGGAACTGTCGTATCAGCGGTTCCGTGCTGCAGGAGTATCGGAACATTTATATTATTTAGGAAATTTAGCGGGGAAAGCGACTCCCAAAGCCTGGGGTTATCCTCGGGAGTTCCAAGGATTTGGAAAGTTTTAGTATATGGATATGGTGTAATTGTGGCTTCCTCAAGATCGGGAAGATGGTTTTTCGCAAACCATTTAACAGGGTCAGTTACCGGTGCCCAAAATACTGCCCCTTTTATAAGATGGTTCAAACTTTTATCTTGCGATATAACCTCAAGTACAGTTAGGCTTACTTCCCCACCCATAGAATGACTCCATAAGAACACATTATTTAAGTCGGCCTTTGGTACGTTTCCCAAAGATGCGAGAAGTGTAAGCACATCTACGGGGTATTCAAAGCGCATAAGGGCCTGATTATCCAACTCCGAGTTTCCATTACCCCTGTAATCGGGCTTTAACACCAAAAAACCATGATTTGCAAAATAATCAGCCTCTGCTTTATATGAGTCAACCGTACTATATTGGTTAGGTGGAATATACCCGTGGTCAAGAATCAAAACCGGATATCCGTTTTGAGGCATCGGAGTATTTGGGACATTCATTAGCGAATATTCCTTTAGCCCGTCTACATCAAATGAAACAATATAACTTTGAAAATTCCCGTCCGAAGAAACTTGTGTTTCCAGAGTAATGTCGCTTTTATGATACTGTCTGTCAATTAACGCTTTAATCGAGTATGGAAATAGATTTACCTCTCCTTTTTTAGGCTTGGGCTGGGAATATAAGGTTCTTTTTTCAAAAACTATAAAATCTCCTTTTTTATAGACCTGCACGTATCTTTTATCCTGCTCCATATGGGAGACAGTCTGTTCAAGCGTACTAACAGGTTGTTGGCTAAATCCGTTATTCAGAAGAAAAAGTATAACGTCAGCCTTATCAATACCAATGGGAATTGTATATATATTTTGTCTTCTGGATAAGTGGGAGCCTAAATTGTTTGTTGCGGCAATGCTATATTTGGTTGGTATAGAGTTAATGAATTTTTCTATTTGTGCCGCGTCGGAAATTTGGTTTACAAACATATCGATGTTGGGTTTCAAAGTACCGGGCATGGGCCCTATCAAATATTGAGAAATTAAAGCGACCGAAACAATATACATTCCAAGCATCTCAAAAGACACTCTCCTAAATCTTTCCGTTACAAATTTTGCTCCGTATATGGCGGAAATAAACACAAAAGGTGTTATAGCCGACGTGTACTGATAATATATCTGGTGCAGTTGGACATTCGTGCTTAAAGCATTAATCAATATGTCGGGAACCGCAAAAATTAATACAGGAAATGCAAGTAATGGCAAAAATCCCGCAGGTGCCAGGAGCTGTACATAGTAGACTAGATTGTCATATTTTAAAATAATGGATAGCGTTTTTAACGGATTTAAAAGAATATTAAGAAATACCCCTGAGGTTGTAGTTCCAAAATCGGAAAAATAAGATAAGGCAAAATGTGTTCCGCCTTTAAAGTAAGGAATAACCTTCCAGATAAGAATATAAAAACTGGATGTACCCAATGCAAATACCATTAACCCGAATATAAATTCCTTAGTGAGTTTGAAATTTTTTTTATATACTTCCCTAAAACAAATCGCAAAGCCGAAAATTGCAACAATCGACCAAATTTGTTCCTTTGTAAGGCCGGCAAGCACAGCAAATACGAAAAAATATAGATATTTCCTTTTTAGAAAAAAATAAAATGTGGCAAGAAGAAAAGTTGTAGCAAGGGTTACTCCGTGAAAATCAAATAAAAGATTATATTGGATTGCGGGATAAAGCAGAAATGCAGCTGAAAGGGCAAGTGAAAAGTTCTTATTTTTTAAAATTTCCTTTCCAAGCAAGTATGCAAACAAAGCGCCAAAACAAATCACAATTACCTGAAGTAAGATAAGCATTTTCGGGTTTGACCAAATAAAATAAAGCGGGGATATAAGAATTAAAATAAAATCAGCGTGATAGGCAAGCCTCGATATTATATCCGTCCCATTTGGGTCGGTGGTTTGAAAAATGCGGCCGTGAATAGTATTCCAGACTGTCTGGTCCATGTTGCCAAGATCGAATCTTCCTGTATAAAAATAGTCGTAGCGCAAAAATCCCGCAGCCGTAAAATAAGCGAAAAACAATAAAATTAAGAATGCAAGAACGCTTTCATGTTTATGACTTAAAATGAAAGTTTCTACGTCGTTAATTAGTTTATTTTTAGTTTTTACCCATAAAACGGTTATACCTAAGAAAATAACTTCGGAAACTGTAAATGTTACTCTGGTAAAAATTGAAACCAGCCCTGCGGCGGAGGCCGATAGGAATGATAAGAGGCCGAATGTCATTACTCCCTCCCTAACACCCAACCCCATAGGAGTAATTAAGGATAGGTATCCGACCAAAAGCGAAAATACAAACAAGCTTACAAACTGAGTTACGTTCGTAAGAGTTAGGTTAAACAGTGAGATAGCCGAAAAATAAGTAGCAATACCAAACATAGCAAAGGAAGATACCGCCAACATAAATAGTTTTAAGTTGACGAATACGTTATCGCTCGGAAGTATTAAGTCTTTAACAAGCTCAAAAATTTTAGAATTTGGAATATATCGAATTAGTTTACCTATGTAAAGGTACACTAATACCAAAACGAGCGTAAAAGTTAAAGATAAATTAATCAGAAGCGGGTTTTTTAAAACTCCAGCTATGTAAAAAAGCGATATCGACAAACATGATATTACTATCAATCCCATTTCGTTTACTATCGATGAAAAAATTTGCCTTGCGGAAAGATTGTTTTGCGTAAACAGAAAAGACCGAGATAAAAACGACCATACGTTTCCCGGGGTATAACGTTTAATTTCGGAAATTTCCCAAAAATAAACAGTATCTTTAAAAGATAATTTATTTCCTTTTTGTTTTATAATTTCGTTCCACAAAAGTGCGCGAAGAGTAAAGTATACGAAAAAAGAAAGAATTGAAAGAGTTAAAAATGTAAAATTAATCGATATAACAGACGCGAAAGATGATTTATTTGAATAAATAATACTTCCTATATAAAGCAAGGAAATGACCGAGACAGGCCATCCTATTAAATATTTTGCAATATTGTAGGCTTTGTTTCTAAACTTCTTATTAAAAAAAGGCGAAAGTCTATTCATACCTTAGGGCATCAATTGGATTGAGTTTTGAAGCTCTTAGTGCTGGAGCCATTCCGAATATTATACCTACTGCTGCCGAAAAACCAAATGCTAATATCACCGACCACCATGTTACGGTTGAGACTAAGATAATGGCAATTCCAATTGAGGCAAGCATTCCCAAAATAATACCAATGATTCCACCCGTTACCGACAACATTACCGCTTCCAATAAAAATTGTGCCAAAATATCGTTGCGTTTGGCTCCGAGTGCTTTTCGTAGACCTATTTCTTTGGTGCGTTCGGTTACTGAAACAAGCATTATGTTTGCTACTCCTATTCCCCCGACTAGAAGAGAAATTGCCGCAATTCCGCCTAAAGCTAGGGATAACATATTTGTAATATTTGATATAGTATTAACTAAAGTATCCCCCGTTTGAATACTAAATTCATCTTTAGTTAATTTTTTTGACAACACCGTATTAATTTGTGTTTTTACTATCGGGACAAGTTCTTGGGATTTAGCATTTACTACTATTTCTGTTAACCGGTCAATACCGAATTGAGAATGAGCGGCTTCAAGGGGCATATATACAACATTGTCGTGATCTACGCCTAAAGAGACCCCGCTTTTTTCCGTTACCCCTACAACGGTATATTTTTCATTTCCTATAAATATTTTTTGTCCGATAGGGTTTTGGTTTTTAAAATATTTCGAATAAACCGTATAACCAATGACGGCAACATTCGCCCCCGACTGCTCCTGACCTTTAGAAAAAAAAGTCCCGATGACCGTTTTTCCATAGACGACAGCCTTTGGATAGACGTACGTAGTGCCTATTGCGTACACGTTTTTACTTTCAATATTTTTGTATTTTACTGTTGTTAAAACTTCTACAAGGGGTGCGACTTGAGCTGTTGAAGTAAGCTTATCGGATAAACCCTGAGCCAGGGATATAGTAAGTTTGTTCTGAGTTCCCGGTCCAAATGCCGTAAGCAAAGAATTCCCGGGTATAACGTCTATAATATTTGGGCCCAAAGACGATATCTCGTTTGTGATGTAAGTTTGCAATCCCGAGCCGATTGAAACAAGAACAATAATTGCAAATACCCCTATCGTAATTCCAAGAGTAGTCAAAAAACTTCTAAGTTTATTTGCAAATATTGCTTTTGTCGACAAAACAAACAGTTCTTCAATATTCATTTTATGTAGCTACAGTTTTTTTTCTTTCGTGCATTAGCATTCCATCTTCAAGCTGAATTAGTTTTTTTGCCTGAATTGCAATATCGTGCTCGTGGGTAATAATAATTACGGTTTTGCCTTCATCGTTAAGATGTCTTAATGTTTTCATCACGTCGTCCCCCGATTTTGTATCAAGGTTACCCGTAGGCTCGTCTGCAAGAATAAGTTCTGGATCGTTCATCAGCGCACGTGCAATAGCGACTCTTTGCTGTTGTCCCCCGGACATTTGATTGGGCTTTTTTCCAATGTGGTTTTCCAAACCAAGCATTGTCAAAAGCATTGTTGCTTTTTCGGTCCTTTCTTTATTGTTTATTCCCGCATAAATTGCAGGCAATATAACATTTTCAAGTGCCGATAGTTTGGGCAATAAATTAAACGACTGGAAGACAAATCCAATTTCTTTATTTCTTCGAAATGCCAACTCATCCTCTTTAAGCTTAGACGTATCCGTGCCGTTTAAAACGTAATTTCCCGACGTGGGACTGTCTAATAGGCCGATTATATGCATTAATGTAGACTTACCGCTTCCTGAACGTCCCGTTATTCCGAGGAACTCGCCTTTCTTAACGACCAGATCGATATCTCTAAGGACAGTTGTTTCTGCTTCTCCTTCTCCATAGGTTTTTGTAATGTCAGTCATTCTAATTATTTCGTCTACTTTTTTCATGCAGAATTTATTATTTACTTCTAATATCTTTCTGGGGAACGCTTGATGGATCTATCGCTACGGTTTGACCTTCCGAAAGACCTGAAATAACCTGCGCTAACGTATCGCTTTGGATACCAGTCTGAACCCCCGTTTTAACAAAATATCCCTGAGAATTTTTTACATAAACTGTGTTATCGTCCATTATGCTTGAAAGAGGCAC
>JAJYEF010000076.1 GCA_021785915.1 bacterium
GATCCAAACGGCCTTAGACACGGATAACAAGGTTATAACCGAACACCCTAACGACGTAGTGTTCTGGAAAACTAGGGTCAGGATGTTCTATGTTCTGTCGCAGGTTGATCCTTCCTACCTTCCTCAAGCCCTAACCGCAATTAAAAAAGCGGCACAACTGGCTCCAACCGACCCGGATGTTTCATATAACCTTGGAGTTTTATACGGACAGACAGGAGACTTTCAGGATGCCATAAAAACACTTCAGCACACTGTCTATTTGAAGCCCGATTATCCGGGCGGAAAAGCTTATTATGCTCTTGCAATCTTCTATCACCAGCTGGCGATAGACAAAAATGGTAAAATAATTAACCAAACTTATAATCAAAAAGCAATTGACGAACTAAAAACCATGGAAAAACTATTCGGCGTAAATCCGCAGGCGCAAGACGCATTAAAGTCATGGGGAGCAAAATAAGGCTATACTCAATTTCTGTATCAACTTTGAACTCATTAATAATATGTCAGACATAATAATCGCCCCAAATCCCGTTCTTTCGGAGATATCCCAAAGTGTTACAAGCGTCGACAAAACAATTCTGGGAATAATTGACGATATGAAACTGGCTCTTTCCCTGGCGAAAGATCCTGTCGGGGTCGGACTTGCCGCACCCCAAATAGGCAAAAGCCTAAGGATATTTATCGCAAAACCCACTCCAAAATCAGAAGTTTTTACCTTTATAAACCCCGTTATTACAAAAGAAGCAAATCTTGAAGCAAAACAGAAAAAAACTACCAAGCTTGAAGGATGCCTTTCGCTTCCTAATATTTGGGGTGAAGTTCAAAGATATAACGTAGTCACTGTCGAATTTATCGACGAACAGGGCCGAAAGCATAACAGGAAATTCAAAGGGTTTATGGCAACCATTATCCAGCACGAAATCGACCACCTTAACGGAATTATTTTCACCAAGAGAGTGTTAGAGCAAAAAGGCACGCTTTACAAATCCGAGAAAAACGAAAAAGGTGAAGACATATTTGAAGAAATAAATATATAGTCTGTAATGCCTGTGGTACGAGGACATTTTCGAAGAGATTAAAATATAGCTTAGGTTATCAGATATTAATCTTTAGCGTATGGATGATTGAAGCTATACGCTATTTTTTTAGCTATTTGCTATACTAAGTTCATGAAAGTAGTTTTTTTTGGCTCGTCAAGATACGTCTCTCCGCTTCTTAATATGCTTCATAACAGCGTTGATCTTCCATTGGTCGTGACCACAGAACAAGGGAGCCAGGAGCCGGTAACTTTTTTCTGCAAAGCAAAAAAAATAAATTATATTTCGGTCCAAAAATCGGCAGAGATGATAGGGAATTTGGAAATTCAATCAACCGGAGCAACTTTAGGAGTTGTTGCGGACTTTGGTGTAATAATCCCGCAGGAAGTTATAGATTTTTTTGAAAAAGGAATAATAAATGTCCACCCGTCGCTTTTGCCAAAATATAGGGGTCCAACTCCTGCGCAAAGCGCTATTTTAAACGGCGAAGAAACAACAGGCGTAAGTATAATTGAAATCGATAAATATATGGATCACGGTCCGATTATTGCACAGGCTGAGGCAAAAATTGATCCAAACGATACCGCCAGGTCCCTGTACGAAAAACTGTTCAAACTGGGCACACCCCTTCTTCAAGAAGTTGTCAACCAGTATGAAGCGGGGATTGTTAAAAAGACTCCACAGGACCATACGCAGGCAACTTTTACAAAACTTCTAACAAGGGATGACGGATTTTTAGAGTTATCTTTTATTGTGTCCGACTCCGATTTCCTGAACAAAATGGTGAGGGCTTATTATCCGTGGCCGGGCGTCTGGACACGCTCAAAACTAAATGAGGAGGACGAGAAAATTATTAAATTTATGCCCGAAAAACAAATTCAAGTTGAGGGAAAAAGAGAAACGGGTTATAAGGATTTTATAAACGGTTACCCCAATGCCGATATAACCCTTCTTGATTTCCTAAGAAAGGAAGTAAATGAAAAGTCCGGTTAACTGGGGTTTGGTTGCGTCCTTTGTAGGCACTGTGATCATTCCCCTTTTATACTTATTAAACATTATAATCATTTCTCAAACACCTAACTCGGTTTCGTTTCCGCAAAACTTAAAAATTTTAGGGATATTAATAGCTGTCGTAGGACTTATATTTTGGATTCTGAGTTACATGAGTCTTGGAAACTCCTTCGGAGTTTTGCCACAAAAACAAAAAAAAGTTACGAGAGGTATTTATAAATACTTTGACCACCCGATGTATATGGGAATCTGGCTTACTTTTTTCGGCCTGTCCTTAGCGAAGGCGTCATGGCAGGGCCTGGTTTTCTTGAATTTAATACTTACTCCCCTATTTTTTATCCGTGCGGTTCTGGAAGAAAGTAAACTTGAAAAATAAAACTTTTGAAATTAATTTAAGCTGCTAAAACCGGAGCGTCCTGAGGCTGAACCGAAACTTCTTTTTTATTCACATTTTTTTGTCCCCTTAATTGCCTGAGACACTTCGTGCACAGTTTTACCCTTTTGTAACTGCCATCAACAAAAACCCTTGCACTATGAAGGTTAGGTTTAAAAATTTTTCTTGTCCTGTTTTTTGCGTGGGAAACATTATGTCCGTACATAACGCCCTTGCCGCAGTTGTAACACTTTGCGCCCATAAATTCTGGAAAATAGAAAATTGATTATTGATAGAATCTAACTTCTGACTCTACTATCCATCTTCGGCTTACTATGATATCATAGATTTAAATTTTGAACAATATGGATTTATTTTCAGCGTTAATTACAATTGTTGTTTTAATATACTCGGCAATTCTTCATGAAATTGCGCACGGATTTGTTGCGGAACGCCTGGGTGACCCAACCGCAAGACTAATGGGGCGCTTGACGCTTGACCCGCGACCCCACATAGACCCCATAATGAGCATTCTACTTCCGCTTGTGCTTATTATTTCGGGATCCCCGGTCGTATTCGGAGCGGCCAAGCCTGTTCCCGTTGACCCGTTTAATTTACGCGAGGGAAGGAAAGATGTTGCCATTGTTTCGCTCGCGGGACCCGCGACGAACTTCCTTCTTGCAATAGTTGCCGCAATTATTATAAAAATACTTATTTTTGCAACACCATTTTTTGGTTCAGGTCTCGCTCTGGGAACCGCTGTTATTGCGGCCGTTAACTTCCTTTATATAGTAGTTTATATAAATTTAATACTGGGAATATTTAACCTTATACCCATTCCTCCTCTTGACGGCTCAAAGGTTTTTTCTTTAGTTTTGCCCGAAAGAGATGCGGCGGCTTACCTTTCGATAGGACCACTTGGAATTTTTATAATATTTTTCCTTTTGCTTTTTCCGATAGGAGGGTTTTCTCTCGGAAGTTTTATCGGAAACCTTCTTAACTTTTCCTTAAAACTCTTAGGCCTGTGATATAATATAGGCCTATGAACAAAGAAAAAGATCCCCTGGCTGGGACAAATGCAATTGAGGCAATTCTTAATAAACACTACAGGTATCTTGTTGTGGACCCTTATGCGGTTAACCTTATAGACAAGGGCAAAAGAAAAGGACAAGCAAGGCTCTCCTTTTACTCGGCATTTATAGTAAACGCGGCAGACGAGCTGTATAAGGCGGGAGTTGTAGACAAAATAGTCCTTTTTAGCGACGCGTCTTTTGGCAATAGGAAAGCTTCTACCGGAAAACTTATGAAAGACGCGCTTACCAAAAGAGGTAAGGGCTTGCCTGATATATCCGAAGTAGACATTATTTATTTCAGCGATCCTAAGCTTAATAATACTGCCGCCCAGGTAAGAGCGCTTTCGAAAACTTTCCGAAAACAAGACAGCATACTTTATTTAACCTGGAATTACCATAAAGAAAGGGTTCAAAATCATTTGGAAGGCTACGGTCTGAACAACACAACAGCTTTAAGGGCCGATGACGTCCATAAGCATTTCATGCCTTCTTTTGACAAGGAAAAACTTGACTCGCTTCTCCCCCACGAAGAAATCGAAGAAATGGAATCCGGAAGAAGGAAATTATCAAAAGTAGACAAAAAAGGAAGAATTCCGCTTGCGGTAAGA